>CAVFPQ010000090.1:0-9504 GCA_963624415.1 Acutalibacteraceae bacterium | reverse complement strand
TCATAAGCCACGCACTGACAACGAAGTATTGGTTTCTCGCCGAAAAATCTCCCATATCTTTGTCCGAAAGCCTCGCAAGGCGTCAGCCTTGCTTCATTTCCGGGCTTCGATATGAAAAATTTTTCTTGGCTACGAAACTGCATTGCATTTCAAAACAAAATACCGAAAATGTGTATAACATAATTTTGTGACAAACAATTAGATTTGTTATACATTTTACTGATGATTTGTCTTTGTTTTGTAACAATACTTCCTTATCAGCACGTGGCTTATGCAAATCAGCATTTATTACAGCGAAGCCATATAAATCAAGTCCGCAGGATTTTCTTAGTTCCCCGGTCCCCTTATTGTTAGCTCTTCATTGCTAACTGCCGATTATCAACGTATTATAAACTGTATGGAGGTCATATCATGGAGCTTTTTGAAGCAATCACATCAAGACGAAGTGTAAGAAATTTTAAGCAGGATCCCGTTCCGACGGCTCTTGCGGACAAAATTGCGTTTGCGGGCTCATGCGCCGCATCGGGCATGAACAGACAGTCACCCATTATTCTCGAAATAAGCAACAAAGAGCTTCGTGACAGGCTCTCAAAAATGAATGCCGCCGTTATGGGTGCGGACAAAGATCCGTTTTACGGCGCTCCCACAGTGCTTATAGTTCTGGCAGACAGAAATATGCCGACACATATTTATGACGGCTCGCTCGTTATGGGCAATATGATGCTTGCCGCAAATGCTCTGGGGCTCGGTTCATGCTGGATTCACAGAGCAAAAGAAGTTTTTGACACGGATGAGGGCAAAGCCATTCTTAAATCCCTCGGCGTTGAGGGCGATTATGAAGGTATAGGCAACCTCGCGATAGGCTATGTTGACGGAGCATACCCGGCGACAAAAGCAAGAAAAGACGGGTACATTGTTAAGGTCGATTAACAACAGAAAAAAAACAGCTATGTGGCTTCATTCTTACATTTAATAATTAATAATTAACAATGAAGGAAAACGCCGAGGCGTTTCAGATTATAAGCTTCGCCTCTTGCACAGCTTAATTGCTCATTGCCAATTGCCGATTGAATTCAGCAGCTCATCTTTTGAGTTTTCGATTTTTCCTGCCGCAACCATAACCGTAAGGGCATTAAGGGCTTTACCTATTTCGGTGCCCTTAAGCCCTGTTTTAATAAGATCCGAACCCGAAACGGCAAGGCGTGAATTTGACATCGCACCGGGGCAGCCGTTCTCGACAAAATTCGATAAAACAGCATTCTCGCCTCGGGTAATTTTTATAATTGTATTAAGCTTTTCGGTATTTTCGATACCGTGACAGCCGGCAAAAAGACGAAGAAAACACTCTTCACCGTATTCGTTAATTTTGCTGTCATAGCAATTCGCCGTTTCATGAAGCAACAAAACGGTATCACGAAATTTATTATCGGATTTTAAGAACGCGAGTGCTTTCGCAATGTCTTCACGACTGTTTTTTATGAACAGAGCGGCAAGTGCGACATCGGGCGATTCGGCATTTTTCAGGCCTTCACAGACAGCGCCGTATTCTGTTTCCGTCAGAGTATTCAGTGCCGGGAGAACGGTTTTTATCACGGGAGCAAAACGGATAAGCACATTTGACACATCCGTGCCGACAAGCATTTTTTTCAGCTCGACAAATATTCGTTCCGATGAAATATTATGAAGCAGTCCGGCATTTTTTATCATGCTTTCGGCAGTATTTTCTTCAACGACAAAGCCTAAAACGGACGAAAAACGAATGCCGCGCATTATTCTGAGCCCGTCCTCGTTAAAGCGTCTGTCGGGGTCGCCGACACAGCGTATGATTTTATTTTCTATATCGTTTTCGCCGCCGAACGGATCGACAATTCCGTCACGCTCACTGTACGCAATGGCATTTACCGTAAAATCACGGCGTGCCAGATCATCGCCGATGCTGCGTGTAAAACAGACGGATTCGGGGTGGCGGTTGTCGCCGTATTCTCCGTCGATTCTGAAGGTTGTAAGCTCCAGATTATTCCCATCCGAGCGAACTGTAACGGTGCCGTGCTTTATTCCGGTGTCAATCGTGCGAAAATCCGAAAATATCTCTTTCGTTCGATCGGGGGTACAGGACACGGCAATATCATAGTCGTGCGGCATTTTGCCCATAAGAGCATCACGCACACAACCGCCGACAAGGTAGGCGCTCTCGCCTGCCGCATATAATTTTTCGGTAACTTTTTTTACATAATCGGGAATAAACAAGCAATCACCGCCATTGGGAGAAATTTTCGGAGTTCATTTATGCTCAGATAAAGGCAAAAAATCGGCAAAGACCGGTAAATAATGGACCGATGACTTGATTTATATGGTTTCGCCTCTTGTGAAGCTTAACCGTTCATTGCCGATTGCCGCTTTCCGGTTGCCGATTATTTACTATTTTACCCTAAAATTTATATTTTTTCAAGGAGATAAACCATGCATCCGATAATTACAAAAATAAGGCACACGCTGATAAAGGGCGTTTTGGGTGCTTCCGACATTCTTTACAGAGTGACAGAGGGCAAAAGACCGCACTTTATTTTTGCCGACAGAAGAAAAATAAAAGATATCAACACAAATGTGAGAATTATCGAAAAAACACAGACGGGTGTTACAGTTGCGAAATTCAAGCCCGACGGCACAATTGACGACGGTGATTTTAAAATTCTGACCGGCACGGATCTGCACCTCGGCGCACCGGGGTATGACAAGAACAGAAAATCAATTGAATTTATGATAAAGCATATCGAGAACGAAAAACCCGATCTTGTGATATTCACAGGCGATGTCATTTTGTCCGACTGTCAGCAGATTGACGCCGTACAGTTTGCCCGGATTATGGAAAAGCTCGGCGTTTACTGGTGCTATGTTTTCGGCAATCATGAGGCAAGAGAAGAAAAAGAATATTTCAAGTATCTTCTTTACAAGGGTCTGTCACTGTATCCGCACTGCCTTAATCTTTTCGGAAATCCCGATCTTTTCGGTTACGGCAATTTCAGAGTGGACATACTTGACGGCGAGAACAGTCTTAGAAAAACGCTGTTTCTGTTCGATTCCGGAAGAAATATACAAGAGCATGTAAAAAAGGATTTGGGACTGCCGAACGACCTAAAAGGTTATGATTTTATAAAGCCGACACAGATTGAGTGGTACAACAGTGAAATCCGATTACTCAAAAAGAAATACGGTGAAGTAAAGTCAATTCTGTATATGCATATACCCATCCCGGAATACAAAAACGTGTATGACGGTGATGAAGAAAACGGTTATACGCCGTCCGGGAAATGTGAAATACTCTACGGCGGACAGTATGAATCAATAGGCTGTTCACCGTACAACAGCGGACTTTTTGCCGCAGGAAAACAAAACGGTACTTTGCAGGCGGTTTTTGCGGGGCATGACCATATAAACGACTTCTGTGCCGTATATGAAGGAGTATATCTTGTCTATACGCAGTGCACGGGATATAATACTTACTCAATGGAAGACAGATTCGGTTGGAAAGAGGAAGACTGCCCATATGGAATGACGCTGACTACACTGAAGAAAAACGGAACGGTTGAAATTGAGCAGAAAAAAAACGCAAAACAATTAACAATGTCGGAAGTCCTGCGGACTTGAATTATAAGGCTACGCAGGAGACGAGAATAATAAAAGGGGTAATATTATGTTTGAAGCGATTGGCAGAGGAGAATTTCGTCCGAAGGATACAAAAGAATATGCGATAATAATATTGCGGGTTGATAACGACGGTATTACGACAGATGCGGATTGCGAGACAAATGACGAAACAGTCAAAAAATGCGCAAAGGCACTGTGCGAGCTTCTGTGCGGCTTCCCCGCCGTGGACATTCTGCAGATCAACAACAATGCGGTGTATTATAATATTGATTTTAAACTGCCGCTCGACAAGCTTTTCTGTGCCACAATTGCGGTTAATGCGGCAAAAGCGGCGGCGGTTGACTATATGAAAAGAATGGGTATACCTGTGCCGAAGGATACACTTTGCACTTGCTTTGCACAGGACGATGACGAAAATTAATTCAGAACTGCGCAGAAAATACAACAGTCAAAAAATTTGCATTTGGGTATTGACTTAAAGTGAACTTTAATCTCTATAATGTAAACAAAAAGCACATAAAGGAGAAATAATTATGACAAAACCGCATATTATCTGCTATATGATGATGTCCGTTGACGGCAGAATTGACTGTTCAATGCTTGAGGCAATGCCCGGTGACGAATATTATACTGTTTTGGGTGAGCTTGACACTCCCACCACCGTCAGCGGCAGAGTTACGGCTGAGCTTGAAATAGCCGAAGGAGGAAAGTTTACATCATTTTCCGGCACACCTGTCGGCAAAACATCATTTTATAAGGCAGAGGATGCCGACGGCTACGATGTAATCACCGACACAAAGGGCACGCTTTTGTGGAATGACGGCAAGTCCTATTCCCGTCCCATGCTTATTCTGCTCGGTGAGAACGCCGATACAGCGTATACCGATTATCTCAAATCAAAAAATATTTCGTGGATTGCCTGCGGAAAAGACAAGGTCGACCTGAAAAAAGCCGTTGAAATTCTCGCCGATGAGTTCGGCGTAAAGAGAATGGCAGTTGTCGGCGGCGGTCACATAAACGCCGGTTTTCTTGAAGCGGGACTTCTTGACGAAGTGCATCTTTTAATCGGTCCCGGCATTGACGGCAGAAAAAATATGACAGCCGTATTTGACGGTCTGCCCGAGAACAGACCCGTTACACCGCTTAAGCTTACGGATATAAAAAGCTTTGAAAACGGAACCGTGCTGATTAAGTATGATGTCATAAAATAAAAAATCGCAGATGTCGAAGCTATGAAAACACAAGGCGTTCTGAATTAAATAGCTTTACAAATAAATCCGTTACAGATACAGAAGCATCGATGCTCGGTCGGTGCTTCTTTTTAATAATCAAATTTAAGGTTTAACAAATATTTTACACTTAAAATATTACTGTGATATATAATAAAATTACACCGTAAAAAAGGGGAAATGACTTTGAATCTGAAGTTCGCGGAATATATAAAGGAGTCACTTAAAGACAAACAGAATGACAAAATTCTGCTGACATATCAAAAGAAAGTTTTAACGGAGGCAGAAGAAGCCGAAAAGCGTGTACGCAATGCCGGGCTCAACGATGACAGAATAATACTCGACCTTCTTAAAAGCGAGCATTCGAATTTAGGCGACGAATACGAATCGTTCAGAAAAGCCGAAAAACGCCGTCTGAGGCACAAAAGTATGCACAAATTCTTTCTTATAGGGACACCGATTTATATGCTCGTCATGGTGATTATCTATCTTGCAATCAGCTTTACAACGCACCGCTGGAGAGAGACATGGCTTATGATAATCACTTTTGTCTGTGCGTGGACCGATTTTGCCGCAGTTTATTTCGCAAAGGAAATATCGGAGCACAGGCGGGCTTTTCACATTTTCGCTCGTGTAATTCTGGCACTTGCGGTTATGTTTACATCCGCCGCAGTATATCTGCATTTTTTGATGCTGTACAATTTCGAAAACAGCTGGATTATCGTCCCTGCGGGTGTTGCCGCAATGTTCTGTGTTGACGCACTGTTTGCGACGATTACAAAGCAGAGTCTTAAGATAATAAACTTTCTGTTATACATTCCCGCAGGTTTTGCCATGCTGTTTATAGTGCTGTGCGGACTTCATGTCATGGCGTGGAATGTCGGCTGGCTTCTTGTGATTTTTGCCGTTATAATTGATATATTCGTGGTTATCGGCGCACTTGGTGTACACAGAAAATATGTTTACAGACCGGAGGCGGAAAACAAATGAAAAAGAACAGACTGCCCGCCGAGCTGTGGGACAAAATGCATTATCTTTTCAGAGATTTCAACGACAGAATGGTTCACGCCGAGCTTCACTATGATTTTCGGATTGACCCCGAAGTGCTTAAAAAAGTGCTGATATGCTTTTTTGAGAAAGCACCTGTTTTTCACTCAAGCTTTAAGGATAATAAGCTGTCACCATACTGGATTGTCAACGATTATCACATTGACGAGGTTCTGACAGTATCGGAGCCCGAGAATTTAGACGAAGCGATAAATGACTTTTTAACGCAGTATCTGCCGCCCGACAACAAGCTTCAGATGGTGGCGGCGATATTCTATCACAAAAACGAGAGTGTTCTGTGCATTGTCGAAAATCATATGTGCATGGACGGCGGCGACTTCAAGTATTTTCTTAAAACGCTGTGCAATGCATATACTGAACTTGCCGAGAACGGCAAAAGTCCCGTTGATATAAGAACAGGCACAAGAAGCTATGACAAGGTATATGAAGATTATTCATACACCGAGAAGCGTATGGCGAAAAATCTGTATAAAAATGTCTGCGCAAAGGACAAGCACCGTTTTCCGCTTACGGATGACAGTGTAACCGACCGCTCTTTTATCGCAAGAAGAAAAATAGATGAAGAGACTTTTCTTAAACTGAAAGCTTCCGGCAAGGCACACGGAGCAACGGTAAACGATATGCTTCTGGCGGCGTATTTTTATTCCCTTTATGAGCTGGCGGGATTTGACGAAAATGAGAGTGTTACTATTTCCTGTGCTATCGATTTAAGACGGCACATAAAGGATTTGAGCGGCGACGGACTTACAAATCATACGGCATTTATGCAATGTGCCATTCCGTCAAGGGGCAGGGATATTTTTGAGACACTTAAATTTGCCGTTGAAAGTGCCGAAAAATTCAAGAAGGACAAATTTATGGGGCTTTACGGTCTGCCGCTTCTGAATTTCGGTTACTCAATTCTGCCGCACGCCGCAAGCGAGGAAATAATAAAAATAGGCTATTCAAATCCGCTGCTTGCAATGAGCAATATAGGCATACTGGACGGCAAGGCGCTGTCACTTGCAGGGCATGAGCCGACCGACGGATTTATGACGGGTGCCGTGAAATATAAGCCGTATGTTCTTTTGTCCGCAACGACTCTTAACAATGTCGTGACGCTGTCAATGTGCGTCAGAGGGAATGATGAGGACATGGAAATTGTGAACAGATTTTTTGATTACATGGAAAAGAACATTAAGCAATTGGCTATTGACAATGCAAAAAATTCCTCACAATATAAAATTTAGAATGCATAATTCACAATGAAGGAAAACGCTGAAGCGTTTTGAATTATAAAGCTCCGCTGAAGATTAAATTGACACCTGACACCATCTTTAACCTTAGCGAAGCCATACAAATTCAAGACACACAGTGTCTTCCGACATTCTGCATTCTGCATTATGCATTGTGCAGTAAATATACTCACATTTTGTACTGAAATCTTAGGTTTAATTTAGCCTTTGCCAATATACTATGTTCAAATACATACGGAGGATGATATTATGAGACTTCTTTTAGCGGATGATGAACATGAGCTGGCGGATGCTCTGGCGGCAATTCTGAAGCATTCAAATTATTCGGTTGATGTTGTGTATGACGGCATTGACGCACTTGACTATATTCGCACGGGGCTGTATGACGGATGCATACTGGATATAATGATGCCCGGTATGGACGGTATTTCCGTACTCAAAAAAGCGAGAAGCGAGGGCTTTACTCTGCCCATACTGCTTCTTACGGCAAAGAGTGCGACAGATGACAAGGTTGAGGGGCTCGATTCCGGTGCGAACGATTATCTTACAAAGCCGTTTGCCGCAAAAGAGCTTCTTGCACGCATAAGAGCCATGACAAGAAAATCGGAGGACACCACTCCGAACAATCCCGTTTTCGGAAATGTCACTCTCGACAAGCTGACATTTGAAATAAGAAACGGCGAAAAGAGTGTCAGACTTGCAAACAAAGAATATCAGATGCTCGATATGCTCTTTTCGAACCCCGGTCATGTAATTTCGACAGAGCGTTTTATGGAAAAAATCTGGGGATACGACACCGAGACGGAATTAAACGTCGTATGGGTATATATCTCGTATCTTCGCAAAAAGCTGACTTCCATTGATGCCGACATAAAAATAACGGCCGTAAGAAACCTGGGTTACACGTTGGAGAAAACAGATGCTTAAAAAGCTGAGATTAAAATTTATCGGCACTGCTATGCTTGCGGTATCTCTTGTGCTTGTTCTTCTTATGGGGTGCATCAATGCCGTGAGCTATAAAAGCGTGGTTGACGATGCTGAACAGAAGCTTGATGTATTGGAAGAATACGGCGGCACATTCCCGTATGACAATTCAATACTGAACTCGATTTTCCGAGGCAAATTCTCAATGGAAACGCCGTTTGACAGCCGATATTTTACTGTTATGATTAATACAAAACAGATGGTGGCGTCCGTTGACATCGGGCATATAGCTTCTGTTGACACGGATTCAGCCGCCGCACTTGCGTACTCTCTCTATCAGAAAGGCAAAACAAACGGTTTTACATCAAGCTTCAGATACAGAGCAGTAAACACTGACTACGGAACGCAATATATCTTTCTTGACTGCGGCAGAGAAATGAACACAGTCCGGGATTTTTTCTCGGCAAGTATGATATTAAGCGGAGCATGTCTGCTTCTTGTGTTCATATTCGTATTCATATTTTCGAAAGCGGCAATAAAACCGACAGTCGAAGCGTACACAAAGCAGAAGCGTTTTATAACGGATGCAGGGCATGAGCTGAAAACTCCGCTGGCTATAATAAGTGCCGCAAATGAAGTTATTGAGCTTGACAACGGCGAGAATGAGTGGACAGAGAGTATTCGCAATCAGATAAAGAGACTCAGCTCCCTTATAGAAAAGCTGGTCATGCTCGCGAAAATGGACGAAGAGACCGTAACAAAGGTCAATACAAGATTTTCGCTGTCGGATGCCGTGAGAGAGACGGCGGAGTCGTTTTCGGCAGTTGCCGCCGCAAGAAACAGAACTCTTATTACGGAAATTGAGCCGAATATAGATTTTACGGGCGATGAAAACTCGATAAAGCAATTAACAAGTCTGCTGACGGACAACGCCATGAAATATTCAAATGACGGCGGCACAGTGAGAGTTGCACTCAGGCGTTCGGGCAAGAAAAATGAGCTTACGGTATTCAACACCGTGGAGCACATCGAAAAAGGCGAACACCGTGAATTTTTCGAACGGTTTTATCGTGCGGACGGCTCGAGAAGCGTTAAGACGGGCGGTCACGGCATAGGACTTTCGGTTGCCGAAGCGATTGTAACGGCACACAAGGGAAAGATTACGGCAGTGGCACCGGATGAGAAGTCGGTTTGTTTCAGGGCAGTGTTTTGAGAAGTGAGCAAGAGGCTGAAGCAAGAAAAGGGACTGGGGGCTAAGAAAGACACTGCGGACTTGGACTTATGCAATTAGCAATTAGCAGTTAGCAATTAGCAATTTCGGAAGACACTGCGTGTCTTGAATTTTATAAGCTTCGCAAAAGGTAGGATAATCCGCTTAAAAACGAGTTTTTTACCGGCGAAGC
>CAVFPQ010000089.1:0-9605 GCA_963624415.1 Acutalibacteraceae bacterium | reverse complement strand
ATATGCTATTGACCAATATGATATACGACAAATCGTATATATACTTGCTGCGGGGTGTAAAATGTAGAATGTAGAATGCATAATGCATAATTTCGGAAGTCCTGCGGACTTGGATTATATAAGCTTCGCAGGAGTACGGATATTTAAAAAGCCTCTTTTGTCGGTTGAACAAGAGAGACTTTTTTAGTGATATGCTATTGACCAATATGATATACGACAAATCGTATATATACTTGCTGCGGGGGTGTAATATAATATCCGTTCCGGTATATGCCGCAGGTATATCACCGCACGAAATGCGATATCAATATCACCCGTTCCATCGGGGGGGGGACGGATATCATTAAAAAAAACAGATCTTAAGGCTGTTTTTTTCACGGGCCGTCGGTCGGGGCACCTGTCGTCCGGTAAGCTTAACGGGCAATGCCGACTGCCAAGCGGGACAGACAGGTACCGCCTCCCGGCGGGGGCCCTCCACTCGCTTTCATTTGTTAAGCCGCAGGGGGCTGCGGCTGAACAAATTCAGCTCACTCCGGGCCCTTGCCTTGCTCACAGCATAGCTGTTCGCTCGGCTTGCCGCTCCTCGCGGGCTTACGCCGCTCGTCGCGGCTGTGCCCTCGCCTGCGGCTCGGGCTGTGCGCTCGCTGCGCTCGCCCCCATCAAAAAAAATAACGCCTGCCGCTTGCCTTGGCAGTCGTTATTTCTTTTGTGTTTGATTAAGCAAATCAGTCGTTTGAGGGAGCACCTACGGGGCATGCGTCTGCGCAAGCGCCGCACTCGATGCAAGCATCCTCGTCGATTACGTATTTGCCGTCGCCCTCAGTTATTGCCTCAACGGGGCAGCCGGCTGCGCAAGCACCGCAAGCGATGCAATCGTCGGAAATCTTGTATGCCATTTTGTTATCCTCCTTGTTCATTGTTGACTTCATTTTATCATATTTTTCGCAAATTTCAATAGTAACGGCAATTTTTTTTATTCTGACACAAGCACCTGTTTTGCCCTTGCTTTATTTTGTGTAATATGCTACAATTCTATAAAATAAAAAAATTACCTGCAAGGAGTTTATGTAAATGGAACCCATTACCGTTGAATTTTCTCAGAACGGCAGAAAGAAAAAGGGCGGCTCTGTGTATATTCCGCCCGAGAAAGCGGCTCTTAAAACCGTGATAAGCGTTGTTATAGCTCTTATCGTGGCGGCTGTCGCTTACTATTTCATGCTGCCTCCCATGAACCTCGGTTCTTATGAATTTTATATCTATTGGGCAATTGTCTTAGGCTCGTATGTTGCGGCAACCGTGCTGACTTCCGCCGCGTTCGCAAAGCCCGAATATATACCGTATGCCAAACGCAGAAGCATTATTCCCATAATATTGGCGGCGGTGCTGGCTCTTGTTCTTCTTGTAGGATATCTTGTATCCTGCCCGTTCTTCAGAGCAAAGAGCTACTCAAAAATTCTGTCAATCGAGAACAACTCCGACTTTTCATCGGCTGTGTCGCTTATTGATTCCATGAGTGACTTCAATAACGTCGCACTTATCGACAAAGAAGCGGCGGCGGCTCTCGCTGATAAAACGCTCGGTGACTTTGCCTCCCTTGACCTCGAAAGCCAGTTTGAGCTGAACACCGATGACTCAACACAGATTAACTTCGGCGGCTCGCCCTATCGTGTGTATCCGTTGCAGTACGGCGACATTTTCAAGTGGTTCTTTAACTCCGTAACGGGCGGCACATATCAGGGTATTCCGGGTTATGTAAAGGTCAACATGAACACACAGGCGGCAGAGCTTGTAACCGATTATGACATAAAATACTCAACCGCCGAGCATTTCAGCGAGTACCTCGAAAGACATCTCCGCTTTAAGTATCCCACATATATTTTCGGCGAGATGAGCTTTGAAATTGACGAGGAAGGCAAGCCCTATTGGGTAGTCGAGCATATCAAGAAGACAATAGGTCTTGTCGGCGGCGACGATGTTCAGGGCATTATTCTTGTTGACGCCGTGACAGGTGAATCAAAATATTATACGGCGGAGGAAATGACAAAGATCGACAGCGAAATTGCGTGGATTGACCAGGCATACGACTCCGATCTGCTTGTTGAGCAGTATAACTATGCCGGTAAATATTCGGGCGGCTTCTGGAACTCGATTATAGGTCAGTCCGGCGTTAAAATTGCGTCGGCAGGTTATTCATTCCTCGCTATCGGTGATGACGTATATCTTTATACGGGCGTTACATCCGTCACATCCGACGACTCGATTCTGGGCTTCTTCCTTATAAATCAGCGTACAAAGGACGCGAAGTTCTATAACACAACGGGTGCTACGGAATCTGCGGCACAGCTCTCTGCACAGGGCAAGGTTTCCGACAAGGGCTGGCAGGCATCGTTCCCCATTCTTCTGAATATCGACGGACAGGCAACATACTTTATGGCACTCAAGGACTCCTCGAACATAGTCAAGTCCTATGCCATGGTTAACGTTGAGCAGTATAACGTTGTCGCAATTCCCGATAACGAGAGCGTGGATCTGAGAAGCTGCCTCGAAAAGTATATCGAGGACCTCGGAGCACTCTCACCGGCTGTTGTCATAAACTTCAACTTTGACGGCACAGCGGCAATTGAAAACAACACCGAAAACGTACCCGATGCCGAGACCACAACCGTTTCCGGCACAATTACGGATATACGCAGTGCGGTCATAAGCGGCAATACATACTATTATATCAAGCTTGACACATCCGAAACATATTATTATGTTGCGGCAAGCCTTTCTAACCGCGCGGCACTTCTGAATGTCGGCGACAAGGTTACAATCACGGCGGCGGCAACATACAGTGACGGGCTTGCACCGGCTAAGACGGTTGAACAATAATCAGCAGTCGGTGGACCGAGGATGCACCGAGGTATTTTAATTAATAAAAGAGACCATAATGAAAACGATAGAGAAAATCTTTTCCGTCATATACGGAATAATGGGCTGGTGCACATGGGTCGGTGTTATCGGGATTCTTGCGTTTGTCGTAACACTGTTCTGCATCGGTGACGAGCAACAGCCGACAACAACACTGTCTGCTCCGATAATATGCGAAGTGACCGAAATTGACGACACCATGAAAGAAAACGGCATAACGGACTGCACCGATTGGTATAAGGCGGAATACACCGCAGACGTGACCGGTGCAAAGCTGTCCCCTTACTCCTACACGGCAAACAAAGTAAAGCTGTCGGCGGTTTCATCAACCGACTTCTCAGACACTTTTCTGACTTACGAAGGCGACATTTCATATTCTGCGACAAATCCGTGCGAATTTAAGATAATCGTTTACACACGTTCATCGACCGATATAAGCACGGATGAACTCGCCTCGTTTTTTGACAGTCTGTCGTTTACGCTGTCGGATATGTATACGAAATTCGGACTTGTTAATTACGAGAAATCAAATGGGACACCGACGTTTGCAATCGGCAATATGTGTTTACAATAAAAGGCACCGGGGACCGAGAAATACACCATGAGCCTTGAATCGTAAAGCACTTATAAAAAAAATAAAAAATAAAAGCGACCGAGTGGATTCAGTCCGTTCGGTCGTTGTTTTATTATAATCAAATATAAGTTGTCGCGTAAACAGCCGGAAAATATTGCCGTGCATTGCACCCGGTCATTTGCAAGCAAATAATAGCAGCGAGGCTATATAATCCGAGTCGGCAGAACTTCCGCCATTATTAATTGAGCAAACTTTTCGCCTTCTCAGTACCTTACCGCTTTAACCGTATTGTCTTCCCCTATATCAATCCCGACTGTGCCGACAGAGGTTGCGAGGGATGACGCGTCAACTGACAGCATTTTGCGTGTAATGGCGGCGGTTGCCGTCTCCCAGTCCGCTATAAGCTCGCTTGTGAGTCGATAAGACAGCCGTTTATATCCTGAGTTATTAAAGTAATCATACGCGATTTTATTTTTGGAACGCAATGCTATGCCGAGCTCATTATCAAGAGGAGCGTTTTTCACTGCGATAAGCCGACCGTCGGAGCTGTCGGATATAAGCAGAACGACATCAGTTATCGGCATCATGGTATCATTAAACGAGTTCATAAGTCCCGGGAGAGTAATGACATCACCCCAGGCGTATGTGCCGAATTTTATTGTAGTCCAAAATCCCGCCTCATTCGGAGTAAAGCGGATTTTTACTGCGGACTTCACCGTCTGTTTTATGTCTTCATCGGTAAAATTTGCCCAGTGAACGGAGATAATAAGCTTGTTGTCAAACACATAGCCGTTCTGACCGTCCTCAATTGCGGAGGAAGTCACATCCATAAGCAGTCGTGTTCCGTTCTCTCTGAACGCCGCAAGCATTTTTTTGCCTGTCGTAGTCCTGACTTCGTTTATACGAAGCGAACCGACGATAATATCATTCATTTTAACACCACCGAAAACAATGCATAATTCACAATGCACAATTCATAATATCGGAAGTCCCGCAGACTGATTTAATAAGTTTTGCTAAGTCCCGGACATATTCCGAAAAATCAGCCGATAGTTAGCGAAGCTTTATAATCCAAGACACACAGTGTCTTCTTTAGTCCCCGGCCCCCGGACCATTCTGCTACATGTTTATATGTTGTATTTCTTATCCATAAACGCAAACAGGCTCAAAATCGCAATGCAGGCTGTCAGAAGCAGAAGTCCCTGATAAATCATACTCATTTCAAGGCACTCGACCTTTGCCGCACCGCCTATAAGCTGTGTGAGAACATTCTCTTCGGAGCCCGAGAGAAGTGATTTAAGTCCGAGTCTGCCGGATGCTATCGGCTCGACAAATTTTGTAAAGCACCATTTCATTGCGACCGTAAGCGCAACACAGGAACCGGATATAATCGTGTTTATTCCGCTCTTGCCGAGAATTCCGAGGACAGCGGCGGCAATCATGCACAGAATTATTATAACAAGGATAACCGCAGAGGCTATACCCCACGGAATTGTGTTGAAAATCTGAGTAAGCTTCGATTCACCGTCTGAAAACAGTGAGGCGATTGTCTTGAAAATCGATGTTGTTGTCTCATTCGCGTTAATTACGGACTTCAGAATATCAAAGAGGCTTGTATACTCCTTTATGCCGAATGTGGACATAATCGTATCCGACAGCGACGACGTAATAACAAGTCTTATCAGCGGCAAAAACAGAATTACCGGAATTGACGCAATACACAGAATAGGACTTAAAATTTTGTATGTGGTTTTCATTTTACAAACACCTTTCAAACAATGCAGAATGCATAATGCATAATTAAGAATGAAAACGCTGTGCGTTTTGGATTAAGCTAACGGAGGTTGCTGCCCTATAAACGGAGAGTTTATTTTCAGCGAAGCTTTATAAATCAAGTCCGCAGGACTTCTGTCCCCGGTCCCTTAATTCTTTGCTTATTTTTTGATATTAAACGACGAATTAAGTGCAACCGTGCGGTTGAAAATCAGATGGTCGGGTGTTGAGTCAAGATCAACACAGAAATATCCGTCACGGACAAACTGGAAAGCGTCAAGCGGCTTTGCATCCTTAACCGACGGCTCAATAAGGCAGTCTTTCTTAACAACAAGCGACTCGGGATTGAGCACGGACTCAAACTCCTCATCGGGAACGCCCGCCGGGTCCTCGACATTGAACAGACGGTCATAGAGGCGAACCTCGGCTTTTACACTGTCAATGCCTGCCCAGTGAATTGTGCCCTTGACCTTGCGTCCGTCGGGGCTGTCGCCGCCCTTTGTCGCCGGGTCATATGTGCAGTGAACACATGTAATTTCGCCGTTTTCGTCCTTTTCGCATGAAACGCACTTTACGAAATACGCGCCTTTAAGACGAACCTCGTTGCCGGGGAAGAGTCTGAAATACTTTTTGGGCGGAACTTCCATAAAGTCGGACTTTTCAACAAATATTTCCTTTGAGAATGTGACCTTTGACTTGCCGAATTCCGGATGGTCGGGATGACGATCGATTTCAAGAGTCTCGGTCTGTCCTTCGGGATAATTATCTATAATAACCTTAAGCGGATCTAAAACCGCCATAGCTCTGGGTGCGGATGCGTTAAGCTCATCACGTACACACGCCTCAAGCAGACCGTAATCAACAACTGAATACGCCTTTGAAACGCCGACCTTCTCGATAAATGTACGCAGTGCCTTAGCAGGGTAGCCTCTGCGGCGCATACCGCAGATTGTAGCCATACGGGGGTCATCCCAGCCGCTTACAAGATTATCTTTTACAAGACGGATATTGCGGCGTTTTGATGTAATGCAGTAATTTATGTTAAGACGGGCAAACTCAATCTGTCTCGGCGGCTCGGCAAAGCCTATCTTTTCGATAAACCAGTCATAAAGCGGACGATGATTTTCAAATTCAAGCGAACACAGAGAGTATGTTACGCCCTCTTTGGCATCTGACAGCGGATGCGCGAAATCATACATGGGATAAACGCACCACTTGTCACCGGTGTGATGATGTGTCACGTGCATTATTCTGTATATAACGGGGTCACGCATATTCATGTTGGGAGATGCCATATCAATCTTGGCACGGAGAACCTTTTCGCCGTCGGCAAACTCGCCGTCTGTCATACGCTTGAACAGATCGAGATTTTCTTCAATGCTTCTGTCACGGTACGGGCTGTTTTTGCCGGGCTCTGTAAGAGTTCCTCTGTACTCTCTCATTTCATCGGCTGAGAGATCGTCAACGAATGCCAGACCCATTTTAATGAGCTTTATGGCACATTCGTAGATAAAATCGAAGTATTCGGATGCGTAATAAACGTGCGCCCACTTAAAGCCGAGCCACTCGATATCCTCTTTTATGGACTCGACATACTCAACATCCTCTTTTGTGGGGTTTGTGTCGTCAAGACGCAGATTGCATATGCCGTTGTATTTTTCTGCTGTGGCAAAATCGATGCATATGGCCTTTGCGTGACCTATATGCAGATAGCCGTTCGGTTCGGGAGGAAAACGTGTCTGTATTCTTGTGTTCACGCCTTCCTTTAAGTCTTCATCTATAAAATCGTGTATAAAATTTGATGTTAATGCGGTGGGCTCTTCCATGTGTATCACCTTTCGTGTGTATAATACTGTATTGCAGTCGGCAAGGAGCAAGGAGGTACTGTTTAATTAACAATTAACAATGTCGGAAGGCACTATGTGCCTTGGATTTATAAGCTGCCGCCGATATTAAACTCATTTGTAAACGGCAAGTCTATCTTTTGCGAAGCTTTATAAATCAAGTCCGAAGGACTTCCGAAATTGTGCATTGTTTAAGTCTCTTAAGCACTTCTTCTCTGCCAAGCAGTTTCATAACCGCACACAGGTCGGGAGTGTTGGCGCGGCCTGTTACGGCAAGGCGGATTATGTTTGATACCGTGCCGACGTGGCCCTTATATGCATCGGGATTTTTCTTGTACTCCTTGACATTGGGAGTAAATCCGAGAGGCTCGCACATATCCTTGATTTTGGCGAACCATTCGTCCTTGTCGTCGTTCTCGTCGTAAATATTTATGTATGCGTCAATAACGGCTTTTGCGTCCGCAGGGGCTACTCCCTCACTTACATTTTCGGCGGGAGTGTACAGCTCGTTATAGAAATACGAAACATACTCCTTTACGCCGTTCCACGCTATAATATCTTTTCTGGGCTTTGCACAGCCGCGGTCGATTGACAGAATGGCTTTAGCGTAGTCGGGGCGGTCGGTGAACAGCTTATAAAGCTCGGTGTCGTATTCCTTCGCCCATTCTACGGTGGAATTATATACTTCATCCGTTGTCATGACTGAAATTTTGTTTTTGCAGACATCGTGGAGCTTCGCAAGGTCAAACAGCGCACCCGATGAGCTCATTTTCTTGAATGAGAACTTGAATGAGAATTTATCCGCATCGGGATTTGCACGGCGCCACTCCTCAAAGTTGGAGTTCGCAAGCGTCATAAGATACTCGATAACGCCGTCACGGGGATAGCCCTGCTCAACATAGAAGCTGACACTCGCTTCGGGGTCTTTACGCTTTGAAAGCTTACGCTTGTTGCCGTCATCAAGCTTCATAATCGGAGAAATGTGGCAATATTTCGGCGGCTTGTAGCCGAGAGACTTAAACAGCTGAATATGCACGGGGAGGGAAGCTATCCATTCATCGCCTCTGACAACATGTGTTGTGCGCATAAAGTGGTCATCAACGGCATGCGCAAAGTGATATGTCGGTATGCCGTCTGTTTTCAGAAGAACAATATCCTGTACATTTTCGGGCATCTCGATTTTGCCCTTAATCTGATCTTCAACTGTTATGCGGCGGTTCTCGTCACCGTCGGATTTAAGACGGACAGTATAAGGCACACCTGCTTCGATTTTGGCCTTCTGCTCCTCAAATGTGAGATTTCTGCAGCGGGCATACTCGCCGTAATAGCCGGGATTTTTGCCGTCCTTCTCCTGCTGTTCACGGAGTGCGGCAATTTCTTCCTCGGTGCAAAAGCAGGGATACGCCATACCCTTTTTTACAAGGCTCTTTGCCATACAGCCGTATATATCCTTGCGTTTGCTCTGCTTATACGGGCCGTAGTCGCCTTTTTCGGACTCTTTTCCGGTTACGCCCTCATCGGGAGTAATGCCGAAGGTTGACAGGCCGAGAAGAATTTTATCTATCGCGTCAGACACCTCACGCTTTTTGTCGGTATCTTCAATTCTGAGATAGAAAATACTGCCGGGAGTGTTTGCCGCAAGACGGTCGATAAGTCCCGAGAACATATTGCCGAGATGCATATATCCCGTGGGGCTGGGGGCAAAACGAGTGACCTTTGCACCTTCGGGCAGATTTCTCGCCGGGAATTTCTCTTCAAGCGTTTCGGGGGTATCTGTAATATCCGGGAACATAAGCTCGGCTAATGCACAGTTGTTATCCATAAAATGACCTCACAAAATTTGTAGCTTCAACGGAATGCGACCGCAAAAATCGCAATTCCGGGAAAAATAAATATATGGATTTATTGTACTACAATCTTTGGGGTTTGTAAATGATTTTTTGAGAATGAGTAGCCGGGGGCTTATGCAAGAAACCGTCCTCGGTTTCTTGCAATGATATATTGCTGTCGCAATGTGATATAATATGCGTTCCATTATATGCAGCAGGTATATCACCGCACGAAGTGCGATATTATTTCGCAGACATATCACCCGTTCCACAGGAAACGGATATCATTGAAAAAAACGTGACCTAAGGCTGTTTTTTTTCGCGGGTCGCCGGTCGGGGCACCCGTCTGTCCGGTCGTTTGGTTTTTCGAAAATATCGGCTGTTATGCCGGACAGACGGGTACCGCCTCCCGGCGGGGGCCCTCGTTCGCCCCGATTTGTTAAGCCGCTTCGAGCCGCGGCTGAACAAATCAGGCTCATTCGGGCCCATTGCCGTCATACGCTGACGCTTCTGACGGCAGGTGCGCCGCCTCGCTATCCTCGGCGGCGTGCCGCTCCTCGTCGGCTTCGCCGCCTCGTCGCGGCATACGCTCGCTCGCTTCGCTCGCTCGCCCCTTGCAAAGCTAACAATCCAAATCCTGCGAACTTTCGCAATTTTTCATCGCTCATTGCT
>CAVFPQ010000088.1:0-9628 GCA_963624415.1 Acutalibacteraceae bacterium | reverse complement strand
ATATAGAAAGAGCCTTTACAGGACTCTTTCAATGATATCCGTTCCTGCGGAACGGATGATATATCTTCGAAATGATATCGCACTTTGTGCGGTGATATGCCTGCGGCATATATTGGAACGGATATTATATTACATTGCGACAGCAATATATCATTAAAAACCCTCCTCTTTTGTATAACTGAAAAAACGTAATATTGTATCATTAAAAAAGCCTCTTTTGCCTAACCGACAAAAGAGGCTTTTCAAAAATATCAGTTTTTATTGAAACGGATATGATATCACAACTTGCAAGGCAAGTATATCATACGATTTATTATATATCATATCGTAACAGTGATATATCATTTCTCATCAGCCCGGAGGCCAGCCGAAGTCTCTTCCGCCGAGGATGTGGAAATGCAGATGCAATACCGACTGGCCGGCACTTTCGCCGCAGTTGTTTATTACTCTGTATCCGTTCGTGAGCCCCTGTTCTTTTGCGATAACGGGAATCATCTCGAAAATATGCGCAACAACGGCACTGTTTTCGGGCGTAATGTCATATCCCCATTTGATATGCTCCTTGGGTACTACGAGAATGTGAACGGGTGCCTGAGGATTAAGATCCTTAAACGCCAATATTGTGTCATCCTCATAAACCTTTGTTGAGGGGATTTCTCCGTTTGCAATTGCACAGAATACGCAATCCATAATTTCGCCACCTTTCTTTTAATTTGTAATCGTCAGTGAATAATGCATGATAATCGGGGAAGTACTTCATCCCGGGGGCTGTCGAGCTTCGCAAAGTGTGGGCTTTTTCGGTGACGCCCGGCTTTGCCGTACCGGCGGGCCCGGCCGCTCTGCGGTGCACCCGTCTGCCCGGTAGGTCAGCTTTACAATGCGGCAAGCTAAACCCCGGCCATCGGGGTGCCACCTTGAGCGGCTGCCCCTCGCTCGTCTTCATTTGTTCTGCCGAAAATTCCGGCATCACAAATTCGACTCCCTCGGGGCATGTGCCTCCTCCTCACTCCCTGCCATTCGGCAGCTCGTTCGTCGTCGGCTTAAGCTCCTCGTCGCTTGCGCTCCTCGTCGCATCAATTCACTTTATAAACTTCTCTGCAATACCCTTAACCGCATCAAGGGCTTCACTTATCTTCGTAATGTCCTTGCCGCCTGCCATTGCACTGTCGGGCTTGCCGCCGCCTGCACCGCCTGCGATTTTTGCGGTTTCACGAACTATATTTCCGGCGTGAGCGCCCTTTGCAACTGCGTTTTTGCCGCATGCGCACGCAAATGAACAAGTGCCTTTTTCGGAATTTTTGCCGGCAACCATAACAACGCTGTTGTCATCCTTTGCACTGTCGAGCATTGTTCTGAGCGCGTTTGCGTCCGCTTCGCCCATGTCGGCTGTCTTTATGGCTATACCGTTGATTTCGCCGACTGTCTTAAAGAGATCTCCCGCCTTTGCGGATGCGATTTCACCCTTGAGCTTTTCAATCTCTTTTTCGGCTGTTTTAAGCTCGGTCTGAATTGCCGCCGCCTTGTCGGGGAGAGCTTCAACCGTTCCGCATTTAAGAACCGATGCCGCTTTAAGTGCGTTTTCACATACGGAATTAACATATTTAAGTGCGTTAAGTCCCGTTACGGCTTCAATTCTTCTGACACCCGATGCCACCGACGACTCGGAAATTATCTTGAACATTCCTATCTCGCCTGTGTTCTTTACATGTGTGCCGCCGCAAAGCTCCAGTGAATAGCCGCCGATATTTACAACACGAACCTTGTCGCCGTATTTTTCACCGAACAGAGCCATTGCACCCATCGCTTTTGCTTCTGCAAGTGTCTTTTCTTCTGTTACGACCTCAACCGCCGACAGAATAACTTCATTGACATTATGCTCTATCTCGGCTATCTGTTCGCTTGTAAGAGCCTCAAAATGCGTAAAGTCAAAACGCATGACATCACGGTTTACAAGCTGACCTGCCTGCTCGATATGACTGCCGAATGTCTTTCTGAGTGCCGCCTGCAAAAGGTGAGCCGATGTATGGTTGCGAGCCGTTGCCGCTCTGCAGTGCGGGCAAACATTTGTCGTGACTTCATCGTTTACAGTCACAGCACCGTCTATAACCTTGCCTTTGTGGAAGAACAGTCCGTTTGAATTTTTGGTGGTGTCGGTTACCTTGAATACAAAACCGTTGCCCTTTATCTTGCCTCTGTCGCCTGTCTGTCCGCCGCTCTCGGCATAGAAGCACGTTTTGTCAAGAATAAGTGTAGCCTCGGTATCGGCGTCCGCACTGTCAATCTTTTCGCCTTTGCTATTCAGAATTGCGAGAACTTTTCCGCTGTCGGATGTTGTCTCATAACCTGTAAATACAGTGGCGGGAATGCCCTTGAGCGTTGCGCCTGTGTCTTTCCAAGCGTCCGCTCCGGCATCTTTTCTGGCACTTCTTGCAGTGTCCTTCTGCTTTTTGACAAGAGCGTTAAATTCGTCCTCGTCGACATCCATGCCCTTTTCTTCGAGAATTTCTTTGGTAAGGTCAATAGGGAAGCCGAATGTATCCGAAAGCTTGAAGGCATCCGCACCCGAAAGCGTTTTGCTCTCGCTCTTTTCGATCATTTCTTCAAGAAGCTTAAGTCCCGAATCAAGTGTGCGGTTGAAGCTGTCTTCTTCTACCGATATAATTTTTACTATATAATCATGTTTTTCGACAAGCGCCGGATATGCCTTGCCGCTCTCCGCAATAACCGTCTCGCAGAGGTCTGCAAGGAAGGGCTTGTCTATACCCAGAAGTCTGCCGTGGCGTGCGGCACGTCTTAAAAGTCGTCTTAAAACATAGCCTCTGCCTTCATTTGAGGGCATAACACCGTCTGAAATCATCATTGCCGTTGAACGGATATGGTCGGTAACAACACGAAGGGAAATATCCTTTTTTGCGTCCTCGTGATATTTTACGCCGGCTATTTCCATAACACGCTTCATAATATTGCGAACCGTGTCAACCTCAAAAAGATTGTCAACTCCCTGAGAAATGCACGCAAGTCTTTCAAGACCCATACCGGTGTCGATATTCGGGTGCTTTAAGCGGGTGTAATTGCCGTTTCCGTCATTCTCAAACTGGGTGAAAACAAGGTTCCAGAACTCAACATATCTGTCGCAGTCACAGCCGACCTTGCAGTCGGGCTTGCCGCAGCCGTGTTCGGGACCTCTGTCATAATAAAGCTCCGAGCAAGGGCCGCAGGGACCGGCACCGTGCTCCCAGAAGTTGTCTTCCTTGCCGAAACGAACCATATGATCGGGCTTTACGCCGACTTCCTTTGTCCATATGTCATATGCCTCATCGTCGTCAAGATAAATGCTTACATATATTTTTTCGGGGTCCATCTGCATTTCTTTGGTGCAGAACTCCCATGCCCATGCGGTGGCCTCGTGCTTAAAGTAGTCACCGAATGAGAAGTTGCCGAGCATCTCGAAGAATGTGCCGTGACGCGCGGTGTGACCTACTCGCTCAATATCGGGAGTACGAATGCACTTCTGACAAGTTGTAACTCTCTTTGAAGGGGGAGTGACTTCACCCGTAAAATACTTTTTCATGGGCGCCATGCCGGCGTTTATGAGCAAAAGGCTCTTGTCCCCCTGAGGAACAAGCGAAAAGCTGTCAAGACGCAGATGTCCCTTGCTCTCAAAAAACTTAAGGTACTTTTCACGAAGCTCGTTAAGTCCCGTCCATTCCATATTATATCATCTTCTTTCGTGTTGTCTTAATTATTCTTCGTCGCCGTCCGTGTCGGAGTCATCCTCTCTTATTTCGCCCTGGTTCGAGAAGAAATACAGCTGATTTAACTTTTTATCAAGTGTCTTTTCGCATGCGGCACTGAGTAAGGGCATCATACGCGACTCCGCGATGCAGTTGATGTTTGCGAGGTCAAGAAGAATTTTGAGCTGACCTACATAGAATTCGGTGTCTTTGTCTGCGAAAAAGCTGTCGTCAACTTCGCCGATTTCAGCACCCGAGAGGGACATATAATCGGAATATACCTTTTTGTATTTTTCGAGAACCTTCTGGAGCATATTGTGCATCTGCTCCTTGTCGCCGCTCTTTATGGCGTTGTTGATTGATGTTGTTTTCATCTGCACCTTAAAAGAAAGGCGGCAGGTTTTTACAATCGCATAGGCGAGCTTCGCAAGCTCTCTGCCGATTTCGTCGGGAATATAGGGCTCACCGTCACGAACATAAAAAAGACTCATTAAAAAACCTCCGTTTGCCGACCTTCCATTAATTATCGGTCGGCTTTTATATATACCGTAATATAATAGCACCGATTGCAGTTTTTTTCAATATCAAATTCAGCCGATGAGAAAAACCTGTCAAGGTAGCCGGTGGGCAGTAGCCAGTAGGCAGTGGGCAGTAGTCAGTGGTCAGTGGTTAGAATTGCAAGAGGCGAAGCTATATAATCCAAGTCCGCAGGACATCCGACATTGTTAATTATTACTTATAATTTGTGTTTAATTCCGTAATGTAAAAATTTTGTTGTCATCTTAACTAAATCCCCCCCTGAAATTTGTGCAAACTACAGAAAAGAGTTAAAATCAATTATGAACTTTCTGTTAATACTTGACTTTTTCTTAAAAATTTGTTATTAAATTATTGTAAGTTTTGTGAGATTTTTGAGAAGAGGAACAAGAAATTATGTTGTATTTCACTTATTTTGCAGATTCCGGTTTATATTTTGTTCCTTCTCGTATTATCTTTAATATCATAAATTAATCGTCAGCGGTATTATATTTTTCCGTCGACGGTTTTTTTATAAAAAATGAAAGAAAAGAGGAAATCAAAATGAGAAAAATGCGAAAACCCATTGCATTGCTACTTGCCGTGCTTATGCTCATAAGTGCGGTACCCGTTCTCGCTTTCGCCGAGGACACTGCAACCGAAAGCTCAATTACCTGGAGCTTTGACGACACCACCGGCACCCTGACCATATCCGGTACAGGCAAAATCCCGGATGTTGACCCTGAGAAATCAGATTTTTTGGACATTCCGGGTTATTATCCGTGGGGTGAACATCTTCTTGACACCAAAGCCATAGTCATTGAAGAAGGAATTACGGAAATCGGAACTTATGGTTTAAGCTTTTTTATTTATGCTGAAAGTATTTCTATGCCTTCTACACTTAAATCAATCGGCGCATATGCATTTGTTTATAATGTAAGCGTTAAAGAAATTATTGTACCGGAGGGCGTTACTTACATAGGATTGTGTGCTTTCGGATTTTTGTATGCACTTGAAAATGTTGTATTCCCCGAAAGTCTTAAAAATGCCGATGGTTGTTTCGGTGATATTGCAATTACCGATTCTCTGACAATACCGGCTTCTTTTGACACTTTTGAGGAATTTGATTTTGTTTATATTGCGGATACTCTTTATAATAAGTCAAAGACAGTTGTGTTTTCTAATGATGATCCGGAAGAAAACGCTATTTATTCTTCCGAAATGTACAGATATTATTTATCTCTTCAGGTAATTATTTTTATCGAAAGTCTTATAGAGACAGGTAAGGATCTCATTGATTTTGAATTTTATCTTAAAGCTACACAGATGTTTAATGAGCGTTTCGGTACTGCATTTAAGACATCCGATGAAATTGAAGCGTATATTGAATCTCCTGAGAATGCAGAATCCGATTTGACTATATACTGTTATGAGGATTCCAAACAGCACGACAAGTGTGCTGAAGCTTACCTGAAGCATATAATTTTCGGGTCGGATACACAACACACCGGCTGCTACAAGTATTCCGGAACAGCATACGATTCAAATAATAATGCTATCGATTGGGTTATTGACAGGGATTCCCGTACTCTCACAGTTAACGGAAACGGAGTTTATACTTTTTATGAGAAATTTGAATTATTTGCCGGCGGCAATAAATATTTTGATAAGGTTATCGTAGGTGAGGGAATAACAGGTTTTGACTATGGTCGTTCTTCACTGTTCGGTAAAATCGACGAAATCACTCTGCCTGCTACATTTACAACTGAAAGCGGCAGCAGCTCCGATGACTTCAGTATTTTCTTACGTTATTCCGAACTTCAAAATATTGTTGTTTCTCCCCAAAATTCAAGTCTTGTTTCTATAGACGGTGTTCTTTACAGAAAACTTGATAATGATTCAATGGCAAATTACAAAACAAAATACGGAGTTGATGAAATAGGAGACCTGGCACTCGCATATTATCCCGACGGACGCACTGAATTCAGTATCAGTGATCGTACTTCCGTTGTTGATAAAGATTCGATTTACCTGTCCTCGATACAGGAAATTGCTGTTCCCGATTCGGTATTCAGTTTTGAAATGAATGGTGTCATCCATGATTTAAAAAAATTGAGTTTAGGTGCAAATGTAACAGATTTGTCATTTGAAAATATGTACTGTCTTGAAGAAATAACCGTATCCGAAAATAATAATACCTATACTGCAATAGACGGTGTCCTTTACTCAAAAGATGTTACTGTATTGTACTGTTGTCCTAGAGAAGCCAAACGAACCGTTTTGGATATTCCCGAAACCGTAACAAAAATCGAACGCTTACCAAATAGTGACTGTTGTATTTCCGGAAATATTACAGATGTTTATATTCGAAATAAAGATTGCGTTATAAATAAAAATTGTGTGTATAGTGAAACAATTCACGGCCTTGTTGATTCAACCGCACAGACTTTTGCAAAAAATAACAATATAAAATTCTGTGTGATTGAGTCAAAAGAGATTGAAAGCGTTGCTGTAAAGACATTGCCGGATGTAACAACATTTATGCAGGGTATGAATGTAGTCACGGAAGGTCTTACACTTACTGTTACATACAAGGACGGCACGACAGCCGACAGAACATTCGGATTTGAAATTGTGGACTTTGACACAGCAAAGCTCGGAACGCAGACTGTTACAGTTGACTATTCCGGTTATGCAAGCTGCACATTTGATGTAACCTTAACGGAATTTGTTACCCCTGTCCTTGTTGAGGGTGAGACTCTTGAATTTGCTGCGGGAAAGGAGCAAACCGTAAATATTTACTTTACCCCAACAAAAAATGCAGACTACATGTTTGCAGTGGAAAGCAATTCAGACTACGGTTTAACTTGTAATCAAATTTATAGAAATAAAGAAAGTTATATTCATCTTACCGCAGGGCGGACATATTCAATTCAAATTTACAATTGCGGCGGATACCAGAATATCAAGATTTCAACTGAATCAAAAGAGCATAAGTATTGCATAAATGGTTCATACGAAGCAACTTGCTGTAAAGACGGCAGCAATTTATATCTTTGTGAAATATGCAACGGATATTCTTACAGAGAGGAAATTCCCGCTCTCGGACACCTTGACGAAAATAATGATTCCGTGTGCGACAGATGCTACGAAACAGGCATTATCGATGCATCAAGTTGTGAACATAATTGGAGCGAATATACCGTAATCGATGAAGTAGGCTGTGAACATTCAGGATGTAAACGCAGAAGCTGCTCACTTTGCGGAAAAGCCGAAGCTGTCACAATTGAGGCTCCCGGCCATGAGTTCTCAACTGAATGGACTGTCAAAGAAGGCTCATGCGAAAGTTGCGGAGAAAAATATCATCGCTGCATACGTTGTTATGCGACAAAAGACAATACTCCGACATCATTCGGCGACCATGAATATAGTTATGAGGAATGTATAACTTATCAGGACTGCGAAAACGAAGGAGTTTACATCGAAAAATGTCTATATTGCCAAAAAACAAAAGAAGAAACAGTTCCGGCGACGGGCCACAAAAAAACAGATTGGATACTTGATTCGGATTCAACATGCGCAAAGACAGGTTCAAAGCATATCGAATGCACAGCATGCGGAAAAACAGTTGAAACTCAGGTTATAGAGAAAAAAGCCCATACCCCCGGTGAATGGCAAATCTCATCCGCCGCCACATGCAAAAAAGAAGGCTCAAAGGTTCGCAAGTGCACCGAATGCGGTGAAACAGTCGAGTCACAGAAGATAGCAAAGACCGCACACAGTATGTCCGCATGGAATGAGACAGCCGCTCCCACATGCACCGAAGCGGGCTCACGTGTACGCACATGCATTCATTGCGGATACAAAGAGACCGAAGCCGTTGCGGCAACCGGACATACCGACGCGGATAATGACGGCACATGTGACACATGCGGCACCGATCTCGGCACTAATCCCGCAAAGAACTGCAGCCACCTCTGCCACAAGACAAGCGGCATTCAGGCATTTTTCTGGAAGATTATCAATTTCTTCAATAAGCTCTTCAAAATCAATCAGGATTGCGAATGCGGCGCTAAGCACTGGTAAAAGCCTGCAAGGAGCAGTAAAGCCGGCAGGGAAGCAGTCAGGCTTTGCCGAATGTGTTCTGCACAAATAAATTGTTGTTTATCTCCCTTATACTCTGCTGTTTACTGTAACTGCCTTTACACTTGTCAATAAAAGAACCGCCTCTCGGGATAATCTCTCGGGAGGCGGTTTCGGTTTCCGTTAATTCGGTTTATAAAGATGCGAAGCTGATATAATCCGGGATTGCGGAACTTCCGATATTATGCATTAATTCTCACTGTTATCTTCAGCTGCCTTAATCCTCTTATACATATCCTGCATCTGTTTATCAATCTCGGCGATTTTGTGAGAACAGGCAAGCATCTCTTCATTTATGCCGGCGGGGAGCTTTGAAATATCCGCTTTGTATCTGATATCATGTTCAAGGCTTGCCCAGAAGTCCATTGCGATCGTGCGAAGCTGAATTTCCGCTCCGACATATTCGGTTCTGTCAGACAGATAAACGGGAACTATTATATCAATATGAAGCGAACGATAGCCGTTATAGTTCGGCGTTGCGATATAATCCTGGATTTTTACAATTTCTATATCCTTCTGCCGCATGAACATCTCGGCAACGCTGTAAACATCGTCAATGTAGTTGCATACTACTCTGACACCGGCAATGTCATTGACATTCTTTTTTGCCGAATCAATTGTAATCGGCTTGTTGCGTTTATTAAGCTTTGCGGCAATGCTCTCAGGGGATTTTACACGGCCGTCTATATGATGAATTGGATTGCGAGCGTACAGGACATTAAATTCGCTGTTGAGTACTTCAAACTTGAGTGTCAGCTGTTTTACGGCACATTCATACAGATTTTCTAAAATTCTGAACTGACGCGGCTCAAACAGCTCGGCAGTTTTTTTCTGTTCGGGATTCATAGCTCTCTCCGTAAATCTTTTTTTATTATAATATCAATTTTCGGCACTATATTCAATATAAAAAAAGAAAAAAGTTTACAGATGCCGGTTACTGTTGATACGCAGCTTGTGTTATTTATTTGCCGCAAGTATATCACCGCACGAAGTGCGATATCATTTCGAAGATATATCACCCGCATGCAAGAAGAGGATAATGTTACAAAAAAATCCTCTTATGTCAATTAAACAAAAGAGGAGGGTTTTTAATGATATATTGCCGGCGCAATGTGATATACGGCAAGCCGAATGATATACTTGCCTTGCAAGTGTGATATAATATCCGTTCCGTTATATACCGCAGGTATATCACCGCACGAAGTGCGATATCATTTCGCAGATATATCACCCGT
>CAVFPQ010000087.1:0-9736 GCA_963624415.1 Acutalibacteraceae bacterium | reverse complement strand
TAATTGCTAACTGCTAATTGCTAATTGTATAAATCCAAGTCCGCAGGACTTCCGACATTGTTAATTGTAAACGCTATGAAAACTAAAATCGTAATACTATTATCCCTTCTCCTTGTCCTTCTTCCGTCCTGTTCAAATTCTGCAAATGAAGCTCAGACGACCATTTCAAAAGAAGAGCAATACGCCACTCTCGGCACAGAAGTAACGGCAGATGCCGAAAACTATACCGAGCTTCCGAAAGACAGCGCCATAGGAAAGGCCGGTGACAGCATAAATATCCTGAGCATCGGCAATTCAGACGGTGTTCTGTCCCTTCTTGTTCAGAATATCTCCGATAAAGATATTGAGTATCTTGACATTACAGGCACGGTTGACGGATATACAGCTTGTTTTTCTCTGTCTGTTCTTCCGTCCGGCGAAAAGGCATATATTACCGAAAAGAATAATATGAAATTCTCCGACGAGTGGAAAAATGCCGCATGGAGCACGTCTGAAGAAATTTATTTTGATAATACTCTTGACACCGCAAGCGATAAACTTGAAATCACTTTCGGTGACGGTGTTGTAACCGTGAAAAATATTTCCGACACCGACATCACCGGAACAATATACATCTGCTATAAACATACAATTAACGATGGCCTTGACGGCTCCGTTTCTTATCGTATGAAGCTTGACTCTGTTAAAGTCGGAGAAACCAAAGAACTCTACACCGACAACGCAAATGTTAATTGCACTGTCGTTTATGTGATTATGAATGCATCATGAAATTTGAATATTATATGTCCTTCGGGAATATGTCATATAAAATAATTTCCGATGAGGAAATAAAAAGCACAGAACCTTTTTCTGATTTTTTATGCAGTGAGTGCCGATATGACTTTCTGATTGTCTGTCATATTTCCGATACTCAGATTGTTTTGCCTGAAGAAAAAAGTGTTTTGTCAAGAAATAACAGGATATATTTCCAAAACGGCAATATCCGTGATGTTTATTATGCTTCAACCGAGCCGAATACATATTACGCCCACCGCCGTTTCGATATTCTCAATAATAAGATTGATATAACATTTTCTCCGGATGCAAAAGACAAGATCCGTTTCCGTCTTGTTCTGAATACATTCGGCATTGAAGACTGTGCCATACAAAAATCCTCTGTTGTGTTTCACGCTTCCTTTATCGATTATTTCGGCAGGGGAGTGCTTTTTACGGGCAAAAGCGGAGTCGGCAAATCCACACAGGCGGATTTGTGGAATAAATACAAAAATACCGAGATAATAAACGGCGATAAAGCAATTCTCTGTTTTGACAAAGAAAATGCATATGTTTCCGGGCTTCCTTTCTCAGGTTCATCGGGCATATCAGAAAATAAATCGCTTAGGCTTTTTGCCGTTGTTTCTCTCGAACAATCAAAAATTAACGAAGCAGCCGCACTGACACCTATGGGAATATTCCGCACTCTTATAAATTCATCGTATTTCACGCCGATTGATACCGAAAGAGTAAGTTTTATTCTCGAAAATATCGCAAAGAAAATAAAAGCGTGCCGCCTTAAATGCACACCCGATATTGCCGCCTGCGATACACTTCAAAAATTCTTAGAGGAGGGGACAGAGTGACAGCCGAACCGTATATGTCAAAATATCTCAATCAGCTTGCCATAAAAAACGGCGTGCCGATTTCGGGACACTTTGAGCTTACTCCGAACTGCAATTTTTCGTGCCCGATGTGCTATGTTCACGAGGGCATGCACAAAAACGAACTCGGCACCGACACATGGCTCAGGTTTGCCGAGGAAGCCAAAAAAACCGGCACACTTTTTCTGCTTCTCACGGGCGGCGAACCCTTTCTTCGCAGTGATTTTGAAGAGCTGTATACATCATTGTCGCAGATGGGCTTTGTTATTTCCATAAACACAAACGGCTCTCTTCTGTCAGATTATATCGACCTTCTTAAAAAATATCCGCCGTTTCGTATTAACATTTCACTTTATGCCGGCAGCAACGAAGCATACAAAAATTTTTGCGGAGTTGACGCATTCGACACCGTTACGAAAAATATCGGACTTCTGAAATCCGCCGGAATAGGCGTTAGACTTAACAGCGTGTTCACCGAGAAAAACAGCGAACAGGCGGCGGATATAATCAGATTCGCGAAAGAAAACGAACTTATAATCAAGCACACGTCCTATGCCTATCCGCAGATAAGACTGGGCTTTGACAGCGGAACAAACAATGCCAGACTCTCAGCCGACAGGGCGGCAGAAACGGAAGTAAAAGCCGATTTGTTGCGCCTCGGTGAAGCCCAATTTGCCAATAAAGCAAAAACAGTATTGAAAATCGAAGATAATATTATATCTCCCGACGGTTATTTGTCCGTTCGCTGTCGTGCGGGCCGTTCGGCATACTGGATTACATGGGACGGCAAAATGCGAGCCTGCACCATGCTCCCGACTCCCGAAACCGAGCCTCTGAATGTCGGTTTCAAAAAGGCATGGGAAGACCTTCGTCACGCCGTCGGAGAAATAAAAATGCCGTCGGAATGCGCCATGTGCGAAAAACGTTCCGTCTGCCCCGTGTGTGCCGCAATGTGTTATACCGAGACAGGTTCGTTCGACAAAAAGCCGCAATACCTGTGTGACTACTTTAACGGAATGCGCAGACTTTATTCCGAATACTCAAAAAATATGAATACAGCCGATATGACAGGCGATTATATCGAGGAGGAAAACGATGACTGTTAAAAAGAATTTTGTTTTAAGAGAAATTATGGGTGAGTTTGTTCTGGTCCCCGTTGGTGATACCGTTACCGAAGACAACGGACTTTTCATGCTCACCGAAACAGGTGCGTTTATATGGAAAATTCTTCCCGATGCAAAAGATGAAAATGAAATACTTGCTCGTGTTCTTAACGAATATGATGTATCGGAAGATGAAGCAAAAGCCGATATGAATGCATTTCTGGATAAGCTGAGAAAATACGACATTATCGACTGATTAAAAAAATTCGGAAGTCTCATTGAGTTGTATGATTTCGCTTATAAATTATCAATCAGTGGCAGTGTGTATCACAAAATTTTATCTTTTTTTCAAGCGGATATTTACAACCAAACGCAAATGTGTTAACCTATTATTATCTCGGTGTTTATACCGAAAAAAATCAGAGAGGACAAAATTATGGCAAAAAATCATCTTTTCAAAAAGACCGTTGCGGTAATTCTGACAATGGTCATGGTACTTCTTGCCGCTCCCGTTTTTGCAGTCGGAGCGTTTGCGGATGATACCGTCAAAACAATGTACTTCGGCTCCTATCCGCAGTCAAAGGTTACGGACGAAGCCACACTCGAAAAGCTTAACGCTCTTGAACTTACATGGACTTATTATCCCTACTACAAGGGTACCGGTTCACCTGCTTCCTCCGTTGTTATGGAGCGGACCGATTACATGAAATATGCCGATGTTGAACTTGACGGTGCAAAATACCGTGCGGTTTATATCGAAAATTACAGACCGTACTCCACTTACAGTGATTATACAAGCTTCGGCACACCTTATCAGCAGTCAAACGGCTACAATAAAGAAACCGTTTATTGGTTTAAGTATGAGCCGGTTGAATGGCAGATTCTCGACAGCAAAACGGGCCTTATGGTAACCGTTAATGTTATCGATTCTCAGGCATTCAGCAACATCATGACAAAAAAAGGTGACGGCGAATATCACGGTGAAAGCTCACTTGCCACATTCGCAAATGATTATATCAATGTCGGCACAATAGGTGCATGGCTTAACAGCGAATTCTATAACACAGCGTTTTCCGAAGCGGATAAAGCATCAATTGTTGCGACAGAAATAGATCATTTGCCTTGGCCCGGTTATGAAGGCCGCTTCGGCAGCTTTGATACAACAACAGAGAATGTTTTCCTTCTCTCTTATTACGATATGACAAATACCGCTTACGGCTTTAGCGAATCTGCCAATCAGACCGATAGTGCCAGAATTGCCGTCGGCACCGATTATGCCGTATCTCAGGGGCTTTTCAAAAACAGAGGGAATCAGAATGCCACATATTGGCTTCGTACCGCAGGTCAGTATTCAAACAATGCCTGCACAGTAGGAAACTACGGAGCCATAGCCGGAAACAGCAAGGGAGTTTGCGATACCACAACAGGTGTTCGTCCCGCTCTTTGCTATAAAAAGGCGGATCCCTGCGCAAACGGTCATACCGAAGTTGTTGACAAGGCAGTAGCCGCAACCTGCACTGCCACCGGTCTTACCGAAGGCAAGCACTGCTCCGTCTGCAACACTGTTTTGGTAAAGCAGGAAGTAACCGCAAAAATTTCGCATACCGAAGTTGTTGACAAGGCAGTAGCTGCAACCTGCACATCGACAGGTCTTACCGAAGGCAAGCACTGCTCCGTCTGCGGTGAAATTATTACGGCACAGACGGTTATCCCCGCAACAGGTCACGCCGACAATAACGGCGATGGTACTTGTGACGCATGCGGCACCGATGTCGGCGGCGGCAAACAGTCCGGCTGTTCTCATATGTGCCACAGCACAAACAAGTTTGTAAAATTCTTCTGGAAAATCTTCAACTTCTTCAATAAGCTCTTCAAAATAAGACAGTCCTGCACTTGCGGTGCAAAGCACTGGTAAAATATAATTAAAAATTCCTCTTTGATTGTCTCCCGGCTTTCAAAGAGGATTTTTATATATTGCGAATATTATATATTTATGGTATACTCTGTGCAGAAATGGGGATGTATATGAACTTTGAACTGCGGCATTTCGATACTCCGCTTCTGCGTTTTTCATGTACCGAAGAAACAAATACACCGCAAATTAAAATTCTTTGGCGGAATAATGATAAAAGCGAATTTTTGCCGCTCGATTTAACCCCGACGGAGGATGGCATTTCAAAGTGGCTCCGACACCGTGCCGTGCCGTCAAATCGTGCTTATGTTCATAACCTGCAGTCAGAGGAAACGCTCAGACGATACGCAAAAACGCTTCTTCCGTGTGTTTATGACGATTTTACAAAAAGGGCGTGTTCGGTTATAGCTCCCCGTCACCGTGAGGGACTTCGCAGGCTTGTCGATTTCAAATTTAAGCGACACTCAAGATATAACCTGCCCTCAGAACGCCTGAAGCTTCTTGAAAAAATCGTTTCCGACAGGGCAAAGGAGCTTTTGCAAAACGGCTAAAGCAACAAATCAGACAAAGATTTAGCCACGTGCTGATAAGGAAGTATTGTTTCAAAACAAAGATAAGTCATCGACTAAATGTAAAAAGCAATTATTCAGAATAAAAATATGCTGTTTACTTTTGTCGAATTTTTGTTTTGAAATGCAAAGCAGTTTCGTAGCCAAGAAAAATTTTTCATATCGAAGCCCGGAAATGAAGCAAGGCTGACGCCTTGCGAGGCTTTCGGGCAAAGATATGGGAGATTTTTCGGCGAGAAACCAATACTTTGTTGTCAGTGCGTGGCTTTAGCTATTGATTTTTTATATTTTGTAAACTATAATACAAATATCAATTTACAAAAATTTTTGCGTACATTGAGACCGTTTGTATAATTATAAAATGATTTTTTCTCAATTATGCATTGTGAATTATAAATTGAAAAAGGAGAGTTGAGTATGCACTTTGACATACCTTTCTGCGACAAAAACAACGAACGCAAAATGCTTGCGTCACGTGTAAAACAGATTATCGACCACATCGGCGACCGAATTTTTACCGACAGTGAAGATGCCGGCGATTTTATGTTCCGTGAGGGGCAGTATTCACCCGATAAAATAGACGAAGGCGAGTGGGTCCCCTTCGGCAAGGATGATATGTGGGGCTACCGTGAAGAGTACTGCTGGTTTAAGCAGACCGTAAAAATCCCCGATCGTTTTGCGGGCAAGAGCGTAGTCTATGAGGTCACACCCTTCCCCGACGGCGCTTGGCATACACCTCAGCAGCAATTTATTTTCTTTGTAAACGGCAAAATGGTTCAGGGCGGCGACAGTCACCATACATATATCTATCTTACCGAGCGTGCTCAGGGCGGCGAAACGTTTGATATTGCACTCAATGCCTATTGCGACGATTGGGAGTTCCGCGGCAAGTCCGCTCTTCGTGCCTATCTTAAAGTAAAGGACATGGAGACAAATGCTCTTTATTACGATCTTCTCACTCCGTGGAATGTGGCACACTGCTATACTCATGAGGACGAAGCGAGAATTGACATTATAAAGACACTCAACACCGCCGTAAATATGCTCGAGCTTAATACTGCGGACGATGCCGTGTATCGTGAGAGCGTAAGAAACGTAAGAAATTATCTTAAAGAAAATATCTACGGCAAAGGTTCGGATGTTCTGACTTCCGCTATCGGTCACACACATATTGATACTGCCTGGCTGTGGCGTCTTCGTCAGACACGTGAAAAGGCCGCGAGAAGCTTTATGACCGTCGTAAATCTTATGAAGGAATATCCCGAATATAAGTTTATGTCGTCACAGGCTCAGCTCTATGATTTTGTAAAGCAGGATTATCCCGAGCTTTATGAACAGATAAAGCAGATGGTCAAAGAGAAACGCTGGGAGCCCGAAGGCAGCATGTGGGTCGAGAGTGACACAAACGTTGTATCCGGCGAAAGCCTTGTTCGTCAGTTCCTTGTCGGCAAACGCTTCTTCCGTGATGAGTTCGGCGTTGACAATAAAATTATGTGGCTTCCCGATGTTTTCGGCTATTCGGGAGCACTTCCTCAGATTATCAAAAAAGCCGATATTGATTATTTCATGACCACAAAAATTTCGTGGAACGAGTTCAATAAGTTCCCGTTTGACACATTTATGTGGCGTGGTATCGACGGCACAGAGGTTCTGTCACACTTCATTCCGACCGAAAATGCCGACAGCGATGAATTTATGACAACATATAACGGCAAGCTTACACCCACTCAGGTTATAGGCGGCTGGAAGCGTTATTCCAATAAAGACCTTAACAAGAATGTTCTGTTCTCCTTCGGTCACGGTGACGGCGGCGGAGGAGTTGACAGAGATATGCTTGAAGAGGGCAGACGTATGTCAAGAGGAATCGACGGTTGTCCTTTGGTAAAGCAGGAGTTTGCCCGTGACTTCTTTGACCGTCTTAAAAAAGAGGTTGAGGGCAGTGATCGTCTCCCCGTATGGGCAGGTGAGCTGTATCTTGAATTCCATCGTGGTACACTTACCGCACAGGCACGCAACAAGAAATATAACCGCAAGAGTGAATATCTGTATCAGGATGCCGAAACTCTCGGTGTTCTCGCGAAGACTCTCGCAGGTAAGGAATACGAGAGCAAAAAGCTTCTTGACGGCTGGAAGATTATCCTTCTTAATCAGTTCCATGATATAATTCCCGGCTCTTCAATCGCTCAGGTCTATGAAGACTCTAAAGAACAGTATGAGCAGATCGGTGCCGCCGGCAGAGAAATGGTCTCCGACAGTGAAAAGGCTGTTGCCGAGTGCATCGCAACGGACGGCGACTCGATTGTTGTTTTCAATACCCTCGGTTTTGACCGTAACTCCGTTGTGATTACCGATATGCCCGAAAAGACAGATTTCCATCTTATCGACAGCGATGAAAATTCAGTGCCGTGGCAGAAGACATATGACGGCAAGCTGTGCTTTGTTGCCGAGTCCGTACCCGCAAAGGGCTACAAGACCTATAAAATTGCGGACGGTATCGAAGAAATTGACGGCGGTATGGAGATTGACGGCGACACATTCGAAAATGACTTTTACAGCGTCACATTTGACGAGAATAAGAATATATCTTCCTATATCTGCTTTGACGCGGAAAGAAGCGTAGCAAAGGAAGGTCAGACAATCGGCAGACTTATCGCCTACGAAGACAGAGCCCATAACCACGAGGCATGGGATATCAAGTGCTACTACGGCGAAAAGTTCTGGAATATCGATGATGTGGAAAATGCGGAAATTATCGAAAACGGTGCGGTTCGTACTGTGTACAAAATCGACCGCCGCTTTAACCTTTCGCATATTTCACAGTACTATATTTTCTATCCCGACTTTGAGCGTATTGATATTTTCTATGATATAGACTGGAAAGAGAAGAGAATTGCCCTCAAGGCGGATTATCCCGTTGATGTCAATGCGACCGAAGCAACATTTGATATTCAGTTCGGTAATATTAAGCGTTCGGCACATGAGAACACAACCTGGGACTATGCGCAGTTTGAGTCCTGCGGCCACAAGTGGGCGGATCTCTCCGACAATGGTTTCGGCTTCTCGGTTCTCAATGACTGCAAATACGGCTGGACTGTCAAGAACGGCCATATCAAGCCCACACTTCTGCGTTCGGCAACCGCACCCAATCATAATCAGGACAGAGAACGCCATACATTCACATATGCTCTTTATGCCCATGCAGGGGATGTCAGCGCATCTGATGTCGTAAGCGAAGGCTATGACCTGAATGTGCCGCTTACCGCCGTCTTTACCGGTGCTCACAAGGGCAAGCTCGAGCCTGATTTCTCACTTGTATCGGTCGATGCCGATAACGTTATCATTGAGACAGTCAAAAAGGCAGAGGACTCCGACGATATTATTATCCGTATGTATGAGACATGGAACTGCGGTACTGATGCCGATGTTTCATTCGGACTGCCCGTAACAGCCGTATCCGAGTGCAACCTGCTCGAAGAAAAGGATGAACCTATCGCTCTTGCGGATAACAAGATTGTTCTTAAGTTTAAGCCGTTTGAGATTAAGACGATAAAGGTAACACTTAAATAAGACGATTGCTGATGTGAAAGGCATGACGGTTAATGCAGAATGCAGAATGCATAATGCATAATGTCGCAGACAAAAATCATCCGGTGAATGATTTTTGGCGTAGCGACTAATGAGGACCGGCGGCAGCGGTCCGTCAAACCAAAGCAAAGAAGTCTTGCGGACTTGATTTTATAAGGCTTCGCTAATCAATTAGCAATTAGCAGTTAGCAATTAGCAATGTCGGAAATTCTGCGGACTTGATTTTATAGGGCTTCGCAAAAGGCAAATTGAATAAAAAGCGTCTTGGTAACAGGACGCTTTTTTTCGTGTCGCCGGGCTTTTTTGGGGGGCTTGGTGGCTGACCCGCCCGTCGGTGCACCCGACTGCACGGTCGGTTAATTATCGAAAAACATACCGGCTTTATCGCCGTACAGCCGGGTGCCACCTCCGTGCGGCTGCCCTGTGCTCGCATTCGGTTGCTCGCCCGCTTTCGCGGCCTCGCAACCTCTGCTCCCTCCGGGCATTCAGCCGCCCGTCAGTGCACCTGCCGTCCGGTAAGTTTTATGAATCAAGCCGACTGCCATTCGGGACAGTCAGGTGCCACCTCCGTGCGGCTGCCCTGTGCTCGCATTCGGTTGCTCGCCCGCTTTCGCGGCCTCGCAACCTCTGCTCCCTCCGGGCATTCAGCCGCCCGTCAGTGCACCTGCCGTCCGGTAAGTTTTATGAATCAAGCCGACTGCCATTCGGGACAGTCAGGTGCCACCTCCGTGCGGCTGCCCTGTGCTCGCATTCGGTTGCTCGCCCGCTTTCGCGGCCTCGCAACCTCTGCTCCCTCCGGGCAGTGCCGAGCATAGCTCGGCATTCGGCTCGTCGCTATCGCTCCTCGCCCCAACAAACAAAAAAGCCCCCTCCTGCTTTAGCCACGCACTGACAACGAAGTATTGGTTTCTCGCCGAAAAATCTCCCATA
>CAVFPQ010000086.1:0-9765 GCA_963624415.1 Acutalibacteraceae bacterium | reverse complement strand
ATTGCCGATTTTAAGTTGCTATTTTTTTTATCGTTTTTATCTGAAGAACAAAAAAAGAGCCCGCCGGAGCAGACTCTTAATTCGTCAATTGTGGGTTTAATTTAGTCGGACTATAATTATTCCTTTGACTTTGCGTAGCACTCGCTGCAGAGAACGGGACGGTCGTCACGGGGCTTAAAGGGAACTCTTGCTACGCCGCCGCAGTTGCTGCAGGTGGTCTCAAAAAATTCTCTCTCGCCTTTGGAAGCGTTCTTGCGCTTGATGCGGCAGTCCTTGCAGCGCTGAGGGTCATTTGAAAAACCCTTCTCGGCAAAGAACTCCTGCTCACCGGCTGTGAATACAAATTCCTGGCCGCAATCCTTGCAAATGAGTGTTCTGTCTTCGTACATTTCGTTACCTCGCTGATTTTTTTTGCCTTGGTGGTTTCTCCACTTAAGACGATTTTGATATATCTTAACGGTTTGCCCGCTGAGATCAGATTTTGTTCGCCGCTTTTTTAAGTTTGCCGCGAATACGCTGTAATGCGTTCGCTACCGCTTTGGGGCTTATGTTGAGCTTTTCGGCTGTCTCTTTGTTTGTGTATCCTTCGAGACACAGTGACACAACTCTTTTTTCGAGAGGGGACAACAGGTCATTCATGCACGAAACAAGCTCTTTTGTGTGCTCGGAGTCTATATATCGGCTCTCGGGTGTCGAATAAGATACGGCGTCGACATCCTCCAACGGCACATATGTGTTTAGCATGCTGTTTTTGTTTGCTGCTTGCGCTTTTGTAACAGTCCTTATGCGGTTTGTTATACAAACGGCGGAATAGGTCTTAAACGAGGCGTTTTTCTGAATAGAGTAGGAGTATGCAGCGAAAAGTAATGCTATCAGCCCTTCCTGAACCATATCATCGTTTTCGAGTGACGCACCGAAATATCGTGACGCGGTCGAGCGTACAAACGGAGTATAGCGTTCGATTATAACTCGCATCGCCGTTTTGCTGCCGTTTTGCAGGAGCACTGTCAGCTCTTCGTCGGTTTTCAGTCGTGCGGATTCGATGGTAAGATCAGAGGACATATTCTTTTCCTTTAAATCATATAAACATTTAACAGTTTACACAAAAAATTGCGATTTGTCAATAGCCTTTTTTCTCCATTCAATGAAAATAACGAAATTATTTTTCCGTGAAATAATAATATCGCAGAATTTTTTGCATCAAGTTATTTTCGAGCTTAAAACCAAAGACAAAACTCCCCGAAAAGACGGCACGGCAGTTCATGTGCAGAAGCGGCGAATAAAGTTTTTCTGCCGTCTGACGCCGATATCGGGCGGTGTATTGTTCTTTCGACTGCTTTATTTTTTTCGCACAACGGAAAAACACCGAGCCGCTAAGCCCGGTGTTTTCCCTGTGGAGATATTTATGAAGAAAAAGAGTGTGGAAAGCTTTTTTGTATCGATGAGATGTTTCTCATCTCTATGCCTCGATTTTATCACATGCTTTTTTTAATTGCAAGCACTTTTTGAACTTTTTGCAAATTTTTTTGATTGCACACCGTATTCTCGGACAACTCCGGAACACGCAAGTAATACAAAAAAGAAAAACCGCCGGATCGACCAAAATCAGCGGTTTTTTCTTTTAAAAACAATCTGACGAGGGCGTAGCCGTCTGCAACGGTTCGCTCTTCGGCTTTATTGTACAATATATCGGCGTTTTTGTCAATACATCAAAAACAAAAGAATTTACCCGTGTCGAAGCGAAAATTTTATTCCGTTTACAAGTCGGAATTTAATTTTTTGTTTCGGCATTTTTCTGTTTTTTCTCTTATTGCACTTCTTTCGGGTTTGATATATACTCAATATATAATTCTTTCAAGGAGTTTGTTTATGAAATCACTTGTTCTTGCCGAAAAGCCGTCTGTGGCGAGGGATCTTGCGCGTGTTCTCGGCTGTAATAAAAGCGGCGATGGCTGTCTTATCGGCACAAAATATATTGTTACATGGGCATTAGGTCACCTTGTGACGCTTGCCGACCCCGAAATGTATGATGACAAATATAAGACATGGGCGCTTGAGACGCTTCCGATGCTTCCCGATAAAATGAAGCTCGTTGTTATAAAGCAGACCTCAAAGCAGTTTAATGCCGTGTCTAAGCTTCTTAAAAGTCCCGAAGTCGGTGAAATTATCATTGCGACCGATGCCGGGCGTGAGGGAGAGCTTGTCGCACGCTGGATTATAATGAAGTCCGGTGTAAAAAAACCGATGAAGCGCCTGTGGATTTCTTCTCAGACCGATAAAGCGGTGCGTGAGGGCTTTAATAATCTGCGCCCGTCCTCCGAATATGACAATCTTTACCGTTCCGCTCAGGCGAGAGCCAATGCCGACTGGTATGTGGGACTGAACGTTACCCGTGCCCTTACCTGTAAATATAATGACCGACTGTCCGCCGGGCGAGTTCAGACACCTACACTTGCCATGATTGTAAAGCGTGAAAAAGATATCCGTAATTTTGTCCCGAAGGATTATTATACCGTTCGAGGCGTTTTTGAGGGCTTTAACGGTACTTTTGTCGATAAGAACGGCAACACCCGCTTTAGTGATGAGGAGTTTGCGCGCAGTGTTGTAAAGCAGTGTACAGGTGCTCCCGCTGTTGTATCGGAGCTTAAAAAGACATATAAGCAGACACCCCCTCCCGCGGCGTATGACCTGACGGAGCTTCAGCGTGACGCCAACAAAAAATACGGCTTCTCCGCAAAGTATACACTCGATTTAATGCAGAGTCTTTATGAAACTCATAAGGTTCTCACATATCCCAGAACGGATTCAAGATACATAACCGCCGATGTCGCTCTGACGCTTAAGGACAGGCTCAAGGCGATAAATTCCGGCGAGTACCGCACCTTGGCGGGCAGTCTTTTAAGACAGCCGAAGCTTCAGACAAAATATATAGTAAATGATTCTAAAGTCACCGACCACCATGCGATTATTCCGACCGATGAGCCTGCGGATTTTTTCAGAATGTCGGGCGATGAGAAAAAGATTTACGATCTTGTTGTCCGCCGTTTTATGGCGGTGCTGTCCGCTCCGTACGAGTATGACGAAACATCAATAAAAATCACTGTCGGAAAAAGCATTTTTACAGCCAAGGGCAACACCGTACGAAGCGCCGGATGGAAGGATGCGTACGGCAACCTGTCCGATGATGACGAGGACGAGGATTTTGAAAAACGTGCGCAGAATCTGCCGTCACTGAGTCAGGGCTCTCGCATAAAGGTGCGAGAAATCAAGGTCGTGTCGGGCAAAACAAAGCCGCCGGCGAGATATACGGAGGCAACACTTTTATCCGCAATGGAGCATCCGACAGAGCAGATTGATGATAAATCCCTTCGTGACGCACTCAAAGAGACGGGCGGTCTCGGAACTCCCGCCACACGTGCGGATATTATAGAAAAGCTGTTCGCAAACGGTTCTGTCGTCAGAAACGGCAAGGAAATTCGCCCGACACCAAAAGGAGAACAGCTGACAGAGCTTGTTCCCGAAGAGCTCAGAAGCGCCATGCTTACGGCAAAGTGGGAGCAGACACTCTCCGACATCGGCAAGGGTAAAGCCGATATGAATAAATTTATTGCGGAAATAAAAAAATACGCTTCTTCACTTGTCAGCGACGTAATAAAGAGCGATGCAAAATACCGCTATGACAATATGAGCCGTGAAAAATGCCCGAACTGCGGCAAATATCTTCTTGAAATTAACGGCAAGCACGGCAAGAGCCTTGTCTGCCCCGACAGAGATTGCGGATACCGAAAGGGTGTCAGCCGTACATCAAATGCCCGCTGTCCCGACTGCCATAAAAAAATGGAGCTGAGAGGCGAGGGGGACAAGAAAATTTTCGTATGCACAAACTGCGGACACCGTGAACGCCTTGCCGATTTTCAGAAGCGATACGAGGAAAAATCCGACACTGCGGGACGCGGTGCTGTTGCGGCATATCAGAAAAAACAGCGTGAGGAAGAGAAAAAGGCAGCCGCCGCGGCTTCACCGTTTGCGGGACTGAAGGATATGCTGAAGGAAAATTCCCAATGAATTAACAATTAACAACTAATAATCAATAATGTCGGAAGTCATGCGGACTTGATTTATATGACTTCGCTAACTGTTAATTGTTCTGTTAAGCTTTTTGCCGAATGAAAAATACAGGAGATGATATTATGCATTATTCTCTCGCCGTTTTTGATCTTGACGGCACGATACTTGATACACTTGATGATTTGCATATAAGCCTGAATTACGCCCTTGAAAAGCACTCTCTGCCCGGGAGGACGCTTGACGAAACAAGAGCTTTTGTAGGCAACGGAATAAGAAATCTGATTGAAAGAGCCGTTCCCGTCGGCACATCCAAAGAAATGACAGACGAGGTACACAAGACTTTTACGGAGCATTATTCGGTTCACTGTGCCGATCACACACATCCGTATGACGGCATTCACGAGCTTGTGATATATCTTAAAAGCATGGGGATGAAAACAGCCGTTGTGTCGAATAAGGCAGACTACGGTGTGCAGTCACTGTGCAGAAAATATTTTGACGGGCTGTTCGATTACTGTGTCGGCGAGCGTGAGGGTGTACGAAAAAAGCCCTGCCCCGACTCCGTGAATGAGGTCATAAAGACACTCGGAGAGAGCAAAGCCGCAACCGTCTATATAGGCGATTCCGAGGTTGACATAAAGACGGCGAAAAATGCCGAAGTGCCGTGTATTTCCGTTTCGTGGGGCTTCAGGAGTACGGCTGAGCTTATGAAAAACGGTGCGGAGAAAATTGTTGATACAACGGAGGAACTGAAAGCGGAACTGACAAAGAAGGACAGGTGAAATTTATAATCCGAATTATGAAGGACGATAAATAATTAACAATTAACAATGTCGGAAGACACTGCGTGTCTTGGATTATAAGCTTTGCAGACATAAAAGTAAATTTCTTGTTACAATCCTTTTTTTGCTGAGCTTATAGTCGGATTTCATTTTTTCTGTTTAATATATTTGTTTTAATTTTTTCGGATATGAAAAAGCCGGACAAAAAGCAGACATCTCGGTCTGTCTCTTGTCCGGTTTTTTTATGTGCAGTCTGCTTTCGAACTATGGTACATTTACGCCAAAGTAAGAATTACACGGTTTTGAGTGCCGCTTCAATCATTCTTACGGGCATGTCTTTATAAAAATCATCCCTTGCAATGTGTCTTTGTTCATGAAGAAAACTGAGCTTTTTCTGTTCATCGGAGAGGGTTGTGTTAATGTAGATATTATAATCCCCCTCTTCATCGGGCATTGTGAACGCACGCACTGCGGCGGGCAGAGCGATAAAGCGTACAAAAACTTCATTCATAAGCTGTTAACCTCCGTTTTTGCCGGCGACAAGAGCGTCTGCCAGCTTAATAATGGTATCAAGGTCTTCGGGGCTTGCCTTGCACGACAGGTCAAACAGAAGCTTGCGTTTTCTGAAAAGCTCCTCCTGCATGTCGTCGGCCGGGTTGCAGTCGGGTTCACTGTCAATAAAAAACGAAGTCGGCACACCGAAATACTCCGCTATTTTGTTGAGTGTCGACACCGAGAGCTGTTTTGTGCGTCCTTTTTTAAGCTCCGTAAAAATCGAACTGCGTACACCTATACCCGCCGCAAGTGCGGAGAAGGTTACTCCCTTGCCGTCGCAAAGCTCCTTGATTTTTCCGTATGTATCCATCATTCCACCGCCGATAAATTTGCTCTTGACAAATACAGAAATCTGTAATATCATAAACTCAAGCATTACAGAACTCTGTAAATATCCGTCGAACTTTTGTTCACAGGTCTTATTTTATTACAGAATTTGCAAATTGTCAATAAATTTTTTTGAAAAACAGACGATTTGAGGGAGAAAATAATTTCAGAAGACTGTACAATCATTACTGTGACAATGCACTATGTCTAATTCATAATGCATAATGTCGGAAGACACAATGTGTCCCGGATTATAATTTTTTTATCGAAAAGGAGAAATATTATGAACAAGCCGATTGAAGCATCAATTAAATGTCCGTTCTATTCCGCGGAAAACAAGGATTATATCTGCTGTGAGGGAATAATAGCGGGGACGTGCATGACAACTCGCTTTGCTACCAAGCAGACAAAAAAAGAGCATCTCAAAAACAACTGCTTTCTTGTCGACGGCGGCAATTGCCCCATGGCAAAAAATCTTTTCGCTAAGTACGGTCAGCTTGACCTGCTCCGTGATAAAAAATAATTTTTGCGAAAATACACAAAACAGGCGGTCTAAATCGAGTGAATTTTTTCTGACTGAAGTTCATTTTCTCTTGTAATTTTTTCTGTGTGACTTTATAATAGTTATTAAGTACTATTATCAGGTTTTATAACAGGTGTTTTGTATATATGAGAAAAAGTCAGGGGCTTGATTTTGCGTCAAAGCCGAAGAAAAAAAAGGCGAACGGCACCATCGCTCTTATTGTCATCGGAGTTCTTATTTTAGGTGCGCTGTCGTTTGTTGTCATACTCGCAAAGAATGATTTTGATATAGATAAGTTCATCGGAAAAAGGGACGATGAGTCAACAACCGAAATCGAAGAAACAACATCAGACGAGGCTGTTTCGGAGTCCGCTCCGGCGTTTTCGGATACCGAAGCGGTGAATTTTCTGTTTCTGTGTAAAAACGATACGGCTCTGTCGTTCTGTTCGATTATTTCCGTGTCGATTAAAGAGAATAATGTGAAGGTCAAGGGTATTCCGATTGATTATTCATTTGACACGGCAGACGGCAGACAGACACTGTCGGAGCTTTACAGTCTAAAGGGCGTGTCGGCTGTCAGAGAACAGTTTGCGAATAAGGGAATAAACATAGACAGATATGTTCTGGCGAGCGAGTCGGCATTCAAGCAGATTCTGAGCAAGCTCGGAACAACCGTTTTAAATGTGCCCCGTGACACTGAATTTGTCGACGGAGAGATAAAATATACATTCTCTGCCGGTGAAAATGAAATGACGGCTGATAATATTCTGAAGTATATAAAATATGCGGACACCGGCGACAGCTCTGCCAAAACTCAGGCATCCGCGGAAGCCGCTGTTGTCGAACAGCATATGACATATACGAATTTCGCAAAGGGTGACACTTTCTTTTCGACCTTGATAAATCAGGTTGAAACGGATATAACGGCGTTTGACTATACGGGCAAAAATGAGGAAATAAAGGCGTTTTTGCTTGCCGAGCCGACGGTCACACCTATCGGCTGACGGAAAACAATCAGCAGTTAGCAATCAGCAATTTCATAAGGACCGGGGAACTAAGGAAGTTCTGCGGACTTGATTTATAAAGCTCCGCGGATATAAAAACCGATTTGAAAATGAAGTTTTATCTTTTGCGTCAGCTTATAATCCAAAACGCCTTGTCGTTTTTCTTGATTATGCATTTTGCATTATACATTCTTCATATATATTTTTACGGACTCGGATTTGCAACCGGTATTTGATTTTCTTTCAATTTCAGGGGTATAAAAAAGATGAAAACAAAGACAGTGCTTCTGTCATTGATATTAACTATTGTGTCTGTTCTGTGTGCCTGTCGGGCGAATACCACCCCGAGCGGTATGCCGAATGATACAATAAATCCGATAGCGGATGCGGGGTTTGCCGAACCGTCGTTCGTTGACTATGTTGTAACAAGGCTTCTTTACGGCACATTAAATTCAGACGAGCAGCTTTTTTACCGCCATTTTTACAATACCGTTTTTTCACATCCCAAATATGTGGCCATTCCCTCGGGGCTTGACGAGGACTCCGTTCAGAAGGTTTTTACATACATGAAATATGACAATCCGCATATGCTGTGTCTGTCAAATACATATACGATAATCACATACGGCTCATGCCGTTATATCTGCCCCGTATATGCCTATACCAAATCGACCTGTGATGAATATACGGATACGCTTATAACAAAAGCGAAATCAATGGTTGCCGAGACAAAGGGCACGGGGAACGAATATAACCGTGAACTTTATCTGCACGACAAGCTTCTTGAATTCTGCAAATATGATTCCGGAATGACACAGTCCGATTCATACAGCGCGCTTATAAACGGCAGGAGTATCTGCACGGGATATTCTATGGCGTTAAAGCTTCTGTTTGATATATGCTCCATTTCGTCCGGTGCTGTAACAGGTACGGCGACGACAAAAAACGAGAGCGACACGCATATGTGGCTGTGTGCGAAAATTGACGGCAGATGGTATCATATTGACCCCACGTGGGACGACACTTCGGGCGATCCGAACGGCAAAGCGGTTCATATCTGGTTTAATATCACAACCGAAGAAATAGAGAATACACATTCCGATTTTACTCTGCCGACGGGCATGGTGTGCAAGTCAAAGCAGAGTAATTATTACTACAAAAACAATCTTATCTGCGACGGCGACAACAACGCCGCAATAATAATAAACGCGCTTAAAGCCGCTTACGAGAGCGGATCGGACAGTGCGGAAATAAAATTTACAGACTCGGGGGATCTGTCTCTGACGGCAACAGAGCTGTTTGAAGACGGCAGCATAAATGCCTATGTCGAGCATACGGGATATGCGGACGGCATTATCGTCAGACACAGTGAAGTCTCATCCCCGGCTGTCATGCTTATATATATTACGCGTTAGCTTTTTATAAATCAGGCTATATCGGGAGGAATTTTTATGGCAATACTCGTCACAGGGGGCGCCGGCTTCATCGGCTCACACACTTGCGTGGAGCTTCTCAACGCCGGAAAAGAGATTGTGGTGGTTGATAATTTTGTTAATTCATCACCCAAATCGGCAGAGCGTGTTCGCAAAATCACAGGCAGGGATTTTCCGCTTGTCGAGTGCGATATCTGCGATGAAGCATCACTGACAAAGGTTTTTGACGATTACAGAATTGACTCGGTTATTCATTTTGCCGGTCTTAAAGCGGTGGGCGAGAGCTGTGTAAAGCCGCTTGAATATTATGAAAACAATATCGGCGGCACTGTGACTCTTTTGAAGGTTATGAGAGCGCACAATGTCAAGACGATAGTTTTCTCTTCCTCGGCAACCGTTTACGGCGAAGAAAACGAAGCGCCGTTTATTGAGACAATGAAAACAGGTACTGCGACAAATCCGTACGGTACAACAAAGATTTTTATAGAGAGAATTCTTAAAGATCTGTCGGCATCCGATCCGTCATGGAGTGTAATTCTGTTAAGATATTTCAATCCCATCGGCGCACACGAGAGCGGCCTTATCGGTGAAGCGCCGAACGGTATACCGAACAATCTTATGCCGTATATTTCTCAGGTTGCTGTCGGCAAGCGTGAGCACCTTAATGTTTTCGGAAACGATTATCCGACACCCGACGGCACGGGCGTTCGTGACTATATTCATGTTGTTGACCTCGCCAAAGGTCATCTTGCGGCACTTGACAGAGCGTCGAAGATAAACGGAACGGAAATTTATAATTTAGGCACCGGCAAGGGCGTAAGCGTTCTTGAGCTTGTGCATGCATTTGAAGAGGCCACCGGCATCAATGTGCCGTATGTCATAGCTCCCCGCAGAGCCGGTGATGTCGCCACCTCTTATGCGGATGTAACAAAAGCGGAAAATGTTCTCGGCTGGACTGCCAAGCTTAATGTCGTTGACGCATGCAGAGATACATGGAAGTGGCAGACGATGAATCCGAATGGGTATGAGAGTGACAAGTAACAATTAATAATTAACAATGTCGGAAGTCCTGC
>CAVFPQ010000085.1:0-9896 GCA_963624415.1 Acutalibacteraceae bacterium | reverse complement strand
AATCCAAGTCCGCAGGACTTCCGAAATTATGCATTCTGCATTCTACATTATACATTATAACAACATTGCTAATTGCTAACTGCTAATTGCTAATTGTATAAGTCCAAGTCCGCAGGACTTCCGAAATTATGCATTATGCATTCTACATTCTGCATTATAACAGACATTGCTAATTGCTAACTGCTAATTGCTAATTGTATAAATCCAAGTCCGCAGGACTTCCGAAATTATGCATTCTGCATTCTACATTATACATTATAACAACATTGCTAATTGCTAACTGCTGATTGCTAATTGTATAAGTCCAAGTCCGCAGGACTTCCTTATTTTCCCGGCCCCTTCCTTAGCCACTGCCCACTGACCACTGACCACTGACCACTCATTGCTAACTGCTTTCCCTTTTGATTAACTAAAACAAAGTTAATTTTCAGTAAAAAAAATGAACTAACAATTAAATATGATAAAATAATATTGACACTTTGTCATTTATTTGGTATCCTCTATCCGTCCAAATTGACAAAGTGTCATTTTTTTAAGGCTCAGTTTAGGAAAGTCCCGCAAAATTTTTATATAAACCACGGAGAGATTCAGTTGAACGATAAAAAAACCGAAAAACGATTGAAAATAATAGAAACCGGCTATCGGCTTTTTCAGCAGAAGTCCGTTGATTCCACCGCTATTGACGACGTAGTAAAGGCGGCAGGCATCGCGCGGGGCACTTTCTACCTCTACTTCAAAGATAAAAGCGACCTTCTTGATCAGATAATTCTTTTCAAAAGCACCGAGGCCATGAAAGAGCTTCTGCTTTCCGCGCGTGACCGCCTCTCCGGCGAAAATTACACGGCGGCTCAGATGGCGGAGGAGTTTATCGATATGTATATAGACTTCCTTGTTGAGCACAAAGACGTGCTTGCCGTTGTTACTAAGAATATAGCATCCTGCATGCGGCTGTTCCCGTCGTTCTACGACAAGGATATCGAAAGCATATATCTTGATATAATCAGAAAATTCGAAGAAAACGGCTGTCAGACGGACAAGGCAAGCCGCACGGCTTACATTATAGCCGAGCTTATAGCTTCCGTCTGTTCCGATGCCCTTCTTACCGAAAAACCTTTCGCAATAGACGAAATCAGACAGGATGTCAAAAACGCCGCCTTAAATATTTTAAAAGGCGCACTGTCGCCGGATACACCGGCAGTTAAGGAGCTGAATGAATGAAAAAGTATACGACTAAGGCTGTTGCCGTTCTTCTTGCGGTTATTATGTGCCTTCAGATATTTACCGCTGCGGGCTTTGCTTCAATATCATACCCGTCGGGTGTCACCGAGTCCGATGCCTCTGCCGCACTTCCAAAAATCGAATCCCTTGCTGAGTCTCTCATAAAGCAAAACGGAGGTGCGAAAAAAGTCAAGCAGAGCATCTATGCCATGCTCTATGACGATGCCACACTCAATGCCCTTTTCAGCGGAATTTACTCGGCAATAAACGAAAATGCCTCCGTTATGAATATGATAGGCATTGAAATCACCCCTGCCACACTCAGTCAGACGCTTAAATCGTATTCCGATATAAGCGCAAAAATTGCCGCATGTGCCACACTCGCAGATGTTGTCAAGGCTTCATCCGACTTTAAGTGGGGCGTAAAGAGCAATGCTCAGTTTTCTTCCGCAGTTGCCGCAATGCTCTCCCCCATGAACGAGCTTTTATATACGCTTCTGTGCGGTGGAACATATAAAGTCGGTGTGCTTATTTCAATCAAGGGCGATAACGGCTACACAAACGCCGTAGTGCCGATACTCAACGCCCTGAAATGCGAAAAAATCATGACTCAGGAGGAGTTTACCGCTTCCGCCGACAAAGACCGCAGCAACATGGTCAAAAATATCTTTTCCTGCGTCTTTCAGCTTATAAGCGACATTGTCGACAAGCCTGTTGACAAGCTTTGCGAAATTCTCCCCTCCGCCGCGTATTTTCTTAAAAACGGAGGCATTTCCGAAGCACTCACAACTCTTATATCCCCCTTACAGGTAAAAGTCGCCGGGCTTTTCTCTCTCGGCAGTGTATCAAGCCTTATAAACAGCTCCGAGGTCTTCTCGAATTCCTCCGACCTGTCCCAGATGCTCAACAAAGTCGATATGTCCTCGCTCTCTGACTCCGATGTTGACATAAAGCTCCCCGAAATCGACCTTGATGCGTTTGCCTCCTGCGGCTCGGTTAACGGCGACACCTTCACGTCCGACAAGAACGCCGCACTTATCGTTCTTCTTCGCTATCTTGTCGACACGATAAAGCTCAACAAATCTGATATCTCATCACTTGTTCCGGCTCTTTCGGGCAGCACCGAAACAATAAATACATTCCTCAACAAGTCAACCGATGACATTGTTACGCTTGTAATAAAGGCACTCACCTTGTCCGACACCGCCGGCGTTCAGTCCTACACATGGACTTATCCCGAATTTACACCCGGTTCAATCGAATACACCGGAAATCTTACAAAAGAGAATTACGAAAAGGTCATAAACGAAATCGATGACACCCTTGATGAATTTATGAAGGAGTTCACCGACAAGGGCTCGCTCTCGTCAATTCTGTCAAAATCAATCTACTCAAACAAGCTTATAACAACCCTCGCCAAAAAGCTTTACGGCGCGATAGAGGACGCAGGTGCCGCAGACATTATGAAAACACTCGGCGCTGACATAACCGCCGCCGGTGTCGCTTCGTCTCTGCCGTCAAAATATTCAAAGGCAAAATCCGCTCTTAAGAGTGCAGGCTCATGGTCAAAGCTCTCCGACAGCACAACATGGGGCTTTTCAGACGGCTCAAAATCGGGCTTCTCGTCCGCCCTCACCGCCATACTGTCCCCCTTCTCGTCACTTCTTAAATTCCTTCTGGCAGAAGGCACAATAAGCCTTGCCGATATGATAACCGTCCATGGCGGCAACGGCTACGATACGGCGATAATCCCCATTTTAGAAGCCCTCGGATGCGACTCCGACGACATAAAGACATATTCAGAATACAAATCACTCTCCGGCGATAAGCTTATCGAAGCCATAACAACCCCGATAATCAATCTGCTCGACAGAGTGGTAAACAAACCCGTCTACACGGTTACATACATTCTTCCGAATATCGTTTATTTCATAAACAACGACGGCATAAAGCAGTGTGTCACAAATCTGCTCTATCCCGTTACAAGCCTTCTCAAAACACTCGGACTTGAGGACATGATGCCCTCCGAGCTTGCAAGCATAGACACGACACTCGATATTTCTTCAATGGTCACCGAGCTTACATCCGGCACGACTCTGCCGATAAAGCTTCCGACTCCCGATCTTAACAAGGCGGCGGCACTCGGCACGGCGACAACAAAAACAAGCAAGCGTACCGAAAACGGAGCATCCGCTCAGTATACATACATTGAAGCCGATCAGCCCGCAATTCTCGTTACGGCTCTGCGTTATCTCGTTAACGCGCTCAAAACCGAGGATAATGCCGAATATATTTCAAATGCCCTTAAAAACAGCATGGGCGACGATGAAATGATGTCCATGTATACCGCAAATATCGGCGATAAGCTCGGTGCAATGACTACCGATGAAGTCATAGAGTGGCTCTATAAGCTTCTCTTCTCCGAAACTCCCAAAAAGGAAGATGTAAACGAAGAGAATGCCGTCATTCCCACCGTTATATATCAGCCGAAGGCAAAGACCTCAAATGTCACAAAGGGAATTATAATCGCCGTTGTTGTCATTGCTCTTATGGCTGTTATGGTCATTTTGGGACGTGTTGATTTTTCAAGTATTCACGAACGCCGCAAACATCTTAAATCAAAGAAAAAAGCTCTCAAAGACGGCGCGGCGGCGAAAAAACAGGCCGCAAGAGAAAAGCTGAAGCAGGCAAAGCAGAACGCCCGCAAAAAAGCTGCGTCCCCGTATGTCGAGCCTGTGCGGAATACCCCCGATGACAGCAGACCGACGACCGACACCGAACAGCTGGGCAATTATTCCCGTCTCGCAAGCGAAGCTGAAATAAGGCGTGCCAGAGCGGAAGCGGATGGTGATGCGGTTGCCGCCGCAAAAGCTCAGAGAGAGCTTGTCAAACTCTCGATAAGACAGGAAAAAGCCATAAAACGTCTGCAGCGTGAAAGCCGCAAAGCCGATAAATATTATCAAAAAGCCGTAAAAGAGCGTGACGGCAAAGCTAAGAAATAAGGGAGGCTGAATATGCTTATACTTAAAGATATAGTAAAAGATTATACCGCCGGTGACACCACCGTAAAGGCACTTAAGGGTGTCAGCATAAATTTCCGTGAAAGCGAGCTTGTGTCAATTCTCGGTCCGTCCGGATGCGGCAAAACAACAATGCTGAATATCATAGGCGGCCTTGACAGATACACAAGCGGCGACCTTATAATCAACGGCAAATCCACCAAGGAATTTACAGACGGCGACTGGGATACTTACCGCAACCACTCCATAGGCTTCGTTTTCCAGAGCTATAACCTTATTCCGCATCAGACGGTTCTCGCAAATGTCGAGCTTGCCCTTACACTCTCGGGTGTCAGCAAAAAAGAACGCCGTGAGCGTGCGGCGGAGGCACTCAGAAAGGTAGGCCTCGGCGAACAGCTCAACAAACGCCCCTCTCAGATGTCCGGCGGTCAGATGCAGCGTGTCGCCATTGCCCGTGCAATCGTCAACAATCCCGATATAATCCTTGCCGACGAGCCTACCGGCGCTCTCGACAGTGAAACAAGCGTACAGATAATGGAAATCCTCAAAGAAATTTCCAAGGATAAGCTCATTATTATGGTCACGCACAACCCCGACCTCGCAAAACAGTATTCAACCCGTATTATAAGCGTGCTTGACGGTGAACTGACCGGCGACACAGACCCCTTCGAGCCTCAGACGGAAGATTATGAGGGCGAGCAGGCAAAGGCGGAGGAGGAACGCAAAAAGGGCAAAAAGCCTTCCATGTCAACTTCGACAGCGTTTGCGCTCAGCCTCAGAAACCTTACCACCAAAAAAGCACGTACATTTTTGACCGCATTCGCCGGAAGCATAGGCATCATAGGCATTGCCCTTGTTTTAGCTCTGTCAAACGGTATCGAAAAATATATCGACAAGGTTCAGAATGACCTGCTTCTTGCGTTCCCCGTGACCGTAGAACGGCAGGCGATAGACATGAACAACGTGCTTACGTCTCTTACCGATCTCGGCAAATCGGTAATGACAACCGACCACGATCTCGATCAGATTTATGTTAACTCTACAATAACCGAGATGGTTAACACTTTCGTCTCACAGTCCGAGGCAAACAACCTCAAGGCATTCAGACAGTATATCGAGGATAACCGCTCGTCATTTGACGAAATATGCAATGACATACAATATAAATATGAAACTCCGCTTAATATCTATCGTATGGACTCAGATGAAGGTGTCGTAAAGGTTAACCCCAACTCCATGATGACCGATCTTATGAGCTCGACAGCATCTTCCTCATCGGTTACAAGCTCCATGACCGATAGTGTGTCAAGCATGTTCTCTTCGTCAATTTCCGATATATGGATGCAGCTTGTCGGTGACAACGACCTTCTGTCAAAGCAGTACGAAGTAGTATACGGCCGTCTGCCCGAAGCATACAACGAAGTTGTTCTTATTGTTGACAAAAACAATGAGATTAACGAAATGGTCATGTACGGCCTCGGCATAAAAAATCAGGAAAACTTTATGACCGATATTATGGCGAAGCTTGCGAGCGGCGAAGAGCTTTCAAGTGAGGTTGTCGACAAATATACATACGAAACAATCACAAACATGAGCTTCAAAATGCTGCTCAATTATCAGTATTTCGCAAAAGACGAGTCTACCGGCACATGGTCCGACCAGAGCAATAATACCGTTTATGTCAAGAAAATGCTCGAGGAACAGGGTATTGACATAAAGGTTGTCGGCATAATCCGTCCCGATCCCAATAACGTCATGTCCGTCGGCACAGGCTCCATCGGCTATACTCAGGAGCTTATGGACTACGCCCTCGAACAGACAACGAACAGCGAAATTGTTCAGACTCAGCTTAACGATCAGACAAAAGACGTTATCACCGGCAAGGAGTTCAACACTCTCACCGTTAACGATTTCTCCCTTGCAGATATCGATATGAGCAAAATCGACCTTACAAAGCTCGATATGTCACCGTTTATGAGCATGCTCAATGATATTGATATTTCTCAGATAGACATTCTTAATTTTGACATAACCGACCTTATCGATTTCTCGGATATGTCTACGCTTCAGAAGAAGATTATCGAAGGCTATCTTTCCGATGAACAGGTTCTCGCCTTCAAACAGGCGTATATAGATACTCTTAATGACGAATGCTCGCTTGATCAGACACTGACTTCAATCGGCTATTCGGACGAGACCAGCCCCACATCAATCTATCTCTACACCAAGAGCTTTGAAGACAAAGACACATTAAGTGATATGGTAAATTACTATAACGAGCAGATGATTTCATCGGGCAACGAAGGCTACACCGTAACCCTCACCGACTACATCGGCATGCTCATGAGCTCCGTTACAAGCATTCTCAACATCGTAACGTGTGTGCTTGTCGCGTTCGTCGCCATCTCGCTTGTTGTATCGTCTATAATGATAGGAATTATCACCTATATTTCCGTTCTCGAAAGAACCAAGGAAATAGGTATACTGCGTTCTATCGGCGCATCGAAAAAGGACATTTCAAGCGTATTCAATGCCGAAACCATAACGATAGGTTTAGCGGCAGGTGTTATAGGTATAGTGGGAACGCTGATTCTCGAAATTCCCATAAACTGGCTCCTGCAGAAATTCACACAGACGGGAGCTGCCGCATCACTTCCGTTTGTCGCAGGTGTCGCACTTGTCGCAATAAGCGTATTCCTTACATTTATAGCAGGTCTTATCCCGTCCTCGCTGGCGGCAAAGAAAGACCCCGTAGAAGCCCTTCGCACAGATTGATTTGCACTGTTGCAAATCCTCTGCAAATATAATATAATAAAAGACGGTACCGCATATTTTTCTTGAATGTTGCGGTGTCGTCTTTAATTTTTTCTCGGAGGAATCACCATGGCAGAAGCAACCGAAACAAAAAAGAAATCAAAAGGAAAAATCGCATTGAAAGTACTGCTCATAATTTTCTGCGTAATTGCCGCAATAGCAATTATAACGGCAGTCGCAAACACAATAATAAAATCCCGGCAGTTAAAGTACGCAACATCGTTTACACCCATTGAATATGACGACACACGCCTTGTCCCCGAGCAGGATGCAGAGGGCTATTGGACATACACGACCGACAGCGATCTTCGCATAGTTCAGCTGACTGATGTTCACATCGGCGGCGGCTGGATGAGCTATTCAAAAGACCGCAAGGCTATGGACACCGTTGCGGCTCTGCTTAAAGCCGAAAAGCCCGACCTTGTAATTGTTGTCGGCGATATTTCATATCCCGTTCCGTTCCAGTCCGGCACACTTAACAACAAGACTGCGGCTCTTGAGTTCGCGGCTCTCATGGACAGCCTCGACTGCTACTGGACCGTCACCTACGGCAACCACGACACCGAGGCGTACAGCTATTACTCCCGTGAAGACCTCTCCGAGCTTTATATGGACGAGAAATATTCTAAGTGCATTTTCGAAAAAGGCCCCGATGATATCGACGGAAGCGGCAACAGTGCGATTCTTGTTAAGAATACAACCGGTGTTATTACACAGGTGCTGTTCTATATCGATTCAAACACATACACCGACGGCGATATTCTCGGAATAAAGTGGTACTACGATAATGTTCACGAAAATCAGATAGCATGGTATAAACAGCTTGTAGAGGAATTTACGGCTCAGAACAAGGCACTCGGTGCGGATATGCCCAAGTCCCTTCTGTTCCTGCATATTCCGTCAGACGAGTATCTTATGGCTTTTGAAGAGTTTAAGAACAACGGCTACAAGGATACCGAAGATGTAAAATATATCGACGGCATAATAGGCGAGACCGGCAAGCTTTCATACGGTCCCATTCATGATGATCAGCTGTTCGAAACTGCGCTTGAGCTCGGCTCGACACAGGGCTTCTTCTGCGGTCACGACCACTACAACAGCATAAGCCTTGAATATAAGGGCATCCGCCTTACATATAACCTTGCCATTGACTATCTTGCATATATAGGAATAGAAAACAACGGTTCACAGCGCGGCTGCTCCGTTATCACCGTATCTCCCGACGGCTCATTCGATGTCGAGCGTGTAAACTACTACAAATCCGGCCTCGGAGACGAGAGCGAGATAACATATCAGTTTGAAGATGTTACATATCAGTATATTGAAGAAGAGTAAATGCAATCGGCAATAAGCGAATGGCGAATAGCAATTGCCGCGTGCATATTGTTATACTAAACAAGAAACCCCTGCCAAGTTGTTATCTGACTTGACAGGGGTAAAGCTTTGTCAGCCGTAATGTATCAGGTTTATTCTAAGGGCGCTGAATATTCGTATAGATATTCGGGAGCAATATCGGTTTAGTCATCCCACACAACCGTTCCGCATTCAACCTTTTTTTATAATCCAAACCGGAGTTTTTATGAAAACATTTCCTTTCATTTTATGGTGTATCAAAATAGTGTAGAAGTGTCAATTAATAAAACATATTGCAACAGGTTCAGAGTGAAATTTATTCGGCTATTTGTATTCCGATTCCGCTATCGCATAATTGCTCATTGCTCCTTGCTCATTGCTGATTAGAGGAACAACCCGGCGGCGTTGTTTAAATCGCAAAAAAGGTTTAAAAACCCGTTGACAAACGCCTTTTCGAGTGGTAAACTATGCAAGCACTTTGAGAGAGGGCAATGCGGAATGCAAGCTGAGGGCTGCGCCGACAGAGTCCGAAATACAAAGTGAAGGAAGCCGCAAAAAAGCTTCCGAAAAAAACTTAAAAAAGTACTTGACAGCAAGGCTTGACTGTGATACAATAATCAAGCACTCTGAAAAGTGCCGAGAGAACAGCGGATGATGAACATCCGAAAGAATCTCGAAAAAAAATTAAAAAAACACTTGACAATGAGTCTTGAGTGTGCTAAAATGTTCAGGCACTCTTAATCAAGTGCAAAACGGACCTTAAAAATTAAATAGCGATAATTCAAGAAACCCTTGAAGATTTATTTGAGTAACTTAAATTACTCCTGTAAATTCGGAATAGAAATATTCTAAATTTATGATACGTCAGAAGACGTTTAGAGCGACAAAGCTTTAAGAAATGATTTATCCAACCTGCAAAGGTTGACTAAATACAATTTTTTAGAGAGTTTGATCCTGGCTCAGGACGAACGCTGGCGGCGTGCCTAACACATGCAAGTCGAACGGACTGATTTGCTTCGGCAATGAAAGTTAGTGGCGGACGGGTGAGTAACGCGTGAGTAACCTGCCTTACAGAGGGGGATAACGTTCTGAAAAGGACGCTAATACCGCATAACATATCGAGGTCGCATGGCTTTGATATCAAAGGAGCAATCCGCTGTAAGATGGACTCGCGTCCGATTAGATAGTTGGCGGGGTAACGGCCCACCAAGTCAGCGATCGGTAGCCGGACTGAGAGGTTGAACGGCCACATTGGGACTGAGACACGGCCCAGACTCCTACGGGAGGCAGCAGTGGGGAATATTGGGCAATGGGGGAAACCCTGACCCAGCAACGCCGCGTGAGGGAAGAAGGTCTTCGGATTGTAAACCTCTTTTACCAGGGAAGAAGAAAGTGACGGTACCTGGAGAAAAAGCCACGGCTAACTACGTGCCAGCAGCCGCGGTAATACGTAGGTGGCAAGCGTTGTCCGGATTTACTGGGTGTAAAGGG
>CAVFPQ010000084.1:0-10230 GCA_963624415.1 Acutalibacteraceae bacterium | reverse complement strand
GCTTCGCCTCGCTTCGCTCGGCATAACGCTCGCTCGCTTCGCTCCCTCGCCCCTTTCACCTTCATTTTTTTGAACATTCTCTTGCAAATTTAACCGTTTCAAAAATTTTGAAAAAATTATTTTTTGAAACGTCTTTACAGATACGTCTTCATTTTATATTATATTGTGTGTGAGTGTTTATAAGAGAAGAAAACGTGAAAACAATTTTAGTTAGCAAACAGAAGTCGTTGGAATTTTCTTGTGAATATTCCGCGGCTTTTATTTTTATGTTTCCGAAAAGGAAGAAAGGAAGAAAAACAAGATGAAGCAAATCAAAAAAATTGTTGCGGCACTGCTTGCGGCAATAATGATTCTCTCCGCTGTCCCGGTCGGGCTTACCGATCTTGACGAAACGGCATCCGCAGGCACACTTTCACAGTACTGTCAGACAGCGGCGGCCGCATGGGGCAGAGAGCATTGGAGTGATTACACATCTCTTCTGCTCGGCAAGGGTTATTATTCCGACGGCGGCGACTGCGCGAACTTCGTGTCACAGTGCTTGTATATGGGCGGACTTGACATGGACAGGCTGTGGAACATCAGCAACTACAAGTGTTGGTGGGGTGATTATTACGGAGATGATTATTCCGGTTCATTTATTCGCTGTGATCAGCTCTATAATTATCTTAAGCATTTAGGTGCTCAGGAGATAAGAAACCCCTCAGCCTCGCAGGTGGATATAGGCGATGTAATAATTTACTCCAAATTCAGGGCGAAAGAAAAGTCACACTCCGCCATATGCATAGACAAGGTGAACGGCGTGCCGATTATGGCGGCTCATACAACCGACGGCAAAAATGCCATGTACACCACATATGACGGCAAAAGAGACTGGCATCTTGGTTTTAGCGGTAATCTCACATTCCTGTTAAAGCTTCACGGTTCAACCTGCGTAAACAACAATCCACGTGATTTTGATGTCTATATCACGGCGAAAAAAACTCCTCTTTGTTATACAACAAATACTTCCGGCGGACACAGCCGCAATCTCGCTCCCGGTAGTTATGCTCATGTCTATAAAAAATCCGCCGACGGCAAATGGGGCTATACATTTAACTACGGCGACTGGGGCTGGGTGCGTCTTTCAGCTCTTAACTATCAGCGTCATATCACATCAGCCGCTGTCGATCACGACTGGGGCAGCTGGTATACGGTCAAAAAGGCGACATGTGTCGAAAAAGGTCTTGATCAGCGTGTCTGCAACCGCTGCGGCAAGGTAGAACAGAGAGCAACATATGGTTCTCACGTTGTAACAAGTGGAGCAACATGCACATCCCCGGCTGTATGCTCACTGTGCGGCGCGGAAGTCACAAAGGCTCTCGGCCATTCGGCGGCAAAAGAATATGTCGTCACAAAACAGCCTACATGTATCGAAAAGGGTGAGAAAAGACTTTATTGCTCACGTGTATGCAACGGAGTGCAGTGCAACGCTCTGCTTGATGTACAGGAAATACCCGCACTCGGTCATGATTACGAGGCAACGGTTACAAATCCCACATGTGTGAGAGACGGTATAACAACATATGTCTGCTCACGATGCAAGGTGAGTTATGTTGACTACATAGACAAAAACAATACATGGTCCGGCTGGACAACGGAGAATAAATCAAATGTCCCCGCATCAAAGGTCAAGACAAAAACACAGTACCGTTATCAGGACAAGTCAACAACATCGTCGTCGTCAAGCTCCTTAAACGGCTGGACGAAGTATGATTCAAGTTGGGTATGGTCCGATTACGGCGACTGGAGCGACTGGAGTGGTTCTTCTGTTTCTTCAAGCGACTCAAGACAGATTGAAACAAGAACGGCATATAACTTTATTTCATACTGTACAAGAAACAGCAGTCAAGTACGTCAGTTCCGTTCTTACAGTATAAACGGAAATTATTCGGGCTACGGTGTGCAAACATCGTACGGAGAGCATTATCACTACGCCACGGTTTATTCACTTCCGTCCGATACAATTGCACAGGGCAGCAAGCTAAGTTCAAGTGTCTCTTCCGACGGCTGCGGTGTCAACAAGGGTAACGGCACGGCATATGTTGTTGCTTGTGACAAAGAATATATTGTCATGCCCATGTTCTTAAGCTCACAGGAAACACAGTACCGTTACAGAGATCGCAGTAAGATATATACGTACTATTTCTATAAGTGGTCAGACTGGTCATCATGGTCAGACTCATCTGTTTCATCGAGCGACACAAGAAACGTACAGACTCGCCCAATGTACAGCTACGACATTGCGGCTCTCGGTCATAATTTCACCATAGGTCCCATAAAAGAACAGTATGCAAAGGATAAGGAACTTGAAGTTAATTCCGATGGTACGTTAAAAGATCCGATTTGTTATTTTGAAGGATATAAATGCTCACGATGCGGTGCGCTTGACACCAAGTCAAAGACAAATCACAACATACCCGACTGGAATACCGAAAAATCATCATATAAGCTTGTTTCAAGCGAAAACGGATTAAAGGTATATCGCGGCTATTGCAAAAACGGCTGCGGCTGTTATGTAACAAGAACCGAAAATGACTGCAAGTTTGATGTATCAAAGACCGTAAATCCCACATGTACCGAAAAGGGCTACACGGAGTATAAGTGCGTTTATCATAACGAGACCTATATTGCCGATTATGTTGATGCTCTCGGTCACGACACCGAAAACGGCACAAGAAAAGTGATAAAGGAAGCCGACTGCGAAAACGGCGGCGAGATTGAAATTTTCTGCATCCGTTACGACAACGGCAAAACCTGCTCTCACTCAGTAAAGGAAGCAACTCCGGCACTCGGTCACAAACTCGAAAAGACCGATGCGGTTGAGGTTACTTGCACAACGGACGGCAACAGCGAATATTACACATGCACGGTCTGCGGAAAATATTTCTCAGATGAAAACGGCGAAAATGAAATCAAAGAGGATTCATGGGTTATCAAGGCTCTCGGTCACAATGACGGCGAGTGGAGAACAATCACCGAAGCCGCCTGCGGCACAACAGGCTGGGAGGAGCTTCACTGCACACGTGAAATAAACGGCGAAAAGTGCGATGAGCTTCTTGATGAGAGAGAAATTCCCGAAATCACACCCGACTATTATGTTTACAAAACAGAGTATGCCGAGCTTAATGGTGACAGCGAATATGTCGGCACAACATGTCAATACCCCGGATTTATCTATTGGACCTGCAGAATATGCGAAAACACCGAGCATCGCCACGGCTTCATAACAAGCGTTGCGGCACTCGATCACATTGAGTCCGAAGAAAAAATCGAAGAAGAAGCAACATGTACATCTCACGGTCACGCATACACCGAATGCACACGCTGCGGTATTCATCTCTCCGAGAAGGATATTGAAGAACTGGGTCACGACTACGGCACAGAACAGACGGTATTCGCAACCTGCACAACAGACGGTTATGTTTTCCATGACTGCACCCGTGCGACCTGCAGCGAAACTCACTCTGACGGCACAGTCGGCGGACACAGAGAGATAATAAAAACTCTCGATAAAACCGGTCACGCCTTAAGCCCGCTTGACGACGGATATGCTTCATCGAATGACAAAATGAAGCTTGTTTCATCTGTCGACAATATCTGCGGCGACGGCAAGATTAAAACATATCAGTGTACTCACACAGACAAGAACACAAACAATCCCTGTGAATATACCGTTACAATCGGCACCCCACAGGATCATGTTCTCGGTGATTATGTTATCGCGAAAGAGGCTACCTGCACCGAAGTGGGATATAAGCACCAAGAATGTCAGAACGACGGCTGTACATATCACTCACCCGATGTAGAAATTCCGGCACTCGGTCACGACTACAAGGCGGACGCATCACGCACAAAAACAGCTGCATGCACCGAGGACGGCCTTATCGCCTACACCTGCACACGCTGCAGCAAGACCAATGACACGGTTATCCCGGCACTCGGTCATGATTGCGCTCTTGCCGGTCACACGGATGCCACATGTACAGAGTCAAGCACCGATACATATTCATGCAAGCGTGATGGCTGCACATATTCCTACACAACAGACAACGCAGACTGCCCCGGACACAATTACTCCGGCAGCTTTGAAGTCGCCAAGAAAGCGACCTGCACCGAGGACGGCTATTATGAAAAGCACTGCGTAAGAGTTAACAACGGCACACTGTGTGACGCGGTTATTGACACCATGACAATCAAGGCTCGTGAACATAAGCTTGAAGTTGTCCGTGACAAAGTACCCACATGTCTTGATAAGGGCAACGACAAAGAAAGCTGCCTTAATACAGAAGCGACCGATGAATATGAGGCCTGTACATACGTCAAGGATTATGACGTTGAACCGACCGGCCACGACTGGGGTGACTGGTTCATCTCCGTAAACGAAACCTGCACCGAGAAGGGCGAAAACAAGCGTATATGCAAAAATGACGCAAGCCACGTTGAAACAACGGAGCGTGAAGTGCTCGGTCACGATATGGGCGAGTGGTACACCGAAAAAGCACCCGACTACGGTATAGACGGCGTATCCCGCAGAGACTGCCAACGTAAAAACTGCGAGTATTACGAAACAGAGCCTATCCCGGCACTTGTCAAAAATAAATACACCGCCACATTTGTCGTTGTAAATGACGGCATAGAAGAAACAGTCGCAAAGGTTGTATTTGAAGAAGGCACAAAGAGCATTTCAGAGCCCGAAGTTCCCGAAAAGAAGAACTTTGTCGGCAGATGGAATGACTATGAGCTTAATGACGCTGACATAACAATCTATGCTTCTTATGAGAAAATAAACACCGATCCCGAAGAAATCGAGGTCAAGAAGGAAGCTGAGAACGACAACGGCAAGGCTGTTATCACACTTACCGCGTCCTCCGGCAGCAGAACGGTTAAGTTCAACTCAAAGAGCACAAAGGCACTTGATGTTATACTCGTTCTTGACCAGTCGGGAAGTATGGACGGCGAAAAAAGCAAGAAACTTCAAAATTGTGCAAAGAACTTTGTAAATAAGCTTTACGAAAACAGCATTGCTACAGGTTCTGATCACAGAATAGCTCTTGTCGGATTTGCGTGTAACAAAATCGACCAGAGAGGCTACTTTAACTATCAGAATACAAAAATTCTTGCGGCAAACAACAGCGCAAACGGTTATCAGTACAGAGCCGGTGGACTTACGGACAGTGAGTATGCCGACGCACTTATGCCCGTAGTTGTTGACGGACAGCTTAACGGCACCGTTACAGGCGGCATAGATAAGATTCAGGCGCATGGCGCGACAGCCGCCGACCTCGGTTTTGAAATGGCAAAGGGTATCCTTTCAAGCACCGACGCATCAGCCGACAGAGAGAGAATTGTTGTGTTTATCACGGACGGCACACCGACATATTCATCTGAGAGCAGTGTGTCAGATGTAATAACTCCGGCAAACAAAGCAATATTAACAGCCGATGAAATTAAAAACGATCTTGATACCGATGTTTACTCCGTACTTATCGGTACAAAAGATGATGAAATAACTATCGGAAGCAGAAACGGCACGGAAAAGTTTAACAGAAAAACATTCATGAATGCCGTGTCATCCAACTATCCCAATGCCGAGGACATGAATAACATAGGTTCCGGCACTGATGAAAGCGGTTATTATTTCAACGCCATTGACACATCGGCATTTGACGGCATATTTAAGAATGTCCTTTACAGCTCGGTTTACAAGACCGTAAACTTCAGCAAGGTTTCGTTCTTTGATACTCTTTCAAGTGACATTACGCTCACAATGGAAGACGAAGCGAAAATGCGTGAGGACATTATTGCGCAGTACGGTATTTCGGATAATGACATTATCGTTGCAAGAAATTCCGACGGCACAACGTATCTTGAGTTCAGAAACATCCCCGTAAAGAATGTTTTCGATGCGAACGGCAAGCTTTATTACTCCGCAAGCGTAACATTTAAGGCATCTCTTAACGAGAATACAGTAAACGAGGGCACATACGAGACGAACACCGATAACGCCGGCGTAAAAATCGGCGATGATACCGTAGCGAAGTTTGATGTCCCGACCGTTACCGTTACACCGGCGAGAAATATTGTCGTGTTCAAGATAAACGGCGTCACATACAGCATTACCGACGGCGAGCAGGGCGACATTGTCGAAGCTCCCGTAACCGAACTCGGCACATGGAACATTCCCGAAGGCACAACAATTACGTCAAGCTGTGCCGTATTTGAGGCGGAGGTTTCCGAAGAAAAGTATCTTGTGACATGGTTTGTCGGTGAAAACAGTATCACTCAGGAATATTCCATCGGTGAAAAAATAATCGCACCCGATGGGCTTACCGTTCCCGACGGCATGAAAATCACCGGCTGGTCACCTGCCGTAAACTGCTATTGCATGGGCGAAAACATTGCTTACACGGCAATTCTCGCTTCTGCTCATACGCACAGATACGAACAGTATAACATAACGGGTTCCTGCGAAGAGGGCTGCACGGTCTATCTCAGATGCACTCTTTGCAATGATGAAATCACACAGCAGAAAGCACCTGCCGCGCATTCGCTGAAGACACGTGTAAATGCGGACGATACAAGCACAATCGAATGTGTTTACTGCACGGTATGCCATAAGTCAAACAACATGAGACTGTCGGTAGAAAAGGCACCGAGCAAAAGACAGAATCCTCATAATACAGTATACAATTTCGATCTGACGCAGAATAATATTGAAATTCAGCCCGGAAACACAATGCTTATCAAAATCGAGCTTACGAACGACCAGCTCGGAAAGAAATTCAATGTTTACAGAGTTGAAGAAGACGGCTCAACGGAGACACCTGTGGAGTCGTACAGAGAAGGCAATTACCTTGTGATCAAAGCCGATCATTTCAGTTATTATGTTCTGTCTGAGCTTGACGAAAACGGCAATGAAATTTCACCGGTTACATATGCCACGGCTCTGTGCGCGTTTAATAAGCATACGTTTACGAACGCTGTGACAACCGCTCCCACATGTCTTGAAACAGGTGTGATGACCTACACCTGCACCGGCTGCGGCACATCTTATACCGAAGAAATCAAAGCCACAGGTCACACCGACCGTGACAACGACAATTATTGCGACGACTGCGGTGTCGAAATTAACCACATCGACTGCTCACACATCTGCCACTCCACAAACAAGTTTAAGCAGTTCATCTGGAAGATCCTGAACTTCTTCAATAAGCTTTTCAAGCTCAGCGAGAAGTGCGAGTGCGGCAAGATGCATTGGTAAAAGGCAATAGATAATTAGCAGTTAGCAATTAGCAATTAAAGCGAAGGCGACTGCCGATTGTCTGAGAATAAAAAAAACTGCTCATCGGGGAAACTCGGTGGGCGGATTAAATTATATGCGGTGTTTTTTTTGTTTCCTGTGTTGATTACATTTCGCCGATATGTTAAACTACATATAAATCCGAAAAAATACCCCGGGAGGGCAGTGTATGGACAAGCAGTTAAATAACCGCCGGATTATGGTAATAGGTCACCGCAACCCCGACACGGACTCAGTGTGTTCCGCGATTGCGTATGCCAACCTAAAGAATAAAATTTCCGACAGGGAATATGTCCCTGCCAGAGCCGGTGAAATAAATCAGGAAACCGAGTTTGTGCTCAATCGCTTTAATATGCCGCTCCCTCGCCGTGTGCTGAATGTCTATGCTCAGGTGCGTGATATGGATATACGCCCCGTTGAAGGTGTCAGCGGTGATATGACTCTGCGAAAAGCATGGGAGACTATCCGTGATAATAATATAACATCTCTGCCAATAACCCGTCCCGATAATACGCTTGAAGGGCTTATTACATTGCAGGATATCGCACTTGCCAATATGGATAAAATGGATGTCTATTCTCTGGGACAGGCGGGCACGAAAATATCGAGCATAATTGCGACACTTAAGGGTACTCTCGTTGTCGGTGACCCGGATAAATGCATTACAAAGGGCAAAATCGTGGTCGGTGCCGGCAGTCCCGATGTCCTCGAAACGTCAATGGAGGACGGCGATATAGTAATTCTGGCGGACAGATACGACTCTCAGCTGTGTGCGGTTGAGATGAACGCTTCGTGTATTATCGTCTGTCTTGCTCCGACGATTACAAAGACAATAACAAAGCTCGCGAGGGATCACGGGTGCGCGATAATCAGCACGCCGTATGACACATATACAACATCGTGTCTTATAAATCACTCTATTCCCATTCGTCATTACATGAAAAAAGACCTGCTCAAGTTCAAGCTCACGACACCCGTTGAGAATGTCAAAAAGGTCATGGGACAGGTCAGATACAATTACTTCCCGGTGCTTGACGGCGACTCTAAATATGTCGGCGTTATTTCACGCAGAAACTTTCTTAATCTGCAGAGAAAACAGCTTGTCCTTGTCGACCACAATGAGAAAACGCAGTGCGTTGACGGCATAGAACAGGCCGAGGTACTTGAAATTATCGACCATCACCGTGTGGGAAGTCTTGAAACAACAGGGCCGGTGTATTTCAGAAATCAGCCTGTGGGATGCACGGCGACAATAATTTATGAAATGTACCGTGAGAACCGTATAGAAATCGAGCCGGATATGGCGGGCATTCTGTGCTGTGCCATTCTGTCGGATACGCTGGCGTTCCGTTCGCCCACATGCACAAAACCGGACGAGGACGCAGCACACGCTCTTGCGGATATTGCCGGTGTTGATATTGATGTTATAGCGAATGAGATGTTTGAGGCGGGCGAGAACATAGCAAACAAAACACCGGACGAGATTTTTCTTCAGGACTACAAGGTATTTGTGCATGATGATATTCATTTCGGCGTGGGGCAGGGAAGCTATATGAATAAGGATACCCTTAACAGTGTCCGAGAGATTATAGAACCGCATCTTCAGTCCGTTCTGCAGAGAGAGAAGCTTGACATGGTTTTCTATCTTCTGACGAGTGTGACGGAAAATACAAGCCGTGTTATTTTTGCGGGCGAAGAAGCAGGGGAGGCGCTTCAGACGGCGTTTGAGGTAAAACCGCAGGACGGCACTGTGGTGCTTGACGGCATTGTCTCACGCAAAAAACAGTTCATCCCGGCAATGATAAACGCATTGCAGCAGATGAGATAGAAACAATCGGCAACACAAACTGAAGATTTGCAATTTAATGCTATGCGTTGTGAAAAATAAATTCCTTTGAGAAAATAATTTAAGGACCATATACCCTTTTGGGCGTACGGTCCTTAATTATTCGCGATACGGTAGAACAGATCAAAAAAATGCAATGCAGAATTATTCGAGTGAAAATTCAAGCGTTTTTCCGGTTTTGGGATGAATAAAAGCAAGTCGGGCAGAGGTCAGTGCGAGGGCAGGGGCGTTGTCGGCTGCACCGTATTTGCCGTCGCCGACAAGGGGCATTCTGCGTGAGGCGAACTGTACTCTTATCTGATGTGTTCTGCCGGTTACAAGCTTTATTTTTACGGTGGAAATTCTGCCGAGCGGTGTATCTTCTACGGCAAGTGTTTCGTAGTTGAGAACCGCTTTTTTTACGCCCTTGCGTTCACGCTTTACTACATATGATTTGTTTTTCTTGCTGTCCTTGAAAAGCAGATCCGTGAAAGTGCCGCTTTTTTCAGTCGGTTCGCCGTGGACACGGGCAATGTATTCCTTTGTGAATACGTCGTCTGTTATTTCCTTTGACAGAACCGCCGCCGCAGTTTTGTTTTTGGCGTAAACGATAAGACCGTTTGTCTGAATGTCCAGACGGTGAACGGTAAATATTTCGGTATTAAGCTCTTTTGAAAGAATATCAGGCAGACCGTTGTTTGTGTCGGTATGCTGAGAAGAAATGCCTGCGGGCTTGTTTGCGACAATGATGTCGGTGTCCTGGTAGATTATGTTCATTTGTCCTCCGTAAAAATGGATCGGGGCTCATGCAAGAAACCGCCTCGTTTTCTTGTGATGATATATCGCTGTTGCAATATGATATATGATAAATCGTATGATATACTTGCGGTGCAGGTATGATGTAATATCCGTTCCGGTATATGCCGCAGGTATATCACCGCACGAAGTGCGATATCATTTCTCAGATATATCACCCGTTCCGACAGGAACGGATATCATTAAAAAAACAAGTCCTAAGCCACGTGCTGATAAGGAAGTATTGTTGCAAAACAAAGGCAAATCATCA
>CAVFPQ010000083.1:0-10289 GCA_963624415.1 Acutalibacteraceae bacterium | reverse complement strand
CTCCGAAATTAATTTGATAGTATTATGTGGAATGCATAATGTATAATGCATAATGCAGAATGAAGGAAAACGCCGAGGCGTTTTGGATTATAAAGCTTCGCAAACGATTGGCTTGTTGTTGAAAGGCAGTTTTTAATTCTGCGTCAGCTTATAAATCAAGACACGCAGTGTCTTCCGATATTATGAATTATGCATTTTTAATTATGCATTTTTAAAGTATTCCTCCGCCGTCTCATGCTCCGAATAATGCACCTTTTCCCCGTTTATTTTCTGAACGGTTTCGTGCCCTTTGCCGAGGAGGAGAACAATATCGCCCTTCTGTGCTTCGCTTAGTGCCTTGAAAACAGCCTGCTTGCGGTCAACGATTATAAGATATCTGCCGCCCTCTTTTTCTACATATGAAGCTATTTCTTCGCATATCGCTTTGGGATCTTCGTATCCGGGGTCATCGGTCGTTATTATGGACAAGTCGGCGTTTTTGCCGCTTATCTCGCCCATTTCACGGCGGCGAAGCTGTGCTCTGTCACCGACAGAACCGAATACTGTAATAATTCTGTTATGGGGATATTCTTTGTATGTTTCAAGAACGGAATTAAAGCTCTGTCCGTTGTGGGCATAGTCGATTACGACATCAAAATCCGCGTTTATATCAAGACTCTCGTTTCTGCCTTTTACTTTTGCGCTTGAAAGAGCGTCAACCGCCGTGTGTATATCAACGCCCAGCCCTGTGCAGACCGACAGAACACTCAATGCGTTTTCCACGTTAAAAACACCGGGCATTGCCGTTTTTGCCGGAATGGTTTCGCCGTTATATTCAACATCAAACGATATTCCGAAAAGGTGACTTCCGCAAAACGGCTTTATGTCGTCCGCTGTCATATCCGCCTTTGTTTTTACGCCGAAAGTGTTGTAGGGGCATTTAAGCTCGCCGATTATTTCTTCTGTAAACTTGTCGTCAGAGCAGAGATACGCTTTTTTGCAGGTCTTAAAGAGCTGTTTTTTCCAGTAGGCATACTCCTCGAAGCTCTCATGCTCCGCTCCGCCTATGTGGTCGGGGGAGAGATTGAGAAAAACGGCGGCTTCAAAATCAATATCATCTGTTCTGTGAGCCTTTAAACCGATTGAGGATACCTCCATACAGCAATATTCACATCCGTCATCTGCCATAAGTCGTAAAAGGTGCATTATCTCATACGATTCGGGAGTGGTGTTTACGGTCGGTACGAATTTGTTGCCGTAGTATGCCCCGACAGTGCCTATAACGCCGCTTTTTCTGCCTGCCTTGTCAAGACAGTGGCGAAGCATATGCGTAACGGTGGTTTTGCCCTTTGTGCCGGTGACACCTATTACTTTTATGTCGTTCTGAGGAAAATTAAACAGCACTTCGCTCATTTTGCCGAGTGCGAGGCGTGAGTTTTCGGTGATAATCTGCACGGCATCGGCAGGGAGCGGCAGTCGTCTTTCGACAACAAACGCCCGTGTGCCTTTAAGATACGCACTTTCGGCATAGTCGTGACCGTCTGTAAACGCACCTGTCAGAGCGACAAAAACGGTGTCGGGCAGAGCCTTTCTGGAGTCGTAAACAATGTCCGAAATATCGGCATCCGTGAAGTTCACGGCGGTATATTTGATGGGGTTAATCAGATGAGACAGTAGCATGGGTAAGCTCCTTGATTTGGTTAGTAACTCTGTTGGAATGTAGAATGCATAATGCATAATGCATAATGTCGGAAGTCCTTCGGACTTGGATTTATATATGCTTTGCAAACATAAAAGCCTTTTTCAGAGTATGACTTTAATTTTGCGAAGCATTACAAAATCAAAACGCTTCAGCGTTTTCCTTAATTCTGCATTCTGCATTCTGCATTCTGCATTATATTTGCTATTATGCTGTTCGACAGCAGAAAGCCGTTATCGGTAAGAAAAATACGGTTGTTTCGGCGTTCTATAAGTTTGTTTTCAAAAAACGGTGTGAGCTTTTTGATATCGGGAATATATTTTTCTTCGAGACCGAGGTCGGTGCGAAGAGCGAGCATTATTTTTTCATCGAGACCGCCGCCGAAACAGTCAAATTCGGCAGGTGTGCCGGAAATAAAACCGTCGGTATCCCGTCCGAAGAAAAACCGCCTGCCGTTATAAAATGAATGCGCCGAAGGACCTATGCCGATATACGGAGACAGTGTCCAGTATTTCATATTATGACGGCTTAAATGATTGTCAAAGCAGAAATTTGATATTTCATAGTGACGCATTCCGTGTGATTTAAGCGAGTCGCACATGAAAAGATACATATCGGCGACAGTATCATCATCGGGCAGATTTAGTTTTTTCTTATTTTTGTAAAACCATGTGCCTTCTTCAAGCTGAAGCATATAACAGCTGAGATGCGTCGCACCGAGCGCCAACGCGAAATCGATTGTATATTCAAGCGAGGGAATTGTCTGATTCGGAATGCCGAGCATGATATCAAGCGAGATGTTTGTAAATCCCGCCTTTTTTGCGGACATTACGCATTGCTTTACCGTGTCGGAATCCGCTGTTCTGCCGAGAATACGCCGCTCGGAGTCAACGGCACTCTGAAGCCCCATTGAAATGCGGTTAAATCCGGCATTTTTAAGTGCGGCAAAAAATAAATCGGGGTTATTGACAGACGGATTGACCTCCGCCGTTATCTCGGCATTGTTGTCTATGATAAAATTGCGGCGTGTGGTATCGAGTATTGCCGTCAGATTGTCCGCACCGAGAACAGACGGAGTGCCGCCGCCGAAATAGACGGTGTCGAAAACCTCGGTGTGCAGTGAATCCGTCACAAACGGTGACAGACGGTTAAGTGTAATAATTTCATCCTCAACCGCCCTTGTGTACGATTCGATTTTTTCGGGCGAACGGCTCGAATAAAAATCACAGTACGGACACTTTGAACGGCAGAAGGGAATGTGAAAATAAAAGGAAACTTTGGATGTTGGCATGATTAAAAATTAGCAATTAGCAGTTAGCAATTGGGGATCTCTAAAAACTCGTTAGTCTCTTAAAAAAACACCGAAAAATTGCGAAAAATGGCTGTTTTTACCGCTTTTTCATTCTATCAGAGAATTATAAGTAAATGTTTGCTTTATAATTCAGGGCATGTAGTGCCTTCCTTAGCCCCGGCCCCTGACTCATTAATATCGGTCACCTGCCGCTTCTCAGTCATTTCCGTCATCAAGCTTAAGGATAGCCATAAATGCTTCCTGCGGAACTTCGACAGTACCGAACTGGCGCATTCTCTTTTTGCCTTCCTTCTGTTTTTCGAGAAGCTTTTTCTTACGTGTGATATCGCCGCCGTAGCACTTTGCGAGAACGTCCTTGCGCATGGCTTTGATTGTTTCTCTTGCTATGACCTTTCCGCCGATTGCGATCTGTACGGGAATTTCGAACATCTGACGCGGAATGTTGTCTTTAAGCTTTTCGGCTATTTTTCTCGCTCTCGGATATGCCTTTTCGGAGTGAATTATAAACGACAGTGCGTCTATTAAGTCGCCGTTTAACAGAACGTCAAGCTTTACAAGGTTGGAGCGTTCATAGCATTTAAGCTCATAGTCAAATGAGGCGTATCCTCTTGTGCGTGACTTCAGGGCATCGAAAAAGTCGTATATTATTTCATTAAGCGGCAGTTCATAGTGAATGTCAACACGGTCGGCGGCAAGGTAATTCATATTCTTGAATGAACCTCGTCTGTCCTGACACAGATCCATGATTGTGCCGACATATTCGGGCGGAGCGTAAATGTGCGCATCCGTTATCGGCTCTTCGACATAGTCGATAATTGCGGGATCGGGGTAGTTTGTGGGGTTGTCTATCTCAACCATTGTGCCGTCGGTGAGGTGTATTTTGTATACAACACCGGGCACTGTGGTAACAAGATCAAGGTTATATTCTCTTTCGAGGCGTTCTTCTATTATTTCAAGATGAAGCAGTCCCAAAAAGCCGCAGCGGAAGCCGAATCCCAAAGCTCCCGAGGTTTCGGGCTCGAATGAGAGGGAAGCATCGTTTAACTGAAGCTTTTCGAGAGCTTCTTTGAGTGCTTCATAGTCAGCTCCGTCCGCAGGGTACACACCGCAGAAAACCATGGGATTAACCTTTTTGTATCCGGGCAGAGGCTCGGCGGCGGGGTTTTCGGCAGTGGTGACTGTGTCGCCGACACGCGCGTCAACAACGCTCTTTATCGATGCTGTTATGTATCCTACCTCGCCCGCTTTGATTTCTTTGGCGGGGGAGAGTGAGAGAGCCGACATTCTGCCGACTTCGACAACCGTAAATTCCGCTCCGGTTGCCATCATTTTCATGGTGTCGCCGGGGTGCAGAGTGCCGTCCATGACACGGACATAAACTATAACACCACGGTAGTTGTCGTATACCGAGTCAAAAACAAGCGCCTTGAAGGGGGCATCGTCATCTCCTTCGGGGCAGGGAACGAGCTTTACGATCTGTTCGAGAACGGCAGGGACGTTTTCGCCCGTCTTTGCGGAAATTCTGGGCGCGTCGGAGCAGTCAAGACCGATGATTTCTTCAACATCCGCACATACTCTGTCGGGATCGGCGGCGGGAAGGTCGATTTTATTTATAACCGGAACAAGCTCAAGGTCGTGATCGAGCGCAAGATAAGTGTTTGCCAGCGTCTGCGCTTCAACGCCCTGTGTGGCATCAACAATCAGAACCGCACCCTCACACGCCGCAAGGGAACGGGATACTTCGTAGTTGAAGTCAACGTGACCGGGAGTATCTATCAGATTAAGTTCATATTTCTGACCGTCCGATGCATTGTAGTACAGCGTGACGGCACGTGCCTTTATGGTAATTCCGCGTTCTTTTTCTATGTCCATATTGTCGAGGAGCTGCTGCTGCATTTCTCGGGACGACACGGAATCGGTAATTTCGAGCAGTCTGTCAGCCAGAGTCGATTTGCCGTGGTCAATGTGGGCTATGATTGAAAAATTTCGTATGTTCTTCTTTTGTTCTCTCATTTTTGCTTTCCTTTTCGGAGAAAATTTAGTTATAAACGGTAGATTTTGAAAGGGCAGGGGTCAGAAGCTTCGAAAGAAACGGAGCTTATAAATCCAAGCCCGCAGGGCTTTCGAAATTGTTAATTAAACAATAATTGCTCATTTCTAATTGCTAATTGCTAATTATTATAGCGTGTCTTTATGCGACTTGAACCCCTGTCCCAGCACGTCGGATGAATCGGTGATTATTATGAAGGGCTTTTCGTCGTATGCGGCAACGATTTTTCGTACGGTCGCAACTTCGTGTGAACGGACAACGCACATGAGCATTTCTTTTTCCTGTCCTGTGTAGCCGCCCTTGGCGTGAAGAATGGATACGCCTCTGCCTAAGTGATGAGTAATATCGGAACAGACCTTTTGGGGCTCGCTCGTCATTATGTAAAGGAGCTTTGCGTGGCTTAATCCCGATATTACATAGTCGGTTGCCTGTGATGAAATGAATATTACGATAAGTGAATAAAGTACGCTTAAAATGCTTTTTGAAACAATGCCGTTAAGAATGACTACGACAAAATCGCAGACAAAAACAAGCTTGCCCATTGATATGTGCTGAAATTTAAGACGCATAAGACGGGCTAAAATATCAAAGCCGCCCGTTGTCGCGCCGCTGAGATAGACAGTGCCGAGACCTCCGCCGCACAGCACGCCGCCGAAAATGCAGGCGACAAGCTTTTCATCACCCGAATACATAAGACTGTTCTGTTCGCCTATGTATGTCACAAGGTCGATGAATATTGACAGAAGCATTGTGGCGACTATCGTTTTTATGATGAATCGCCAGCCGAATTTTTTCCATGATATGAGAAACAGCGGAATATTCGCGACAAACACAAATGCGCCGACGGGTATGACAGGCAACAGCTGATGAACGATAACCGCAAGTCCCGTAAGTCCGCCGGGAACAAAATTCATTGGCGTTGTAAAAAGCGCACAGCCTACGGCGTAAAGCATACAGCCGAGGCACCAGAGCAAAAACTCGGTTGTGAGGGTTTTTGCTGACTTAAGCTTTGATGTAGATTCCATTTTTCTATCCTCTTTGACGGAAAGTATTCAGTGGCCGGGGCGGGGCAGTGATCAGAAACTTCGCAGGAGGCGCAGCCTATAATTCAAGCCCGCAGGGCTTCCGAAATTGTTAATTGTTAATTATTCTGAACAGTTCCATAATTCTATCCGTTTCTCCCTTAAGCCACAGATAGCCGAAAAGGGCTTCAAATGCGGTGGCATAGTGATATTCCGCTTCCGTCTTGTTTTTCGGAGTATGAGCGGAATGGGCGTTTCTGCCTCGCTTGCAGACTGAAAGTTCATCTTCGGTAAGCACAGGCATAAGCTTTTTTATCGCCTCCGCCTGAAATGAGGCGTTAACATAGTCTATGGCTCTTTGATGGAGTATCTGCACACGAGCATCGCCCTGTTCGAGAATCATAGTGCGGACAAGCACTTCGTATACGGCATCGCCGATAAAAGCGAGACTCAGCCCCGACATTCCCGCAGGGTTTGCGGGGGTGTTTATGGCATCAAGTGAATTTTTAAGCTCATCAGGGGACATAGTCAAACTCCAAATCATAGATTATAACGGTGTCGCCCTCTTTTATTCCCCTCTCGACCAGTGCCGCCAGAATGCCGGAGGATTCAAGTACCCTCTGGAAATACTGAAGTGACTCATAGTCGTCTATATCGGTCTTGTTGAGAATTTTAAGAAGCCACTCCGCTTCGACATAGTAGTCGTTATCGATGACCGTAATCTTGAAGCCGGAGTCTTTTTTGCGTTCGAGAACCTCCATCGGTATCGGCTCACTCTCGAAGTGTTTTACGGGAGGCAGAGTCGCGAGCATTGCCGCAACGGCGTTTATAAGCTCCGTTGTGCCTTCAAGAATGGGAGCGCATATTTCGTAGTAGGGAAGCCCCTGTTCTTCCGTTATGAATTTTCTGAAGCGTTCAAGCTGTTCGTCGGTCGCAAGGTCTATTTTGTTGCCGGCGACAATCTGCGGACATTTTGTAAGTTCCGGATTAAAGACGGCAAGCTCCTTGTTTATCGTATTGAAGTCCTCTATCGGGTCACGCCCCTCACTGCCGGCAACATCGACAATGTGAACAAGCATTCTGCATCGTTCGACATGACGCAGAAATCTGTGGCCGAGACCGACACCGTCCCCGGCGCCTTCGATAAGTCCCGGTATATCCGCCATGACAAACGAGCTTTCGGGACCCATTCTGACAACGCCCAAAACGGGTGTAAGAGTTGTAAAGTGATAGTCGGCGATTATGGGCTTTGCTTCGCTGACAACGGAAATAAGTGACGACTTGCCGACATTAGGGTAGCCGAGAAGTCCGACATCCGCCAATAGCTTCAGTTCGAGCTGAACCTCCCACTCTTCACCGGGGTAACCGTCACGCGAAAAACGGGGTGCCTGGCGTGTGGGTGTCGCAAAGTGCTGATTGCCCCAGCCGCCTTTTCCGCCTTTTGCGGCGATAAACGGAGTGTCGTCGGACATATCCGCAAGCACCGCACCGGATTCGACTTCTTTTATAATCGTGCCGCGGGGGACACGGATAATCAGATCCTTGCCCTTTCTGCCGGTGCATTTGCTTCCGCCGCCGTTCTGCCCGTTTTCGGCTGTATATTTTCTTTTGTATCTGAAATCGGCAAGAGTCGCCAGGTGGTCGTCAACCTGAAAAATGACGTCTCCGCCCTTGCCGCCGTCGCCGCCGTCGGGACCGCCGGAAGCGATATATTTTTCTCTGTGGAATGCCACAGCACCGTTGCCGCCGTTGCCGGCTTTGATTTTGATTTTAGCGATATCTACAAACATTTGAAAACCCCTGAAGATTAATTGACAATTAATAATTAAAAATTAACAATGTCGGAAGCCCAACGGGCTTGATTTGTATAAGCTCCGCAGACTTATAAAAAACAAGCAAATCTTTTGCATAGCTTTATAATCCGGGACACGCAGTGCATTGCTTAATTGTTGACCGCTGACCACCGGACACTGACCACTGTAATTTCCGATTTAAAATAGTATAGCATATTATTTAATAAAAATAAACCTCTTTTTTTACCATTTGATTTTGCTTTATGTTTTGTGCAAGTCGCACGGAAATGAAGGATGTTTTTTGGTCTTGATGACGAAACGGAGATTGTTGCAAAATCGGCGGCGGTGTGGTATCATACACAGTAGATTATTATCGGAGGAAATTACGATGAAAAAAGTTATAGCATCCATTTTGTGCGTTGCAATGCTTCTGCCGACGGTTATGCTTCCGGCATCCGCAAAGTCAAAGACAAATACACAGCAGGAGGATGAAGACGTGCAGGTTTCAACGGCATCATCACTTGAGAGTGCTTTCGCAGAGGGCGAGAACAGCTTAATTCTGTTTGTCACCGGTATCGGTCAGTCGTTCTCGTACTATTTTGACGAGTCCTATACCGAAGAGGGCGCATTTGAAAACGGCACTCTTCAGGATTACGAAAACTATGCTCCTCTTATAGCGCAGGGCAAATATTCAGGCAGATGGAATCTGTTTTCGAACATGATGTCCGACGCGATTAAACAGCCGTCAAGCATAAAGGCGATACTTAAGCTTGTGGGCGGACTGTTCCTTTCAATTTTCACACGCAAAAATATGATCAAGAGCGAGACGGTGGAAACACTTCTGTCAAATCTCTTCTCTTACAATATTATTGACGAAAACGGCAAGGGCAGCGATCAGGTTATAACTCCCCGTTATGTAATGCCCGTGTCTGAATATCCGCAGGCTCCCGGCGAGGACGGCAAAATGAGAAGTGAAGCAAAAGATCGTTTCTACGGCTCTATCCCCTGTGCGGAAATCGCAAAGCAGAGACTCGGCGACAACTATGAAGATTATCTTTATTGCTATAACTACTGTGCATTCTCTTATACTTCTCAGAATGTAGAGGGACTGCATGAGTATATTGAGACCGTGCTTGCGAACAACAAGGTCGGCGCAAAGCAGGTTGTGCTTGTTCCTATGTCAATGGGTGCGTCCGTTGTAAGTGCGTATCTTGCACAGTATCCGAACAGAGAGGACAATCATGTAAGACGTGTTGTTTCAATCGTCGGCTGCTGGGACGGCAGTGATGTTGTTGCGGATCTTATCGAGAAGAAATACGCAGACGGCTCCGACGGCAAGAAAAATTCCGCACAGCTGTTCTATAACGGACTTATCTCCGATATGATAGGCGAGCCTTGGGGTTATCTTGTAAATGTGCTTATCCGTATTTTCCCCAAAGCGGCACTGACGGATCTCGCAAATCTTATTGTTGACGCTCTGTGCAACAAAATTCTGCTTAACACTCCGTCGCTTGTGGCTCTTGTGCCTTCGGACAGATATGAGGATATAAGACCGCTTATAAAGAGCGATAACGTAAGAGCGGAAACAGACAGATATTATGATGCTCAGAAAAATCTCAAGAGCAGATTTGAGGCTCTGACAGCTCAGGGTATTACATTCTCGTTTATTGCGGGCTACGGTCTGCCCTACGGTGCGGTTACATCCGACTATCAGGTATTCGGCTTTATGTACAGTGCCGAAAAGACAAACTCCGACGAGATTATCAATATCGATTCAACAGCTCCCGGAACGGAATATGTCGCTTATGACAAGCAGTTTGTCGAGCAGGCAGGCGATGAGCTGTCCCCCGACAAGACAATAAAGATTAACAATACATACTTCAAGGATTCGACATGGTTCTTCTATGGTCAGAAGCACGAGCTTGAGTATAACAATGTTGCAATTTCCTGCGGCATTGATTTGGCTCTCGGTAAAATCAAGACCGTAAATGATGAGAATTGCATTTATCCGCAGTTCAACAATGCCAGAAACCTCAGAAGCCTTAAGAGAAGCTGGCTTAACGATCTTAACACATATTGCAGGGAGAACAATTATACTCTTACCGCAGACCAGCAGGCACTCTATGATGAGGTTATCGCAATGACAAATACCGTTGTGATAAACACACAGGAGGAAGAAGCACTGCTTGAGAAATTCCATGATATGCTTGTTGATATCGGTGTATATGCCGCCGAAGAACAGCCGTCAAAGTTTGATGAATTCCTCAATAATCTTCTTAAGAAGAACAATGATGTGATTTATAAGATCTACGGCGCGAAGGGATATCTGGACTTCGGTCTGAACAGCGGCTGCTGAAAGACTTTTAAACAGAATAGTTAAATAAAAAGACCCGGTTGTGATACGCTGTGATGGCGGAGCAGCCGGGGATTTTTT
>CAVFPQ010000082.1:1238-10419 GCA_963624415.1 Acutalibacteraceae bacterium | reverse complement strand
AAAAAAGCCCTGCGAAAGGACACTCGCCCCTCCGCAGGTCTTATTTAGCTAAAGTATAGTTTTTTTATGCGTGTTTTTTATGCGTGCTTTTTGTCTGACATCCTTCTGAAAATCTTGCCAAACTCAAATACGGGAATCGTTGAAAGCGCAAGACCGAAGGAAATAAGAAGCTCTTCTGTGCTGAATGTGCCGGGTTCAATTCCGAATACGGTGCAAAGACCGGGAATGTAAATTGCAGCCAGCGTAAGAAGCGTTGTAACAACTGCGGCACCGAGAAGCCACCAGTTAGGTCTCGCAATAAGATCTTTTCCGAACAGTGACTGTGAGCGGGAACGCATATTGACAGCGCACATCATTTCAGCAAAGTTAACGGTTAAGAATGCCATAGCCATAGCATTTACACATTCTTCACCGGCGAAGAAACCTGCAAGGCTGTGTGCCTGACCGCCTACGGGTTCAAGCCAGTAACCGATAACATATGCGGCGATTTCGATTACGGCAAGATAAATACCCTGCCAGATCATATCAACACCCATGCCGCCTGAGAATACACCGGCAGTAGAAGAACGGGGCTTACGTCTCATAACGTTGCCTTCCGCCTTTTCCATACCGAGCGCAAGACCGGGCAGAGAGTCGGTAACCATGTTAATCCAAAGAAGATGAACAGGAGAAAGAATTGTAAAGTGAAGAATTGATGCGACAAACATTATAATAACTTCACTCAGGTTAGTTGACAGCTGGAACTGCAGAACCTTAAGAACGTTATCGTAAATCTTTCTGCCCTCTTCAACAGCATTAACAATTGTTGCGAAGTTATCATCGGCAAGTACCATATCGGAAACGCCCTTTGTAACGTCCGTACCTGTAATGCCCATGCCGATACCGATATCCGCACTCTTGATCGAGGGAGCATCGTTAACACCGTCGCCTGTCATTGCGGTAACCATACCGCGAGCCTTCCATGCCTTTACTATACGAGTCTTGTGTTCGGGCTGAACACGTGCGTAAACCGAATACTTGAGAACTTCTTCTTTAAGCTCTTCATCACTGAATTTGTCAAGCTCCGCACCCATAATAGCCTGTGAAGCATCTGTAATAATGCCGAGCTCCTTGCCGATGGCAACAGCAGTATCCTTATGGTCACCTGTAATCATAACAGGGCGAACACCTGCAAGGCGGCATTCTTCAATAGCGGCCTTTACTTCGGGGCGAACGGGGTCAATCATACCGGTGAGACCGATAAATATAAGATCGTTTTCGAGTGCCTCGGGAGCGAAATCAGCGGGAGCACTGTCATACTTTTTATATGAGCAGGCAAGAACACGCAGAGCCTTATCTGCCATACGCTTGTTGTCTGCGGCAATCTTCTTTATAAGCTCATCGGTCATGGGAACAAGCTGACCGTTAACAAGAGCCGAATTGCACTTTTTAAGTATCTCGTCGGGTGCGCCCTTGGTATACTGAATAAATTCACCGTTTACGTTATGAACGGTTGACATCATCTTTCTGCCGGAGTCGAACGGCGCTTCACCTATTCTGGGAGCGGTCTTAAGAAGATCGTTCTTGGACATACCGAGAGAATATGCATAAGCTACAAGAGCCGCTTCTGTGGGTTCACCTGTAACCTTGCCCTCCGCATCAATTTCAGCATCACAGCAAAGAGCCATACCTGTGGCAAGAAGCTTTTCATCGTCACCGAAGTGATCGACAACCGTCATTTTGTTCTGTGTAAGAGTACCTGTTTTATCAGAACAGATAATCTGAGTACATCCGAGTGTTTCAACTGCGGTAAGCTTACGGATAAGCGCCTGACGCTTACTCATAGCGGTAACACCGATTGAAAGTATAATCGTAACAACAGCCGGAAGTCCTTCGGGAATAGCGGCAACAGCCAGAGCTATGGCGGCTATAAATGAATCAAGAGCAGTATTGCCTAATTCTTCCCAAGTGAAACCGTTAAGAACAATATCCTCAACAACACCTACAACAAAGACAAGAACGCTTATTCCGATAACAAGCTTTGTAAGGAAATGCGACAGCTCTGTCATCTTCTTCTGAAGAGGTGTCTGCTCGTTTTCGGCGGCATTCAGAGCGTCGGCAATCTTACCCATTTCGGTATCCATACCGATTGCGGTAACAACCGCTTTGCCACGGCCGTAAACGATTGTAGAACCGCTGTAAAGCATGTTCTTTCTGTCGCCGAGAGCAACGTCCTTGCTGTTATCTTTAAGCATAAGGACATCTATCATTTTTGTTACGGGCACAGATTCACCTGTAAGAGCGGCTTCTTCTACCTTCATTGAATGGGATTCAAGAATACGGCAGTCCGCAGGAACCGCGTCACCGGCTTCAAAAACCACTATATCACCGACGGTTATATCTTCACTCTTAAGAGTAACAATCTTACCGTCACGCAGAACCTTGGATGTAGCGGCAGTCATCTGCATAAGAGCATCCATGGCGGCTTCCGCTTTACTCTCCTGCACAAGGCTCATTATCGTGTTGATAATAACAACAACAAGAATAACAAGAACATCTGCAAAATCTTTTACAGAGGGTTTTCCGCCTGCTTCAAGCACTGCAACTACTGCCTGAATTGCGGCGGCGACCAGGAGCATGATAATCATGGGGTCGGCAAGTGAACCGATAAACTTTTTGAAGAGGCTTTCTTTTTCCGCTTCTTTAAGCTTATTTTTTCCGTTTTGTTCAAGGCGTTTTTCAGCCTCAGCCGTTGTAAGACCGTTTTCGGAGCTTTTTACTTCCGCAAATACCTTAGCGGCTTCTTCGAGATAGAACTTCATTTGTGTTCTGTCAAATCCTTTCTTTTATGAATGGAAAAAATAGTGTATCAGGCGATACCTTTTATATTTACCATATTTTGTGCCTTGTGTCAATGAATTATTACTTGATTGTAACCATTTTAACAAAAGATTTACATTGGCTTCACGAATATTTCCGAAAGCAAAATAAAACTTGACAATCGATATATTATCTGCTATTCTGTTCACCGATGAACAGAATTTAAGTTTCAACGGAGGTAAACCCGAAATGACCGCATCCGATTTATCGGCACTTTTAACATGTCCGTTGTTTAAAGGACTTTCGGGCAGTCAGCTGTCGGAAATTACCTGCCGACATATATTCAGCATCGCAAGATATAAAAAGCACGAGGATATATTTACTCCTTCTTCTTATAAGCAATGCCTTGGTGTCATAACAAAGGGCAAAGCCGATGTCTACAAAACAACAGGCGACACAACTCTGTTTTTAAGTATCCTGCCCGAAGGCGGCATTTTCGGAATGGCGGCTCTTTTCTATGAGGACGAGGGATTTGTAAACACCGTAACAGCACGTGAAGATTGTCGTGTCTGTTTTATAACCAAGCATCAGCTAAATGAAATATTAAAAGAAAATCCGCAGATTGCACAAAACTATATAACTCTGCTCTCAAAAAAAATTCATTATCTTAATTCAAAAATTTCTAATCTTCTCTCCCCTTCTCCTGCTGTGAGACTTATGGGCTACCTCGAATCAATATGCCCCGATGACACCGACTGCGTTAAAATTCCCATATCGTTAACGGAACTAAGTCATGTGCTGTCTCTCGGGCGAACTTCACTCTATAACGCAATTGATGAACTGACCGAAAGCGGAAAAATTATCCGTGAAGGCAAGACTATACGTTTATTAAAACCGAAAGGAAATGAATAAAATGAAAACAAAGAAACTTTTTGCCGTTATATCTCTTATAATGGCACTGTGCCTTGTGTTCGCCTCATGCGGCGCAAACAGCACAGAGACAACCGCTCCCGCATCCCCCGACACAACAGTCGAAGCTACCGAGACCGCAATCCCCACCGAACCGCAGAATATTAAAGTCGGCTTCCTTAAGGGCCCCACAGGTATGGGTGCCGCTTATCTTATCGACAAAAATGACAAGGGCGAGACAAAAGCCAACTACACAGTTTCACTTGAAAGCTCTCCCGATGTATTTAAGGCATCTCTTATAAGCGGTGAAATTGACATTGCGGCTCTCCCCGTAAACGTCTGCGCAGTGCTCAACAACAAAACCGAAGGCAAGGTTCAGATTCTTGCTGTCAACACTCTCGGCACACTCTATCTTATGTCGAACGATGAAAATATCAAGTCTGTTGCCGACCTCAAGGGCAAAACAATTCTTTCTGCAGGTCAGGGCACAACAACCGAGTATGTTCTTAATTACATCCTTTCAAAGAACGGTCTTACAGTCGGCACAGATGTCACCGTTGAATACGCTTCCGAGCATGCCGAGGTTGTCACTAAAGCGAATGCCGGCGGCTATGATGTAATTCTTCTCCCCGAACCTTTTGTAACACAGGTTAAACTTTCCGATAACGGTTTTGCTGTTGCGATAGATCTTACCAAGGAGTGGAAGGCACTCGGCGGCGGCGAGCTTACAATGGGTGCTGTTGCTGTCAGAACAGAGTTTGCGGAGCAGAACCCCGGTGCAGTCGCACAGTTCCTCGCAGACTATGAAGAATCAGTTAAATATGTAACCGAAAATATCGACGAGGCATCCGCACTCATAGAGGCAGAGGGCATTGTTGCAAAAGCGGCAGTCGCAAAGCAGGCTATACCCAATTGCAATCTTACATTTATGACAGGCGACGAGATGAAAACAAATGTAAGCGAGTATCTCAACATTCTTTATGAAGCCGCTCCCGCTTCAGTCGGCGGTGCTATTCCCTCCGCTGCATTCTATTACGGCGCAGAATAATTTATGACAAAAAAGCCCGTATCAAAGCTTAAAAAATCGCTCTCAACTTTAGTTACTGCGATAATATGGGTTTTACTCTGGCAGGTTCTCTCGACAGTCGCAAAGACTGCCGGGATGAGCCTGCTTTTGCCGTCTCCGCTTGAAACGCTCAAAGCTTTCGGCGAGCTTCTGACACAGAGTGACTTTTATATCTCATGCGGAAAAACACTTTTAAGAGTGCTTGTCGGATGGGTATCGGGAATGATTTTCGGCACATTGCTCGGTGTGTTGACACATATTTGCAATCCCCTTAAAACATTTCTGTCACCCGTACTGCACATAATAAAAGCCACACCCGTAGCGTCATTCATAATTGCCGCTTTGGTTCTTATGACATCGAAATATGTTCCTTCATTTACGGGCTTTCTTATGAGTCTGCCGATAGTATGGGGAAACATTATCGAAGGACTTTCCTCCCCCGACAAAAAACTTCTTGAGGCGGCATCATTTTTCAGAATGACAAGCGCAAACAAAATCAAATACATATACATTCCGGCATTAAAGCCGTATTTTTCAGCGGCGGCGATAACATCAATGGGACTTTCGTGGAAAGCATGCGTTGCGGCAGAAGTAATCTGCACACCGTCAGACAGTATCGGCAAAGGCATATATAACGCAAAGGTTTATCTTGAAACACCGTCGTTGTTTGCGTGGACATTGGCAGTAATAATACTGAGCATTGTTCTCGAGAACATAATAAAACGCATAATAAAATTAACAATCAAGAATTAAAAATTGACATTTTCGGAATTCCTGCGGACTTGATTTATATTGCTCCGCTGACATAAGAATACGAAAAAATAATGCATTATGCATTCTGCATTACTTAAAGATGATTAAATTAAAAAATCTTACAAAAAAATATGACAATAAAATAATATTCGAAAATTTGTCACTTGAAATTCCCGAAGGAAAAGTAACGGCTTTTTCGGGCGTGTCCGGCATAGGCAAAACTACTCTTCTCAGGTGCATTGCGGGGCTTGAAAAACCCGATGAAGGCACAGTTGAAGGTATCGAAGGCAAAAAACTGTCATACATCTTTCAGGAAAATCGCCTTATTCCGAATATTTCCGCAGAGAAAAATCTGCTGTGCGTCAATAACGACAAAGAAAACGCCGAAAGACTTCTTAAAGAAGCGGGACTATATGAAGACAAAGAAAAAACCGCCGACACACTGTCCGGCGGAATGAAAAGGCGTCTCGCCGTAATCAGAGCACTCCATTACGGCGGTGACATATTCTTTTTTGATGAACCATTACGAGAACTCGATGCCGAAACATCACAGAGAATGCTCGAACTCGTTAAAACCGAAACTCTCGGCAAGACAGTTCTTCTTATTACTCACTCCCCTGCCGATGCGGTTTTTCTGAATGCCGATATAATAGATTTTACAACTCTCGGCACAAAATGAATCATATCAAAAAATTACAACTCTTTCTATTTCATCACAAGCTTCTATCTGTTCTTTTGAACCTATAACACAGACACTGCCGTTTGCCGAAAGAGTTTTGTGCAGTGTATCGGCAATTTGAATAAGCTCACAAGGCTCAGTCTCAAGCAGAAGTTTTCTTCTTTCGCACAGTTTTTCATAAGAAATACCGTTAAAATAAAGAGTATCCGCTCTTACGCCCTTGTTTCTGACAGACAGAAGCGGCGAACCGTCGGCAATTGTGCCTATAATATCACCTGTAAGCTCCGTGTCGTCCGTTATGCTCTCTTTAAGATACTCGGCACAATCGGAGAAAATATCAATCGACTTTGCGGCTGTTGGGTCACGGTAAGAATAGCACCCGACAAAGCCGTTTTCTTTTACGGTAAGCCCCGTACCGTACGCACCGCCCTGAACTCTTATGATATTCCAAAGATAATCAAGACTTAATATATGAGCCGCAAGTGACATTTTGCCCGAGAAGACACTGCCGCACGATTTTATATTGCCGCCTCGTGCCGCAAAAGCGATATCGGAGGGCACAACAAAGCCTTCACTGCATTTTTTCCACGGAGCAATTACAGCCGTGCGGTTTTCTTTAAGTTCATCAAGAGAGAAAAGCTCGTCATATGATATTTCGGGAATGTCACCCGTTGCACTTACAACAAGATTTGTCTTGACGAACACATTTTCTGCGAGGGATGAAAGAAACGAAAAATCCGTTATATTCTCAAGCGTATTAAGATATTCATAATATGCTATTCCGTCCGCACACTCTTTTATTACACCTGCTGCGGTATTCTGAGCCATAAGGCGAACAAGCGCTGCGGAAGAACCGGACATTGAAATTTCCTGATACAGATCGATTTTTGTCTGACGGATTATATCGGATATCGCATTCGCATCCGAAAAATCGGTGTGATTTATAATATGCAGAACAAGCCTTAATGCATTTTCGGCATTCTGTTTAAGCGTGCTGAAACAGACGGAGAGCTTTGCTTTGCAGGTATCTGTTTCATTTTCACCGGAGAAAGCCGTTACCGAAAATTCGAGTGACCCCAGATTTTCGCGGATAACATTTGCAAGGTCCGCAGACGAATATTTATCCGTGTCAAGCTTACCCAGAAGCTCACACATCAGCGACAGCTGTGAATATTCTTTTTCAGAAAATCCGTTAATATCAAAGAACAGACTGAAATAAGACACACCGTTATTTGACACCGGATATTCCCTGAAATGCAGACCGGATTTCAGATAGTGACGAGTCGGAATATTTTCGGGAGAAGCGTCAATGTCATCAAGCGAAAGTGTCGGCATTGTCGCAAGAGCCTCGGGGGTATCCTCGCTCATCTGCCACGAAAGAAGCGCATCCTGCTCGTCATATATTTTCCGGACATCATCTTCGGAAAGATTTTCAAGCTCCCGAGAAATTCTGTTCAATTCGGCTTCGTTTCGTTTTTCACCGAACTTGACGGACGGCAAGAGACGGACAACACAGCTATGTGCATTGTTTATTATAATCTTATCAAGAAGCTCTTCAAAATATCCGAGCTTCGCTTTTTCTCGGAGTACATCATACAGACTGCCGACTTCAAGGTCAAATTCCGGTTCTTCGCCGTAAATCATGGAGTCCGCCATCTGAATGCAGAGCATAAGCCCCTGCGGATATCCGTCATAATCTCGTTCTCTTGCCTTAAATTCGGCGTTCGCTATTGCGGCATTAAGAGCAGTCCTGTCAATGCCGTCGGCAAGAATCTTTTTAAGAGTTTCGTTTAAGAAATTATATGCGTTTTCAAGATTATCACGCTCAACGTTACGAAGCTCAATCTTAAAGAAAGGCTGGATAATATCTTCCTCAACAGTCAGTGTGACATCCTCGGCAATACCGCTTTCGAGAATCGCCTTTGTAAGAGGTGCATGGTTGCCACCGCACAGAACATCTGACAAAATATTCATTGCGGCAATTTTTTCTCTGTCTGTTTTTTTCGAAATTACCCCGGCAAGAATAACTCTCGAGTCGGTCTGTTCTTCATCTTCACTTGCGACTTCAAATTCGGCATCTACCACACCGGGATTTACAGGCGACTGCATTGTGGGCGGTGCAAAATGCTTGCCGACAGATGCCTTCGAAAGATATTCTTCATCCAAAAGCTTCATTACGGCCTCAATATCAACACTGCCGTCAAGCAGAACATAAGCATTTGACGGAGAATAGAAACGCATGTGCGTTTTAATAAACTCATCATATGTAAGATCGGGAATTTTCGCAGGGTCGCCGCCCGAAGAAAAACCGTAGGGCGTATCTGGATAAAGCGCCTCCATTATGGCAGTATCGGCAAGCGCGTCGGGGTCTGAATAAACGCCCTTCATCTCGTTGAATACAACACCGTTGTAGCACACAGAGCCGTCTTCGTCTATCTCATAATGCCAGCCCTCTTGGCGAAAAATTTCGGGCTTTTTATATATAGCCGGCTTAAACACGGCATCAAGATAGACAGAAACAAGATTCATAAAATCCTTGCTGTTTTTGCTTGACACAGGATAAACTGTCTTGTCGGGATATGTCATAGCATTAAGAAATGTATTCATTGAGCTTTTCATAAGCTGTAAAAACGGTTCTTTTACGGGATATTTTTCAGAGCCGCAAAGCGTGGAATGTTCAAGAATATGAAACACACCCGTGTCATTTTCGGGAAGCGTCTCAAACGCAATGGCGAAGGTCTTGTTCTCTTCCTCTCTTTTGAGCCACACAAGGCGAAGCCCGGTTTTTTCGTGAGTGAAGCTGTAAAGCACGCCGTCAAGCTCGGCTATTTCAGTCTGTTTTTTAAGGGCAAATCCGTGAATAAAGTCTTTCATAATTTTCCTCCGAAAAAAGCACTTTTATTTATTTTAGTACACATTTTAAGTAATAACAAGATATTTCAGATAATTGACTGCATGAAAATTTTGCTTGCAAA
>CAVFPQ010000082.1:0-1228 GCA_963624415.1 Acutalibacteraceae bacterium | reverse complement strand
TCGACAAATTTATTTGAGGTAAATAATATGTATCTGTTTTTGCTGTCATTGATATATCTTGCCTTTATAAGTCTCGGACTGCCCGATTCGCTTTTAGGCTCCGGCTGGCCCGTGATGCACACAGAGCTTAATGTGCCTATATCTTATATGGGAATAATATCAATGATAATTTCGGGCGGCACAATTATATCAAGCCTGTTTTCGGATAAGCTTACACACAAGCTCGGAACGAGAATTGTAACCGTAATAAGCGTATTTCTTACAGTAATAGCACTGTTCGGATTTTCTTTTTCAACAAGATTTTGGATGCTTATACTGTTCGCAATTCCGTACGGACTCGGCGCGGGAGCGATAGATGCGGCACTTAACAACTATGTCGCACTTCATTATAAAGCTAAGCACATGAGCTGGCTTCACTGCTTCTGGGGCGCAGGTGCTATTATCAGCCCGTTTGTAATGAGCTACGCCCTATCAAACCGCACATGGAACAGCGGATACAGAATTGTCGGCGTTATTCAGCTTGTGATAGCAATTATTCTCCTTGCCACTTTGCCCGTATGGAAAATCAACGAAAAGCAGGAGACGGCACAGACAAAAAGCATTGGGCTCGGCTCGGTACTTAAAATAAAAGGTGTTCCGTTTCTTTTGCTGGGATTTTTCGGATACTGTTCCGCCGAAGTCACAACCATGCAGTGGGCAAGCACTTATTTTTCGGAGGTAAAGCACCTGTCTGCGGAGCATGCCGCCGGACTTGCCTCTCTGTTTTATATCGGAATGACCGTCGGACGGTTTATTGACGGATTTTTTACCGATAAATTGGGCGACAGAAAAATGATTATAATAGGAACATCAATTGTAATGTGCGGAATAGGAATTATGCTTATTCCGACCGACTCATATACTGCCGCCGTAGCCGCTTTTCTTGTGCTCGGCTTCGGTTGTGCGCCCATTTATCCGTGTATTATTCATTCTACGCCGTTTAATTTCGGTGCGGAAAATTCGGGTGCGATTATCGGAATACAGATGGCAAGCGCATATATAGGCTCAACATTTATGCCGCCGCTGTTCGGCTTGCTCGGAAACAGTATTTCATTTACAATTATGCCGTATTTTCTGCTGCTCTTCTTTACGCTTATGATAGTTATGATTGAAATAACATTTAAAATCACAAAAAAGAATTAACAATCTAAAAAAAGCAGAGGACGGTTGGTTGTCCCCTGCTTAATTT
>CAVFPQ010000081.1:0-10797 GCA_963624415.1 Acutalibacteraceae bacterium | reverse complement strand
GTAGAATGCATAATGCATAATGCATAATGAAGGAAAACGCAAAAGCGTTTTGATTATATAGCTTCGCATTGCAATTGGCAATTAGCAGTTAGCAATTAGCAATGTCGGAAGTCCTGCGGGCTTGATTTGTATAGCTTCGCAGAAGGTCAGAAAAAAAGTGTCTTGCAGCAAGACACTTTTTTATTAACTGATATTTTGCGAAGCCACTGAATACTGCCCGCTCACTTTACAAGCATTCCGCCTCAATTTCCGTGTGCATCGCCAAGCTTTTTCATTGCCTTCGTAAATGTGCAGGCAAAAAGTATCGCCGTAAACGTTATCGCTATTACATCCGCCACAGGCTCTGCCGTATACACCGCCATTGTCTTGTCTTCTATTATATGCGGCATTATGTAAATCAGCGGTATAAGCAATACAAATTTTCTTACAACCGCGACTATAACCGAGCACAGTGCGTTCCCGATTGACACAAACGCCATCTGACACGACATCTGTACGCCGAAAATGCACAGCACCGCACAGTATACTCTCAGTGCCTCGGATGTAAACTCGATAAGTGATGCATCCGATGAAAATACCCTTGCGAAAACACCCGGGAACAGCATTATAAGCGCCCAAAGCGTTGTGGAGTACGCCATACATACTTTTAATAATAGTTTGTATGTGCTTTTTACCCTGTCCGCTTTTCTCGCGCCGTAGTTAAAGCTCAGAATAGGCTGAGCACCCTGCGACACACCCGACAGCGGCAGCATCGCAAACTGCATAACACTTGTAAGAATCGTCATCGCTCCCACCGCAATATCGCCGCCGTACTTTAACAGCGATGAATTGAAGCACATTGATATTACACTCTCGCTCGACTGCATTACAAATGTTGATACACCCAGTGCCACGCACGGCAGTATAAGCTTTGCCCCCGGGAAAAAGTTCTTCGCACGAAGCTTCAATACCGTATTGTTTCCGCAAAGATACGCAGTCGCCCATACGCATGAAATCGCCTGAGAAATAACCGTCGCCAGCGCCGCACCCTTTACGCCCATGTTGAATACGAATATAAACACGGGGTCAAGAATTATGTTTGCCGCCGCACCGATAAGCACCGTAAGCATTGAAATTTTCGTTTTTCCCTGCGCCGAGATGAATGCGTTCATTCCCAGTGTCAGCTGGACGAATATTGTGCCGAGTGTGTAAATTCTCATGTAGTCAACGGCAAATTCAATTGTCTGTTCACTTGCACCGAAAAGCAGCAGAAGCTCCCGTCCCCACAATCCGAAAATGACCGTCAGTATTGCGGAAATGAAAACCTGCATCATAAAACAGCCGCCTAAAAGCTTTTCGGCATTTTCAAAATCGCCCCTGCCCATGCTGATTGACGCTTTCGGCGCACCGCCCGATGTGACAAACGCCGCAAACGCCGAAATAATCATAATAATCGGCAGACAGACACCTACACCGGTTAACGCCAAAGCGCTGTCTTCGGGCATATGACCGATATACACACGGTCAACAATATTATAGAGCATATTTACTATCTGAGCCGCAACAGTCGGCAGTGACAGCTTAAAAAGAAGTCGTCCGACAGGTTCCGTACCCAAGAATGTTTTATCGTTGTTCATTTGTTATTTGCCATTCCTCTGCTTAGTTTTGAACTATTATAATAATCCCTTTTTTATTTGTCAATCACGGAATGTCCGGCACTGTTTCCCGAAAAGCAAAACCGCAAAACCGCCGCCTGACCGTGAAAAAATCATTAAATCACATTTTTTTCTTGACTTAAAAATCAAATCAGTCAAAATAGAAGTGAAATCAACCTTTTAAAAATTTGCATTTTTCGATACTTTTATTTTAACGGGACATACATTAGTCCCATACGAAAAATATAATCATATTCAGAGGCTGCGGATTACAGCTCCGCAGTCGGGAGGTACAAATGGAAAACACAAAACAGTACAGAGTCCTTGAAATTTTCTTCCGCGGTTTGCGTGGAGAAGATATATCGGTTCAGGAGCTTGCGAATGAATACGGTGTATCAACAAAAAGTATTACACGCAGTATAAATGATTTGAAGGACTTTCTTGCGGATCACCGTGATCTTGTCGGCAATACAGAGCTTGAGTATTCATACGGTGACAAATGCTACCGTCTTTATATGGATGAGTTTCTGACGAACAAGGAATTGTTTTCGCTGGTTGAAGTAATGATAGGTGCCAGAGCATTTTCAAAGATGGAACTGCTCACTCTTATAGGAAAATTAAAGAGCTTCACAACTCCCGGCGACCGTCCGAAAATGAACGAGCTTATCCGCAATGAGCTGTATCATTACCCCGAAGTAAATCACGACTGCGAAAGCGTTCAGGATAATCTGTGGAGGCTTATAAACTGCATAACGGACCGCAGAAAAATCAGCATTGAATATTACAGAATGGACAGAAAAGTCGTCACTCACAGGCTTCGTCCCGCAACCGTTATGTTTACGGATTACTATTTCTATCTGATAGCGTTTCTTGATGACGATGAAGCCGGGAATGAAAAGCCGTACTATTTCCGTATTGACAGAATCAAGAAAATAACTGTACACCGTGAAAGCTATGATTTTGAAGCCGCTAAATTCGATGAAGGACTCCTTCGAAAAAGAAGTCTGTTTATGTGGCCCGGAAAGCTTCGGGTTGTTCGGTTTGAGTTCAGCGGTCCTTCGGTTCAGGCGGTGCTCGATAAGCTCCCGACAGCTAAGATAATCGAACGAACGGATGCGAATAAATATCTTATTGAGGCCGAAACCTACGGCGACGGCATTAAAATGTGGCTTTTAAGTCAGGGCTCATGGGTGAAGGTTATTTCTCCCGATGAGTTTGTTGAAAGTATGAAGGAAGAAATCCGGCGAATGAATGAATATTACAATGGAACAGGTGATTAAATGAAATTTTTGGCAGTTGTTTCCGGTATAGTCGGCGTTATTGTTTTTATTATCTGCAAGAAAAAATCTTTTTCAAGACCGCTGCTTGCGGGTATTATCTCGGCAGGAGTCATTATGCTCTTAGGTCTCGGCCTTACAACGGGAATGTATATGTTAACAATACTCGCCAAAATAGGCCTTATTGCAATTGCGGTTTTAATCGCAGCCGGCATAATTTTCGCAATAGTAAGAAAAATCAGAAAAAGATTTTCCGAATAAGTACGAGGAGAACAGAATGGGAATATTTAATAAGAAATCAAAGTCAGACGGTTTGGTAGGCATTTTGTTTCGGTGCAGGTATTGCGGTGCCGAGATAACTTACTATTATACCGATGCCTCGCATGGTGATGTTTACATTGCACCCGACCGCTGCTCCGGAAATCGCATAATCAAGGGCGGCCCTCACAGCTGGAAGCGTATAAGAATTTAGATTAAATTTCTGATATATTATCCGATTGCCTTTTATTGATGTTATTTTGATTTTCAGCTTGACAATCACCCCCCCCCGATATAATTACATTGCAAATTATTCATGGGTTATACAAACGATATTTTTTAAAGAAAGAGGGATATACCATGCCGCTTGATTTTACGGGCAACGCATTTAACAGAAAGCCCAAAGAAGTAATTGCCGAACCTGTTGTAAAAACAGATAATACACCCCAAAAAAGCACAACGACAGCGTGGACAACAATTTCACCGAAATACCGAATGAACGATCTTATTCTGGAAGATTCCACAAGAGAATCTCTGCTCGATGCTTCATCCTTTTATTCTCATCGGGAAAAACTGATGGACGAATGGGGACTTCGAACACGTTTTTCGGACCGCTGCAATCTTTCGATTAACCTTTACGGCGAATCGGGAACAGGCAAAACAATGGCGGCTCATGCCATTGCCAACGAACTCGGAAAAGAGGTTCTGTTTGTCGATTACGCTGAAATTGAGTCCAAGTATGTCGGCGAGACCGCAAAGAACATAAGACAGCTGTTCGAAACGGCGGCGGATCTTGATGCTGTCATAATATTTGACGAAGCGGACGCACTGCTCAGCAAAAGAGTAACCGATATGCGTTCTTCTGCGGATGTCAGTGTCAATCAGACACGATCTGTCCTGCTGAACATTCTGAATGACTATACCGGCGTTGTTATCTTTACAACGAATTTCATCCGGAATTTTGATCCGGCGTTTATCCGCAGAATAAGATATCAGATTAAGTTCAATCTGCCAAATGCGGAGCTTCGGCAAAAGCTGTGGAGAATGTATATTCCCGAGGAGCTTCCGACAGATCTCGATATTGAGGATATCGCAGAAAAATATGACGGTATCAGCGGAAGCGATATAGCAAATGCCGTTTTCTCGGCGGCGACAAAAGCCGCACGCACAGAACAATCTGTTGTGGAAGACCGGTATTTCAGAGAAGCGATTGAGCAGATTATAAATGCAAAGAAAGCGAATGCCGGACCTGTCGAAACCGTCACACGTCGAAAGGTTTCGGAGGAATATGTAAAAGAACAGTTAAAATTAAAAGAAACAGAAGAATAAGGAGATTAATTGAAATGTTACTTTTGGCTGCAATTATCGGGGCTGTTATTGCCGTCGGTGTGGTGTGCGCGACATTCTGGAACAGTATTCTCAACTGGATAAAGAAAGCCGCGGAAAAAATCAAGGAAAAACTTAATAAGGTTGTTTACGGAACCAAGATTATTGCCGCGAAAATCGGAGGAAAGCTCAAAAAGATTTCCAGAAACTACATCCGCAACGGACCGGAGTGGGAGGAAGTTGAAGTTACAAAAGAAATCACGGAAGATGAAGTTCCCGATTATATCAGAGCTTTGGAAAACGACGAGGAGATCGAGATTACTAACGAGCTTGAACAGCAACTGGCTTGAACCCATTAAAAAAATTTATGTAAAGACGGAGATGCAAAATGGGAATTATAAAATTATTAAAGAGTGGCGCAAAGTACGGAGGAAAGGCGCTTCGTGCCGGTCAGACTGTCTATAACACGGCGGACAGGTTCGCTGCGGAATATAACACACCCGGCGGCGAAGATGCGGAACTTTCCGTTTATGCGGCAGACACAAGCGTAACCGGAAAAAAGCGGCTCGGCGCTGCGGCGATAGCATTGCTGAATCAGGACTGGTTTGACCTTGCAAAAGTCGGACTTGATGCCTTGATTGCAAAAATTTCGGTTGATCCCCTGCCGTTTGATGTCTATCTGACTGCCATAAGTCAGTATATAGACGCAAAGATTATACAGTTTTCGCAGGAGGAACAGCTCAGATTTGTCGGCGGTGAGTGCTTTCTTGATGTTGTAAGAGAAGAAAAGCTCGTAAAGACCACAGCCAAGCTGTATTTCAAAAATACGGCAAACAAATGGATTCTTAAGGAAATGAAAGGCAGCACGACATTTAATAATTTCACTGCCGAAACACTTGATAACGAGATTACGGATATAATGAACGCCGGCGGAAAGAAATTCCCCATTACCGCGCCTGAAAACTGATGTATGCGGGAGTGCGGATACAACATGACCAAAATATATCCGGCAGCGAAAAAAAGAAAGGTGAAGATGAGAAGAAATGGAAAAATCACAGTCATCATCGGGCATGAATAATGCCGAAGTCGGGGTTCTTTTTCCGATTACCTACGGAAATACAAGATTTGCCGACATGGATGAAGTTATAAGTCAGAAGAACACTAATCCCGATGCGTTGGGGTTTTATGCGCAGTGCTCAATATTCGGTGCTGGAACAGCCAAAAAGGGCAGCGATTATTTAGACGGCTTATTCACTGCCGCAAACGCGAAATGCTCCGATGCCATACTGTTTCTCGGAAGAATGTATGAATACGGAATAACCTTTATCCGCCGTGATATAAACAAGGCTGTCAATCTGTACAGGTACGCTTATTCTCTCGAAAATATTGATGCCCTGCACAGTCTCGGCTACATTTTATATAACTCTTTTGACAAGAAAAGCATAGGGCTGTCTATGATGAAAAAATCCGCCGACCTCGGAAGCCGCGGAGCAAGATTTCATCTGAATTTACTCTCTTCGCAGATTGCCGATATCGAAATATGCGATTTTGAGAAAATTCCGCAATCGGAATTTGCCTTCAGCAAGAGCGATGCATTGAAAAGCATAAGTCTCTATGATGTAGACCTGACAAATCCCGAGGAAATAAAAACCGCGGTGCTTGATATTATGAATAATATGAAGCCGCAAACCTTCTCGGTTATTATGAATGAATTCAGAAAGAAACATCTCAGAGGACGTGATCTTCGTCATTTTAAGAATGTTGACTTCAGAGGTATCTTTGATTCACTTGTGGCTGACGGTACCATTGAAGCCGGTGATGTCAAGGACTTCGGTATTACCGAAAATACTCTGTATATCTCAAGACAGTCTACAAAGAAAATAAAGAAAATCGTTATTGACGATGATGATTGGGACTTTTAAGTAAGGATAAGAGGTGTAATTTATGAGAATTGAGCTGACTTGCGAGATTGACGGCAAAAAAGTCAACGGTCTTGAAGGCGCAAAGCGGCTTGCCGATGCCGGAAATATCGAAGCACTCAACCTGCTCGGCGAATGGCTGCTGACGGGTTTTGAATGTACACCGGACGCAAACCTTGCTTTCGGTTGTTTCGAGAAGGCCGCCCGTGCCGGAAATACACGGGCAATGCTGAATCTCGGAAAATGTTATATTGAAGGTCACGGCACGCTGAAAGACTTTTATGCGGCGGAGCGTTGGATAAGAGCTGCAGATGAACTCGGCAACAGGGAAGCCGAGAATGCCTGCAAAGATTTATATCTCTCTTCTGTCGGCAGTCACAGACCGAGTCTTCGCGCTTTTGTTGATTATGAATACTCGAAAAATCCCACCGGAAATGCCAAAACAGCGAAGAAGCATATGATGAACTATCTTGTTCTGAAGGGCGCCGGGAAATCGGATTCCGAAACCAAAGCGTTAATCGACAAGGTCACTCAGAATGATATTGTCGCTTACGAGAGCATGAACGATCTGTATTATAACGACTCGGATGAGGTTGAGCCCGAAATCGAGGTCGACAGAGAACAGTATATTCGGAAAATACTTGCCGATATAAAATCACATCGTTTTGTTCTGCGTGAAGAAGATTCCTCCGCAAGTGAAGATAATACGGAAATAATTCCTCAAAACGAGCGTGAAAGAAAAAATATCGCTTTATACTTCAGACTGCTCTATCACCTTTCCGCTGAGGATAACGATAGTCTTGATTATGATTTGCGGGTGCTCGGAAAGGCGTGTTCAGACGAACTTGATGTCACGAAAAAACCGACATGGTATGAACGGGCAATGTTCGATGTCAACCCGGATATAAAGTATACATTTTCCGAGTCGGAATTAAGCGAATGTTTCGATGCTGTATGTGAGTATCTGCTTGAAATTCAGAACAGTGAACTGTCAGCGGGATTTGACAAATGCCCGGACAATCAGACCGGCCTCAGATTTATGCGAGCGGCACTCGCGACGAAGAGGAACATATTCGGGGCGATTATAGGCGAAGTTGCTCATTCTGAACTGAAGCATAAGAAAACAGTTGAAAAAACGGTACATACCGACTATCAATACGGAAAACAGCTTGATGAGTGGGACAGCAAAATATCCGACAGACTCTGTGAATTAGACGATGCCATGCTGTCGAAGCTGTTTGATGAAGCCCGGAACGATTATGACAGTCTTGTCGAATTACACGGCAGAATAATCGATGAAGGCGACGAAAAAGATGACGATGACGACCACTATATCTTAGTCGAAAAATCGATCAAATCAAAATGGCTCGAAAAGATATCCGAACGTCTGAGGACCGTTCAGACCGATTGTCTCGAAAAAGTCTGCGGAACAATTTCCGGACTTGATTACACGGCACTTGTCGCACTTTACGACGATTCAAAAGACAGATATTCTTTCCATTCGGATATTCTTGATAAATATCTGGCGATTATCGCAAAACCCATAGATGAGCATGAAAATTCCGTTCTCGAGACTCTTTGCGCGAATACCGATGATTTGCCGTCTGCCGAATATGAGAGAATTATTGACGAAATCAATAAATTAAACTTCAAAGAGTGCAATACAAAAAAATATCTTGACGACATTTCACAAAAATTAAGCAACGCGAGATTGCTGGAGTCCTGTGAAGAAAGATATCTTGAAGATTATGACCTTGACCAATTAAACGACAGGGTAAAGGCCGTACATTTCTCAACTTTTTCTTCGGAGATAAAGTCCGAGCTTAACGGCAGAATAACGCGTTATATTGACTTGATATATGACTGCAAAGACAAGAAAACCGTAAAGCTTCTCTCTGACTGCGAGCCCGAAAATGCAGAAAAACTTTCTGTTGAAGAATTATCGGCTATCTTCGCCGATCTGCAAAACCACCCCCGTCTGTCTCCCGAAATCAGGGACGAGCTTACAGAACGTGTGAAAGAAAAAATTCACATTAAGGAGTTTGAAAGAGTATATATCACGGCAGGCGATGACTATGATCTCTTATTGTCGGCGAATGAAGCCCTGCCGCACGCAAAGTTGCCGAAAGCCGAAGAAGAGAAATATGCCCCTCTGCTTTATAATAAGATTCTTGCTGCTCAGAAAAAGGCTCTTGCCGGGTTGACTGCCGTTCCGTCTGACGAAAAGCATGACGGAATCCTCGGACGAATAAAGAGAGCGAAACATTTTGACATTGATAAGACTGTTCTTGATGACGCACTCACTTCTCTGAATGCCACACTCGATGATTTTGAGTGCGGAATGCTCCAAAGAATTTGCGGCTGCATTGACGCTTGCACATGGGAAGAGCTTGAAGCTATCGAGGAAAAAATCAAAGAACTGAATTTCAGGGAGAAGAATGTCGAACCGTTTGAAGAAAAGATTTATGACTGTTACGAAGAACTGAATTTTAAGGAACTGACCGAAAAATGTACAATGCGTGGTATTGCCGAGGTGGCAAAAGAGGACGGTCTTAAAGAACTTCTGAAAGAATTGCAGGACTGCGATAAGGATAATGCTGTTCTTGAGCCGTATATCAGGCGTGTCAAGGCATATATGGCGGTTCGCGCACAGTTAAAAGCCGATATTTCTGTATTATACAAAAAGCATTCAGCCGTATTGCAAAAATATATTGCCGAAAAAATCAGTGGGTTCATAGCTTCTTATGACAGCACTTTTGAAAGTTACTGTGAGTTTGAAAAGAAAAAAATTGATGAAATCAAAGCACTGCCGGATTTGTTCGAGCTCGATGAACATGAACAAATTGAATTCCTCTATAAGCCCTGGGACGATTCATATGATAGTTGTATCTGTATTACAAATCTTGCCATACATTACTATTATAAGAAAAAGAAAAAACATATCCCTTTAGAATCAATTACCGATATTTATGTAAAAGGTGTGTTTGACATCTATCTGTATGTTTCCGGAGGAAATGAAGACTTTTTTACTTGTATGTTGTCAAAAAAAGCAATTTGCTTGGAATTTGCCAAGGTACTGCATAAGATTGTGCTTGTCGGATGCGAACAAAAGCGACAGGCGCAGGCCGAAAAACAAAGTCTCACTGCCGGTTATTCAGATAAATACAGAGAGTGTTTTATGAATAATCCCATACCGAATGAGCAAACCGGTGCCGAACGAAATACACAGATAAACCGGGAGGCAACAGGCAAAGGAAAAGCCTCCGTCAATTCCACATCACAGCCTGCGGGAACACAACCCGGTGCTGTCGGAGATGTACTGCCTTGGGTCTGCGGCTGCGGAAGAATAAATCAGGGCAAGTTCTGCCCCGGCTGCGGTGCAAAAAAAGAAACGGGAACACCCATGTGGAAATGTTCCTGCGGTAATGTTAACAAAGGAAAATTCTGTACAAAATGCGGTTCTAAGCGACCCGATTAATAGGAGGATACTATGAAATTCTGTAAAAACTGCCAGATGCAGCTTGCCGACGACGCAACATTCTGCGAGGAATGCGGCGCAAAGCAGGATATGCCTGCCCCGGTCCCCGTGCCTGTACCTGCCAAAGAAAACACTGCGCCTTCGCAGAAGGATGTCGAGTATGTCGAAGCAGAAAGTGTTGACAAACAGGAGGAGGAAATTGTTCCCAAGCTGTCTAAAACATGCAAGCCGGCAAAACGCGGAATTAACGGATGGATAATGTTTATACTGTTTCTTGTCTGTTCGCCGATTGCATTGCTTTTTATTTTCCATTATTGTCTGCCTTCTTCTTTCCCGAGGTACGCTTATTATGCGCTGTTTTACGGCCTTCCGCTTGCAGTAATGACTCTTATGTTCAAGACAAGCAGATGGAATATTTTCTTTAAGATTCTTGCCCTTGCGGCATATATCGGACTTTATGTGTTCATATTCATATAACAGACAAAAGTGAGGTGAATAAAAATGGGATTATTCGGAAAGAGTAAGGCGCAGTTAGAAAGAGAAAACCGCGAACTCAGAGAGAAGCTGAATAAGCAGTCAAGCTCCTCTTCGGCACGCACATCAAAGAAGAATACATTATATCAGTGCAGATATTGCGGTCAGAGAAGAACTCATTACGCAAATTCATTGTATGTTGATGCTTATCCATCCCCCGGTGTATGTCCCAGAAATCCCAGGGTTAAGGGCGGCCCTCACAGCTGGACACGTACAAAGATTTAATCTGAATACTTAGCGGCAGAGGCGTTGCAAAAAAAGCGGCGTCTCTGTTTTTTTGGTTACAGAGAATGTGAACGGCTCCGGGACTTTCGACATTGCCGATTTTAAGTTGCTATTTTTTTTATCGTTTTTATCTGAAGAACAAAAAA
>CAVFPQ010000080.1:0-10837 GCA_963624415.1 Acutalibacteraceae bacterium | reverse complement strand
CCACTCATTGCTAATTGCTAACTGCTAATTGCTGATTTTTTATCTTCCCCCTTTAATTCATCTCAATATTATGCTAAACTTATTTCTACATTTCCCCGGAGGATTTTTTTATGATAAAGCAGTCCGACAAGTATTTCTACAAAACATTCTTTTCGCTTTTCGGTATGGTTGCCATACAGAATATCATCGTATTCAGCGTAAACCTTGCCGACAGCATTATGCTCGGTTCATACAGTGAAGCGGCAATGAGCGGTGTCAGCCTCGCAAATCAGATTCAGTTCTTTTTACAGTGTTCAATAGGCGGCTTTGCCAACGGTCTCGGCGTTATAGCGTCGCAGTACTGGGGCAAACAGCAGCTGTCTCCGATAAAAAAGGTGTATTCGGCGGCTATAATAACATCGTGCCTGTTCGCATTCATTCTGGGTATAATTGTCTATATCACTCCCGATGGTGTTCTGGGGCTTCTGTCAAACGAAACCGAAATTGTAAACGCCGCCGTTGACTATACGAGAATAATGTCAATGACGTATATCATCTTCGCAATTACAAACGTGCTTATTCCGCTTATGCGAAGTGTCGAGAGTGTCGCTATCGGATTTGTTACGTCGGTTTTGGCTCTTGTCGTCAATATCGGTCTTAACTGGGTTCTCATTTTCGGCAAATGCGGCTTCCCGGAGCTCGGTGCCGTCGGTGCGGCATATGCAACATTCGCATCACGTGTTGTGGAGCTTATAGCGACGCTTATATATGTCTTTGTTATTGACAAAAAACTTAAGCTCAGAATTTCAGATACATTCAAGTGTGAAAAAATATATTTCTCCGATTTTATAAAAACGGGACTTCCTCTTGTCGGTTCGGGCAGTTCGTGGGGTGTCGCCATGGCTGTACAGACCGCAATTATCGGCAGACTCGGTGCGGCGGCAATAGGCGCAAATGCAATTGCGTCTCCGATATTTCAGATTGTTGCTGTGCTCTATACGTCGGCATCATCCGCTTCAAGTGTCATAATAGGCAAAACGGTCGGTGAAAACGATATTCCGAGAGTAAAACGCTACGCCAAAAAATTTCAGATTCTCTTTCTTATAATAGGTGTCGTTTGCTGTCTGTGCCTGCTGTTAATGAAAAATCCCATCCTGGCGATTTATGATATATCCGAGGAAACAAGAGCACTCGCCTCAACATTCATATCCATTCTTGCCTTTACGGTTATAGGCTCGTCATATGAAGCACCGTGTCTGTGCGGAATAGTCTCGGGCGGCGGAGATACAAAATTCGTATTGTTCAACGATATAATTTTCATGTGGTGTATGGTTCTGCCGATGTCGGCACTGTCCGCATTTGTGTTCAAATGGCCCATCGCCGTCACATTCTTTATACTCAAAGCCGATCAGATAGCAAAATGCTTTGTCGCCGTAGTGAAGGTCAACAGATTCAGGTGGATAAGAACGCTGACACGGCAAGCGGAAAACTGAGCGGCTGATGAGGACCTGCGGCAGCGGTCTGTCAAACCAAAGTAAGGAAGCCACCGCGTGTCTTATATTGTATAGCTACGCAAAAGGCGAAGCTTATAAATCCAAGTCCGCAGGACTTCCGACATTATGCATTATACATTCTACATTATGCATTCTGCATTCTGCATTCTGCATTTTGCATTCTGCATTGTCACCGCTCTTCTCCGACCAATTTGATATTGTATTAAATTGTATCTTATGTTAGAATAATTACATATACTGTTTATTTGGGGTTAATAAAATGAAGTACTCGCTTATCGGCTGCGGCAGAGTATCGCCCAACCATATAAAAGCGGCAAAAGAGAATAAATTGGAAATATGCGCCGTGTGTGATACCGTCCCGGAACATATAGATACCATGTTCAAAAACGCCTCGTTTTCAGACGATGAGATAAAAGCCGTTCGCCGCTATTCGTCATGGTGTGAAATGCTCGACACCGAAAAACCGGATCTTGTCAGCATTGCACTGCCGAGCGGACTGCATTTCGATGCCGCGCGTGACGCAATAACACGTGGCATAAACTGCATAATAGAAAAGCCCATGGCAATGTCCACCGCCGATGCGAAAGAGATAATCCGCCTTACAGAAAAGCACGGTGTCACTGTGTCGGTGTGCCATCAGAACCGATTTAATACAGCCGTTCGCAGTATGCGTTCGTCTCTCGAAAACGGCAGATTCGGCAGACTGTCAAACGCCGCGATAACCGTTCGCTGGCACCGCACAGCCGACTACTACAAAAGCGATGACTGGCGTGGAAAATGGGCAACCGACGGCGGCACGCTTATGAATCAGTGCATTCACGGAATTGATTTACTGCGCTGGATGTGTGCCGACGAAATAGACACAGTCTGCGCCTTTACAAATAACGCCCTTCATCCGATGATTGAAGCCGAGGATGTCGGTGTTGCCGTGATAAAATTTTCCAATGGCTGTCTTGCGACCGTTGAGGGCACCGTTAACAACGCCGTCGACGATTTTGAAGAACACCTGACTCTTATAGGTGAGCACGGCACAATGAAGCTCGGCGGCATATGCGCAAACACAGTCGAGTACGAAAATTTTGACGGTATAATAACCGGTGGACTGAAAGAAAATGTTCCCAATGTCTACGGCAACGGTCATATTTCACTTTTTGCCGATGTAAAGGATGCCATAGAAAATCACCGTCCGCCATATGTTGACGTTCACGCGGGATACAGGGCCGTTGAAACAATCCTCGCCATATACAAATCCGCACATGACAAAATGCCGGTCAGTCTGCCTCTTGGGGATGTGTCGGCTGAGGAATTTGCGGATACGAAGTGGAAAACAATTAACAATTGATAATTTGGGAAGTCCTGCGGACTTGGATTTATCAGCTCCGCCTCTTGCAAAGCTATCTGCTCCTTGCCAACTGACAACAATGGGAGGTCTGCACCGTGTTCAAAGCAATAATTTTCGATCTTGATCACACACTTTTTGATCGTCATGCTACACTGAGGAGCATTGCGCCGATGTTCCGTGAATATTTTGATATGGCTGACAGTGTCACGGATGAAAAAATTGCCGAGCTGTGGATTTATGCCGATGATCATTATGTGTATGACGGCTGGGAGTATATTTACAGATATCTGGTCGAGCACGGTGTTTTTAAGACTGTGCCGAAATATGAAGACTACCGTTCGTTTATATACGATACTTTTTCCCGTGTTGCGGTAAAATATGATTATGTCCTGCCAATGCTTAAGAAATTCAAAAAGCAGGGGCTGAAAGTCGGGCTTATAACAAACGGCAGACACGAGCTGCAATATAAAAAGCTTAAAATGACCGGGCTTATGTACATATTCGATGAAATCATCGTCAGCGGTGATGTCGGCACAGAAAAGCCCGACAGAGAAATATTTGATATGATGTGCGAAAAGCTCGGAGTTAAATCCGATGAGTGCCTCTATGTCGGTGATAATCAGAAAAACGATATAGGCGGCGCAAAAAATGCCGGAATGCACACCTGCCTTGTACACTCAACCTGTAACTATAATCCCCGTGCGCCGAAAGCGGAGTACGAGGTCGCAAATGTCGGAGAGGTTGAAAACATTATAACAATCGGCAATTAGCAATGAGCAATGGAAGTGAGCAAGAAACAGTCGGCTTCGCAAGAAGCGGAGCTTATAAATCAAAGTCCGAAGGACTTCCGAAATTCTGCATTATGCATTTTAGCGTTTTTTTACCCCTTGTTGCCGCTATTGAAATAACACCTACCTGCACAAAGAAGTTTAGCTTATGAGAATATATACATTATCCCACTCCTTTAACTATGAGTGTGAAAAAATCAGCAGAATATTTTTCCCGTTCGAGAAGATTGATTTTGTCCCGGATTTGACTGACGACAGCTCCGACGACACAAAAAAGGTGCTTACGAAAATCGAACCGACAGACGGCGGCACACGCTTTTTCTGCAGTGCCGATATTGACGGCAAACACGCCGAGTACGGCTTTTTTATGCCTGAACATACCGATGATATGGGCATACCCGATGACGAAAAACAGCTTGCAAAAGCCATGGTTCATGTGTTTTCCGAAATTACCGGAATTGTCCCTCCTTGGGGTATACTTACGGGTGTTCGTCCGTCAAAGCTTTTACGCCGTCTGACAGACAAAACAGACAGCGAAACGGCAAAGAAAATATTTACCGAAGAATATCTTGTAACAGAGCCTAAGGCGGATATGGCATCCCGTGTCGTTGCCGCACAGAAGCACGCCATAGAAATTCAGCATGACAATTCGTATTCTCTGTATGTGTCAATTCCGTTCTGCCCCACAAGATGCTCATACTGCTCGTTTGTGTCGCATTCCATTGCGTCGGCAAAAAAGCTTATACCCGATTATGTACGCCTGCTGTGCCGTGAAATTAAAGAGACCGCGCGAATAGCGGAAAACGCCGGGCTTTGTCTCGAAACCGTATATATCGGCGGCGGCACTCCCACGTCACTCGATGCCGAGGATCTTAAAAAAATAACGGACACGCTGAACGAAGTGTTCGATATGAAAAACACAACGGAATTTACGGTTGAAGCCGGCAGACCGGATACAATAGACAGAGAAAAGCTTGTTGTTCTCAAAAACGCCGGTGTTACACGAATAAGCATAAATCCGCAGACCTTCTGCGACAACGTGCTTAAAAATATCGGCAGACCGCATACAGCCGCCGATACAATCGAAAAATTCAATTTAGCCCGTTCGCTGGGCTTTGACAATATAAATATGGACTTTATTGCCGGGCTGTCGGGCGATACGCTCGAAGGGTTTAAGTACAGCATAAACAAGGCTCTGGAATTGTCCCCCGAAAACATAACGGTGCATACTCTGGCATTAAAGCGTTCGGCTCGTCTTGTGACCGAGCACGAAACGGATGACGTTTGCCGTGACACTCCCGAAATGGTGGATTTTTCAAACAGAACTCTGACGGCGGCGGGGTATGAGCCGTACTATATGTACCGTCAGTCGAAAAGCGTCGGCAATCTTGAAAATGTCGGCTGGTGCATCCCCGAAAAAGAGAGCCTCTATAATATTTATATGATGGAAGAGCTTCATACCGTTTTAGCCTGCGGCGGCGGTGCCGTCACAAAAATCGTCACGGACAACGGTGAAAAAATCGAGCGGATATATAACTTCAAGTATCCGTATGAATATATAAATCGATTTGAGGAACAGATCGCAAGAAAAGGCACAATTGTGTGAGTGAAAATATTTGCGAAGCTATTTAATCCAAAACACGCAGTGTTTTCCAAAATTGTTAATTATTAATTGTTCTCGCTGTCCCAAGAATGTCCCTCAGCTCACAAAGTTTAAAAAAGCAGTTGCAAACAGAAAAAAGATGGAGTATAATCATATCACAAGGCGAACAAATGTTTCATAAGGAAGGAATTGATATTAATGGCAGAAAAACAGGCAAAGTCTGCGGATAAGGCCGCCGACAAAAAAACGGCACTTCAGACAGCTCTCGATCAGATAGAAAAACAGTACGGCAAAGGCTCGGTCATGCGTCTCGGTCAGGCAAGCGCACTGAATGTTGACTCAATTTCAACAGGCTCAATCGCACTTGATGCCGCCACGGGTATCGGCGGTTTGCCTAAGGGCAGAATTATCGAGATATACGGCCCCGAATCCTCCGGTAAAACAACTCTTGCGCTTCACGCCGTAGCCGAGGCACAGAAAAAGGGCGGCGAAGCGGCTTTCATCGATGCCGAACACGCTCTCGATCCCAATTATGCGGCGGCACTGGGTGTCGATGTTGATTCACTGCTTGTATCTCAGCCCGACAACGGCGAACAGGCTCTTGAAATTGCCGAATATCTCACTCGCTCCGGTGCGCTTGATATAATAGTCATTGACTCCGTTGCGGCACTTGTTCCGAGAGCGGAAATCGAGGGCGATATGGGCGACTCACACGTCGGCGCACACGCAAGACTTATGTCGCAGGCACTCCGTAAGCTTGCAGGCGCTATTTCGCGTTCAAACTGCATAGTTATATTCATAAATCAGCTTCGTCAGAAAATCGGCGTTATGTACGGTTCTCCCGAAGTTACCACAGGCGGTATCGCACTTAAATTCTACGCCTCAATGCGTATAGATGTACGCCGTATAGAGCAGATTAAAAACGGCTCTGAATTTATCGGCTCCCGCACAAGAGCGAAAATTGTCAAAAACAAGCTTGCACCGCCCTTCAGAGAGGCAGAGTTTGATATTATGTACGGTACAGGCATTTCAAAAGAGGGCGAAATCCTCGATATCGCAACAGAACTCGGCATAATCGTAAAATCCGGCTCGTGGTTCTCATACGGTGACAGACGCTTGGGACAGGGCAGAGATAAGGTTAAGGTATTGTTTTCGGAAGAGCCTGAGCTTATGACTGAAATCGAGAACAAAATCCGCACCTCGCCCTCATTCTCGTCTTTTATGGGCGGTGCCGCTAAAAAAGATGCGGCAAAGGCACAGAATGCACCCAAAACGGCAGAAGCTCCCGATGATGACAAGCTTGAACCCAACAACGGCAAATTTCCCAAAATCAAGATAGATATAGCCGCCGACTGATATGCGTTTGTCGGTGACCACAGCCAAAAGCGGACGAATAAACATATTTGCGGACGGTGAATATCGATTTACCGTCCCGTCCGACGTCTGGTATTCACATTCATTTCATGACGGCGACGAAATAACCGAAGCAGATTTAAACGAGCTGAAAAAAGACGGCGGACTTCAGTTGGCATACGAATCCGCCATGCGAATGCTCTCTCTGCGTTCTCACTCAAAAAACGAGCTTAAACGAAAGCTTAACGAAAAATATTCCCCGGAGGAAGTCGGGTCCGCTCTTAAAAAATGCGAGGACTACGGCTTTATAAACGATTTTCGTTTTGCCGAAAACTACGCACGGGAGCTTTTTGAATATAAGCATTTTGCCCCTGCGAGAATAAAAACCGAGCTTCTTAAAAAGGGTGTCGGACGAGATGAAATCGCCGCCGCACTCGAATCGCTCTCCGAAAACGAAGACCTTGACGGCGGGCTTAACGCCGCACTCGAAAAGCTTCATCTTGCATACCCCCTGACCGAAAAGGACAGACAGAGGGTGTATAGGAGGCTTTTGGGAATGGGATACAGCTATGGGGAAATCAAGAGAATATTGGAGAAAAATCGGCAATCGGCATCGGAAGAAAACGCTGAGTGAGGGAAGTTCCGAGGATTTTGAATATATGGTTTAACGGAAGCTTCGACTGCTTTTTACAGTTAAGTATAAGCTTTTTACTATAAAATACGAAAACGGTGATAATAATGGCAAAAAAAATCGGCTTTATCTCTTTAGGATGTCCTAAAAATCAGGTTGACAGCGAGCTTATGCTTAAAAAGCTGACCGATGCCGGATATGAGATTATCGACACCCCCATAGGTGCGGATGCGGTAATCATCAACACATGCGGTTTTATCGAGGCGGCAAAGCAGGAAGCTATTGACAATATTCTTGAAATGGCAGGCTATAAAGAGGACGGCGATGTCGGCAAAATTATCGTTGTCGGCTGTATGGCTGAACGGTACAGAGATGAAATTCTGACCGAAATGCCCGAGGTTGACGCTGTCGCCGGAATAGGCGCGAACGGCGATATTGTCGAGTTTGTAAATTCCGTTTTCGAGGACGGCGAAAAATCACTTTTCCCGCCCAAAGACAAATTACCCCTCTGCGGAGAACGCCTTCTGACAACTCCGCCGCACTGGGCATATCTTAAAATAGCGGACGGCTGTTCAAACTGCTGCACTTACTGCGCTATTCCCAAAATAAGAGGTCCGCAGAGATCGAGAACTATCGAGAGTGTTGTTGACGAAGCGAAAATGCTTGTCGAGAACGGTGCGAAGGAGCTTATTCTCATTGCGCAGGATGTCACACGCTACGGCGACGACATTTACGGCGAAGCGAAGCTTGACGAGCTTCTTAAAGAGCTTGACAAAATTGAGGATATAAACTGGATAAGACTTCTCTATTGCTATCCCGACCGCCTGACCGACAGTGTTCTTGAGGTTATCAAAAACTCTAAGCATATTCTGCATTATATCGATCTGCCGCTTCAGCATGCCGACGGGCGTATCCTTAAAGATATGAACCGCCACGGTGACAGACAGTCGCTGACCGCTCTTATCGAAAAAATCAGAGACTGTATGCCCGACTGCGTTATCCGCACAACGTTTATAACCGGTTTCCCGGGTGAGGATGACGAAGCGTTTAATACACTGTCTGAATTTGTTGAAGATATCCGTTTTGACCGTCTCGGCTGTTTTGCCTATTCGGCGGAAGAAGGCACAGCCGCATATAATATGCCCGACCGCCCCGAAAAAGAGGTTGCCGAGCACAGGGGCGAAGTCATTATGGATCAGCAGTACAAAATCTTCTGCGAAAAACAGCAGGAGCTTATCGGAACTGTTGCCGAATGCGTCATAGAAGAATATGACGGCTATTCGGATGTCTATATCGGCAGAACATGGAGGGACGCCCCCGAAATCGACTCCGGTATATTTATAGTTACGGATGACGAGTATGAGCTCGGTTCTTTTGTCAATGTAAAAATCACCGATACAAAAGACTATGATTTAATAGGAGAAGTTATCGACTGATGAATTTACCGAACAAGCTTACAATCGCACGAATGATTTTAACGCCCATATTCCTCTTTGTGTTTATGGCGGATTTTATACCGTATCATCTTATCATAGGCCTTGCGGTATATGTCATAGGCTGTATAACGGATTTTCTTGACGGGAAGATTGCGAGGAAGTATAATCTTATCACGGTATTCGGACAGCTTGCCGACCCCGTTGCCGACAAGATGCTGACTACCGCCGCACTTCTGGTGCTTATGAAAGCGGGTTATTGCAGTATTTATGTCGTGTTTATAATTCTCACCCGTGAGTTTGCCGTGACAAGTGTACGCCTTGCCGCCGCCGCACAGGGTGTGGTAATTCCGGCAAATATCTGGGGCAAGCTTAAAACCGTGTCGCAGATGGTGTTCACGATTTTCATTATGACGTGTCTTGCGTTTAAGCTGTCTTTCATGACAACGCTTTTCGCAGATGTACTCATGTGGATTACAGCCGTTCTTGCGGTGATTTCGGGCGTGGTTTATCTGAAAAAAGGCGTAAAGATGATAGATTTTAACAAGAAGTGAGAAACTCGGGTTCAGTGGTCAGTTGGCTTCGCAAGAGGCGCAGCTTATAAATCTGAGCCCGCAGGACTTCCTTAATTCCCGACCCCTTATTTTGTCGTTGACTGCTGATTGTCAATTATACAATGCGATGTTTTTTGCTTGCAATTTACCGAAAGAGGAGGAGTTTAATTGTCCCGAAGAGACAAGGTTAATTATTATCTCGATTTGGCTCAGACGGTGTCGAAGCGTTCGACGTGTCTTCGCAGGTCATACGGCGCCGTTATCGTCAAAAACGATGAGGTTATTTCAACAGGCTATGTCGGAGCGCCGAGAGGCCGCAAAAACTGCACGGATATGGGCTACTGTATCCGTCAGCAGATGAACATTCCCCGTGGGGAACGCTACGAGCTTTGCAGAAGCGTCCACGCCGAGGCAAACGCCATAATAAGCGCGTCACGCGACAAAATGATTGATGCGACACTGTATCTTACAGGTGTCGAAACCGACGGCAGTTATGTTTCGAACTCATGCTGCTGCTCCATGTGCAAGCGTATGGTCATAAACGCCGGTATAAAAACCGTGATTATCCGTGATACATATGATGACTACCGTGTTATTCCGGTGGAAGAATGGATTACGGATGATGAGTCGGTTATCGGAAAAAAGGGATATTAAGACAATTGACAACAAAGGAAAACGCCGAAGCGTTTTGGATTATAAAGCTTTGCGAAAAATGAAAAGTTATCGTGAAGATATAATTTCAAGAATGCGGTGCGGAATAAACCAAAACCGAAGCGGTTTTCTGAATTTAAACATTATGATTATAAATCGGAAAGGGAATTTTTATGAGCAATAATAAGAAAAATGATTTGCCGGAAGAGGAGATTGAGATAATCGCTCTTACCGATGAAGACGGAAATGTCGAGAAATTTGAAGTTCTTGACGAGATTGTGTACGATGGCGGCGACTATGTCGTGCTTTACCCTTACTCAGAGGACGAAAATGACGAGGGTGACGGCTATGTCGTTATACTTGAAGTCATTGAGGAGCTTGATTCGGATGAAGACACCTATGCCGGAATCGATGATCAGGATCTTGTCAATAAAATCTATGAGGTGTTCATAGACAGACATAAGGATGACTATAATTTCGTAGACTGAGAAAAATAAAAGACCTCCGTTCGTGCCGTTGGCATGGGCGGAGGTTTTTTGGTAATCAGCAATTGGGAATTAGAAATTAGAAATTGGGGATTTGGGGCGAGGAGCGCAGCGACGAGCCGGAAGCCCGAGCGAAGCGAGGGCTTGCCGCGACGAAGCGGCGTAAGCCGCTGAGGAGCGGCTGCGGCCGAGGAGGCGGCGAAGCCGCCGACGAGGCACATGCCCCGAATGAGTCGAATTTGTTCAGCCGCGGCCCTACGCGGCTTAACAAATGAAGGCGAATGAGGGGCAGCCGCCGGGAGGCGGTACCCGTCAGTCCCGTCAATCGGCATGCCTCAGGCGAAAAAAGTCAACCGGGGCTGACGGGTGCCCCGACCGGCGGTTCGGCCTGCCGGTACGAGAAAAAACAGTCTTAGGACTTGTTTTTTCAATGATATCCGTTCCTGTGGAACGGGTGATATATCTGCGAAATGATATCACACTTCGTGCGGTGATATACCTGCG
>CAVFPQ010000079.1:0-10960 GCA_963624415.1 Acutalibacteraceae bacterium | reverse complement strand
TTCAGAATATTGATAATTTTGCGAAGTGTATCGGGATGTGTTGTTGTGATATTATCGGGAGATGACGCAAGACATTTAAGCATATCCTTAACTTTGTATGCCGTCCACAGTGATACCTCCAAGCCGTTTTTGTGACACGCTTCAACAAGCTTTTTGTAGCCGTTTGAATAGTGCATATTAAGACCTATCGCACCTGTGTCCTTAACGCCGTCAATAAAGTTCTGAAGGCAATCTTCATCATCCAAAAGACTTTCGGCAACTTCACAGTTGAGATAATAGGGGATTTCGGGTGTCTTTGCCTTTACCGCCGCTACATCCTGAATGCCGATGCCTGTGTAGAAAATTCTGTCGGTTACTCCCGTTTTTTCGGCGATTTCAAGAATGCCGTCAAGCGCCTTTGTTGTCTTAACGTCAACATTCAGCTTCTTGTCCTCAAACGGAGCAAAAAACTCAAATTCGGACTGAAGCGGCACAATCGGTTTGCCGTCTTTGGGCGTGTCGTGTGCCAGACACAGTGTGCCGTCCTGTGCTACGTTGAGGTCAAATTCCGAAATGTCCGCACCGTTCGCAAAGCCCACGGCGGTGGAGTCAAGCGTGTTTTCGTTTGTTCCGCAGCAACCTGTGTGAGCGGTTATCGTAAAATTATCGGGCAGATTTTTGACACCGATTTTCGCTTCGATTATTGTCTTAAGCGGAACTGCGGCGGCGGCACATCCGGCGGCTGCGGCAATTCCGACTGCTCCGATTATGGCAAACTTTATCTTTTTATTCATAATATTACCTCTGTTATTCTATTACTTCGCCCTTGCTGTTAAAGAGCGGAAGCTTTTCAAGATAGACAATATCGTCTCTGTTCTGTGCGTCACCCTCGGCTAAAATCGTCATTTTGCCGCAGATTTCGCCGCCGGCGGCTTTTACAAGCTTTTCGAGCGCTGTAAGTGATTCACCGGTCGAAATAACATCGTCAACAATGAGAATCTTTTTACCCTTCATAATCTCGGCATCCGCCGTGTCAAGATAGAGCTTCTGATCCCCCGCAGTTGTAATGGAGCGGACATCAACCTCAAAAACACCTGTCATATAGAGCTTGGGCTTTTTGCGTGCGACAAAATATTTCTTGTCGGAGTGCTGGCGTGCCATTTCGTGAATAAGCGGAATGCCCTTTGACTCGGCTGTAAGCAGATAGTCATACTCGGGTGCTTTTTTAAGAAGCTCGGCGGCACACGCCACGGTAAGCTCGGCATCACCGAAAATTACAAATGCGCCTATCATAAGGTCGTCGTTAAGCTTGCAAAGGGGCAGCTGTCTTTTGCAGCCGGCTATTGTCATTTCGTAATACATTTTAATGTTCCTTTCGTGTGCGGCAGTCCGCACATTATTTAACGACTATATTATAGTACTTGGCGGAAAAATGTCAAATGTTAATCATGGATTTTTATGAATAACACCGATGTTTTTTATTCGAAACGCACTTTTTTATATCTGTTTTCGTTTTTTTATACCGTGACACTGCCGTTTATTTTTAATAATTAAAATATGTGATTGCACTTTTTTGAAAAAAATAAAAAAATTTGTCTAAAATATCTTGACAAACTTACAGAGTTTCTGTTAATATACATTCGTGAGAAGATTATGAAGAAAAAAGGGTTGAATAAAATGAGTACTGCCAAACTTTCAGACAGACAGATTAACAGACAGACAAACACACAGAGTATCCATACCCTTTTCTATCGCTTTGCTTTAATATCGTAAATTAACCGTTATCGGCTTGTGTATGCAGGTCTTTAACGGTTATTTTAATACAACGGCAGTGCCGCAAATGCATTCTGCGGTAATGTCGAAAAAATTAAAGAAAAGAGGGAAAACGAATGCGAAAAATGAGAAAATCACTTTCTCTGTTGCTTGCCTTGCTTATGGTTATAAGCATTATGCCGATCGGCACAGCCGGTTTATTGAAACTGCCTGCCGTAAAAGCGGAAGCCGCAGAGACAGCACCCACACCATCATCCGGCAACACAACCGGGGACGCGAAAAGCACCTACACATGGGCTTTTGACGCTTCCGACGGTACACTTACCATCAGCGGTACAGGTGTTGTCAATGTTGAGCTCGGAGAAGGGCTCGTTCCCGGAAACGATGAAACCGTTTCCATGCTCCCCTGGGGCAGTCACGTCAAAGACATAAAACATGTCGCGGTTGAAGAAGGCATAACCGGACTCGGTGACGGTTCTCTGTCACATCTTATCAATATGGAAAGCGTATCGTTGCCTTCAACTCTTGTTACCGTCGGAAAATATGTTTTTATGTACGACATTTCTCTTAAAGAGCTTATTATACCGGAAGGTGTAACAAGCGTAGGAGCATACAGCTTATGTTATCTTATATCCCTTGAGACTCTTGTTCTGCCCGACAGTCTTCAGACTTTTGAGGATGAAGGGAAAATGAATGCAGTTTGTCTTAAAAATCTGACAATTCCCGCAGGTGTTGAGTCTTTCAATATTTACAATGGAGCGTATGTCGAAAACATTAATAATAAATCAATGCTCTGTGTTCCGGATTACATTCATATGGATGCATCTCGTGAATATCTTACAGAGGAATACAGATATTATTGGTGGCTTTATTGTGATTCCGAAATTCGTTTTGAGTTGGAAGACGAGTTCTTCGGCGGAGCTCTGTTTTCATACTCCGATGTGTATCTTGACGTACTGACAAGGTATAATGCCCGTTTCGGAACGTCATTTTCCGATAGCGAGGATTTGTTTAATATATTGCATAATTTTCCGTATCTTCTGACCCCGTTGTCTCTTGATCGCACAATTTACTGCTATGAAAATTCCGCTCAGCATTATGTCTGCACCGAAAGATACGACAGGCATATTCTGTACGGAACCGATACCGAACACACTTCATGCCTTGTTCTCTCCGGCACATCGACGGATGACAATTCCAATACATTTACATGGAGCGTTGACCCCACATCACGCACATTAACAGTAAACGGAACCGAGCAAATGGAATTTGACAGACATAGCAATTTGCCCGGCTGGTATTACTGCTCCGAGTTCTATGATACCGTTAACATAGGGGAGGGGATTACTTCTTTAGCAGGAAAATATACATTTCCTTCTTTTGAAAATCTGAACCTTCCCGCGACTTTTTCGGATATAGCAAATTTTTCCCAAGAGTTTACTTACTTCACAGAAGTAAAGAATGTCAATGTTTCGCCGGAAAATAAAACAATTCTCTCCATTGACGGGGTTGTTTATTATAAGTATTCCGAAGAAGATCTGTCACTGCTGAAAAACATTCATAATGTTGACGGCACAGGCGATCTTTCGCTTTTGTTCTATCCTAACGGACGTTCATATTTCAGCATAAGTGAACGTGCTTTATCTGTTCAGCTTATGGGTTTCTATAATTATCTCAATGAAATTACAATACCCGATACAGTCGGAGTGCTTGCTTTTTTCGTGATGTCCAAATCATTGAAAAAAGTCAATATTCCTTCAAGCGTAAAGGCTATTGATGGCTATTGGTTTTATAATTATTCTCTTGAAGAAATCAATGTTGCCCCCGACAATACCGTATATGCTTCAAAAGACGGAATGCTCTATTCAAAAGATCTTTCGACATTCTATGTGTATCCCCCTGCAAAAGATCTTACCGAGCTTGAGCTGCCCGAAACCGTAACTGAAATCAACTCTTTTGCGATGTATGATAGTTATGGCTTCTTATCCTTAAAGGATGTCAGAATTCTTAACAAAGACTGTGAATTTGGGTCGAATTCGATAGCGAATAAAATTACCATTTACGGCAAACCCGATTCGACAGCACAGACATATGCCTCAAACTACGGCAATAAATTTATCCCAATAGAAGAAAAAGAAATTGAAAGCATTGCCGTTAAGACCATGCCCGACAAAACCGAGTATAAGCAGGGCAAACAGCTTAAAACAGACGGCCTTGCTATTACCGTAAATTTTGCCGACGGCACAACAGGCGACAGAACAACGGGCTTTACCGTGTCCGGCTTTGACTCTTCAAACCTCGGCACATGTACGCTTACCGTCAGCTATTACGGTGCTACATGCACATTTGATGTTACAATAATCGAAAATACCGAGTATATATTGACAGTAGACGAAAAGCTTAGCGTTGCGGTTGAGGCCGATGACATTGAATATGTAAAATTTGTTCCGACCAAGACGGCGACATACAAATTCACATACAACTCGACGAGCCAAAGCTACGGTGCCGCGATTTTGGATTCAAATAAAAGCGTGTACGGCTATCCGTCTGAACTCCTTTTATTTACAGCAGGCGACACATACTATTTTGAATTACATACCAACTACAACTGCACATTTAACGTGTCTGTTAACGAGATCGAACCCTGCGAACAACACATCTACAGATCGAACAGCTATGAGTCTACATGTTACGAAAAGGGTTATATATACTATGAGTGCAAAAATTGTAATGATTATTATTATGAAGACCTCGAGCTTGCTCCGCATACCGAGGGTGCCTTGGTAACTGTTATAGCACCCACCTGCACAGAGGAAGGGTATACAATTCGACTTTGCTCCGAGTGCGGTAATGGATACAAAACCGACATAACAGAGCCGATCGGACATGATTTCTCGACAGAGTGGACAGTTGACACCAATGCCACATGCACAACAGACGGCTCAAAGTCACACCACTGCTCACGCTGTTCCGAAAAGCAGGATGTCACCGTTATCTCCTCAACCGGCCACAAAATGACACAGTGGACAACGACAAAGGCACCGACCTGCACCGAAGACGGCATACGTACACGTACATGTACCGAAGGCGACAAGACAGAAACAGTCGTCATCGCGGCAACCGGTCACGCCGACGAAAACAAAGACGATATCTGCGACAAATGCGGCAAGGACCTCGGCACAAAAGATCCGTCCGAAAACTGTTCGCACATGTGCCACAAGACGAAGGGCATAGCAAAATTCTTCTGGAAGATATTTAACTTCTTCAATAAGCTCTTTAAAATCAGACAGGATTGCGAATGCGGTGCCAAGCACTGGTAAAAATTGCGTTTTCAGCGACAATATCGAATTAATCGGGCGAAAGGAAAAAGATGCTTTACTCATTTGACGATTTCAGAAAAATCAAAAATTCCGGCGGAGGCTTTTGTAATTGCGCCGGTATGTTCGGAAGCGATATATATGCCGTCCGATTTTATCGTGAGGGAAGCTGCGGCTCCGAATTTTGGTATGAAATCTTCAGATTGACAAAAGAGGAATTTGACAACTATCCCCTTAATGCTCTTAAACTTAGCGACCGCTTCAGACAGTATGACGGCGAGGTTCTCTGCTCAGATTACAGCGGAAAAGGCGGAAGCGGATACTGTTTCGAGTACTTAGACGGCGTAATACATACGCTTTAGGTGTATATTGCTGTTTAAGCAGACGCATATGTGTTTAACGATGCCCCGATTTTGCGGATTGCGGCTTGTTATGACGGCAATTTTGCTGTCGCTCAAACTGTTATTTGTCATTTTATGAAAAAGCACCCCGACAGCCTCACAAACTGCCGGGGTGTAACTTTGCTCTTTATTATTATTTATCTTTGCCTGTCTTCAGTCTGTAATTACCCGCTCTTAATTCTCTTAACAGATCATCATTATTGTTTATCGGATTTGCGAAGTAAATTCCGCCGGTTATGCTGTCGCCGTGCTCGTGAAAGTCCGAACCGGATGTAACAATCGTCTTGCCGTGATCCTCCGCCCATCTTTTTGCGATATGATTTGATGAATTGTGTCTGGGGTTGCCGTTGAAAATCTCGTATCCGTCAAGACAGTCGGGGTCTGAAATCTGCATATCAACTCTGAACGGATGAGCCTGAAGAAACAGAAATCCGTTTTTGCGTGCAATTTCCGAAAAATCTTCGTATGACATTTTTCTGACGTCGCCCATATTTCTTATAAAATCCTCGGTTATGCCGTAAACAAGATAGTCATTGCACGAGCCTTTGAACGAGATTTCCGCACCTAAAAGTACGGTCATTTTGCCCTCGCAAAGCTCTTTAAGCTTATAATAAGCCGAGAGGAAAAACTCCGCCTTTTCACTCCACGGCGCATCCTCAAGCCCCGCATGCTTAAATGTGCTGCCGTTTACATGGTTTGTCAGAATTATTCCGTCATAGCCGGCTTTGGGGTATACATCCGCTATTTCCTCAACCGGCACTTTTGCACACGCACTTATTTCGCTCGAGTGGGCGTGCATTTCAAAAAGGTATTCCTTGCTCATTTTATGTCTGCCTCCGTAATTCTGTCGACATATATAATCTGCGTTTCGATTTTGTCGGGAATGTTCTCATTAAGAACAATAAGCCGTCCGCCGTGTGGGCCGCCGTATGTGTGATAGCCTGCCCCCGGTGTCTGTATAAGCTGTATTCCGTCAATTTCCATCGTGAACGAATTTACGTGGTCATGACCGAAAATCGCCGCCACAATATCGCCCGTTTTGGTCCAGCTTTCAAACTGCTCGTCATGGTCATTCGGAGGGCAGGGCGACTCGTGAAGCTCTCCGCACAAAAAAGCGTCATCTGGTACGGTATAATATTTTCCGTTGAGTGATACCGTGTTTTCGCCCTTTTCGGGGACTTCGACAAACTTTGAAAACTCACGCTTTACGGGGATATGCTGAAACAGAACAGACGGAACACACTTTCCGCCGTTTGCCGCTTTAAGCTCCTTTGCGTGCTTTTCGTACCATTTTATCTGATCGTCATGCACATAGCCGTAGCCGGCACCGTGAATCTGATTGTATTTTTCATCTCTTATATAGTCGTTTGAGTCAATGCACCATATGTTCCACGCCGTGTGACTGCCGTCCGATGACAGAATGGGCAGTGAGCAGTTGCCGCACCCGAAAACATCCTCATCGTTCATTGTGCATCTGAAATTTTCGTACTCGGCGTAAATTCCTATCTGATTTTCTTTTGCCATAAACGGATGCATATACTCGCACTCGGCATCGTGATTGCCGAACACAATCGCAAGGGGAATGTTTCTTTTTGCGACAGGAGCAACAATGCGTTTTATCGTCTTATACATATAGTCGTATGTGAACTCTTTCCAAAATCCGCTTATATTATCGCCGCCGAACACGACTAAATCGGGGTTTGTTCTGTCAAGACACTCTTCGATTACGTGCATGGTCTCGGCTGATTTTGCCGCCGGAATGCTCTTGTCCTCGTCGTCATCCATTTCGGGGTCAACCTCGTGTATGTCGGTCAGGTGAAGTATTCTGAATTTGCCGTCGGAATTAAACTTCAGCGGCTTCTGAAAATCTTTAATATAATTTTTAGATGCGGGTAATCCCGTTGCCATAAAAGCACCTCTTTTTTTGAAAAGTCCGCAATATATAATAGTCTTTTGCCGCTTCGATGTCAATAGGTGGGCTGCGGCTTTTGCAATGCAGGCGATTTAGAAAACTGCGGAGTGACTGCTGCTTCAGCTGCGTCGTCGATTATACTTATTATGGTGTTCACCCGACTTTAACCCTCTATCTGAAATTATCCGGCAATGTAAAAACGGCTGCAGTTGAAGATGTTTTTATGAAGGTCAATGGCACAAAGAAATCTTCCGATGCCGTCGGTGTCGGAATTGTCGTTTTTGCCGTATCTGTTTCCGAGGTTCGTTAGAGGTCATTAAACTTGACGACCGCAAATACCGACACAAATATCATTTGTAATGGCGATATAATCCCCAAATTAACAAATCCGTATGCCGACTGAATTGCCGATATACGGATTTTTTGAATAGTATATCCCTTTTATACTTGATAAAGAGAACTGTATTTTGTTGAATGCAGGCTGTTTACCTGCCCGCGTTTCGTGCCTGATTTATTATTTGAACACAAACTGCACAAATCCCATATACGTCAGCGTGCCTCCGACGACGCTCAGAAGTGTGTTCTTTTTCCACAGGTGCAGTGCGGCTGTAACGGCAACGGCTACAAGCTGCGGAACAAAGCTTTCGGGGGACGAAAACGATGTGTCTTTTAAGCAGTATACAACAAGCGTTGTCATTATCGCAAGCGGCAGAACCTGTCCCAATTTTCTTATAACCGGAGCTACCTCACCTTTGCCGAACACGACAAACGGCAGCAGTCTTTCGGCAAATGTGCAGACGGTGCATATTACGATTACAGCAATCGCATATAAATATTTATCGTTCATTGTGTTTTTGCCTCCTTTTTCGGAAGCTTTTTCTCAAGAGCATTATATGCGACAAGCACCGCAACAGTTGTCAGAAGTGACGGCAGAAGGAAGTTGTCGGCGCCTACACAAACAAGCCATGTGACTGCCGAAATCGCCGCAAAAAGTGCCGGGAGTTTATTTTCCGCGCTTTTAAGCTGTTCAATTAAAATTACAACAAACAGAGCGGACATTGCAAAATCTATGCCTTCTGTATTGAATTTTATAAGCTGTCCCGCTATGCCGCCGAGCGTTGAAAAACCGACCCAGTATGACCATATAAGTGCCGTTGTAAAGAAATTTACCCACTTTTCGTTTATGCCCTCCTCGTCTTTATATGAGCATAAAAGCGAATAGTTTTCGTCCGTCAGTCCGTAAATAAGATAAAATCTCGATTTGCCGTAGCTTTTGAATTTATCTATAAAAGAAATACCGTAGAATATATGACGGCTGTTCAGAAGCAGTGCCGTAATCGCAACCGAGTAAAGCGGCATATGCTCCGTTAAAAATGACGGCATAATCATCTGTAACGACCCTGCGAAAATAAATACGCTTGAGAAAAACGACCACAGAAAATTATATCCCGCCTGTGCCATTAAGAGTCCGAATGCAAATCCGGCAGGGAAGTACCCGAACAAAATCGGAATGCTTCTTTTGAGTGAAAATAAAAAACTTTTCTTTAACACCGTGTCAGTCCTTATAAAAATTAATCAGTCCGTAAGAATACATGTTGTTTCGGGCGGTATCGCAACCGTGCCGCCGATGTTTTCACCGCCGCAGAAAACGTGCATATTCTGCATATCGGGGTTGAGTGAATAATATATGGTTTCGGGGTTTTTGTTTGAAATGCATGCGACTCTGCCGAGCCCCTCTTTGTAACGCAAAAACGCAATACACCCGAGTGCAGCCGACAGCGGATAAAAGCCGCCGTCTTTTAATACGCTCTCATTTTTTCTGAAAGCACCGAGCATTCTGTGAAAGCTCTGCAAATCGCTGTCTTCATTCCCCCATGGGAAACAGCCTCTGTTAAACGGATCTCTGCCGCCAAAAAGTCCCGCTTCGTCACCGTAATAAATACACGGAATGCCTGGCAGTGTATACAGAATGCATACAGCCGCTTTGTACAGCTTTTTTGCGTGAGAAAGCATTTCTTCTGTATAGACAAGCTCGTTTTGTCTCTGCCTTGTCATGCCGTCGCAGTCATATCCCGACAGAAGCGTAAGTATTCTCTGAGTGTCGTGTGTGCCGAGAAAATTCATGCACAGATTCATAATCCGAGGAGGATAGTCAAGAACAATTGAATAAACCCTGTCCATAAAAAGCTCGGCATTTGAAGTCAGCATAAAGTCGGTTATCGCATCCTTAAACGGATAGTTCATAACGCTGTCAAGCTCTTTGCCGCAGAAATAACGCCTTCTGCCGCCGCCGCTTATCTTGTTGCTGGCGTCCTCCCACACTTCACCTAAAAGCATTTTGTCGTCACCGTGACGCTTTACGGCAATACGAAGCCGTTCTATAAATTCATCGGGCAGTTCATCCGCGACATCAAGCCGAATGCCGTCCGCACCCAAATTCATCCACTTGTCAATAACGCCGTTTTCGCCTGTGATAAACTCAAGATAATCGGCGTTGAGTTCGTTAACTTCGGGCAGAGTGTCAAAATTCCACCAGCCCTTGTAGTCGTCTTTGCTTCTGCCGAAATGATACCACGAACGGTACTTTGATTTTTCGTCGCTATACGCTCCGCTATTGCCGTATCTGCCGTATTTGTTAAAATATACGCTGTCTGCTCCGGTGTGGCTGTAAACACCATCAATAAGCACCTTTATGCCGTTTTTGTGCGCAGTACCGCACAGTGTCTTAAAGTCGTCATCCGTACCGAGAAGCGGATCGGGCTTCATATAGTTTGCCGTGTCGTAACGGTGATTTGAGTGTGATTCGCATATGGGGTTCAGATAAATGCACGTAACTCCAAGCTTTTTAAGATAGCCGATTTTTTCGGTAATTCCCTTAAAGTCACCGCAGAAAAAGTCATTGTTTCTTATAATGCCCTTGTCATCGGGACGCCATTCGGGAGTGCCGCCCCAATCATCACGGATAACCCTGTCTGTCGGCACATTTTCTTTCTTTTCTCCGGAATAACAGAATCTGTCCGGAAAAATCTGATAGAAAACACCGCCCCCGAAACTGTCGGGAGTGAGCATTTCCTTTGAATATACAAACTGCTCCCAACAGCCGTCGCCGTCAATTGAACCGTGCTGACTCAGTCCCATTCGCTTTATGTGGGTTTTTCCCCAGGCGGTTTCGTATTCAAAGTAATAAAAATACACACCCGGTGTGTCAAACCGAATGTCAATGTACCACCACTCGTTTACGTTGTCGGTGCTCTCCCACGAAAAAGGCATATATTCGTCATTTCTGCCGTCCTGTTTTAATATAAGACCGACATGAGTTACGCCGAAATTTCTCGGGAGCAGCACACGAAGCCACAGAGAATCCCCTGCGGCAACGGTACCTGTTATTGACTTGTGAAAACTTTTCGAAGCGTCAAAAGGTTCAAGCATCTTTGTGTGTCATTTGATATATGGGTCGGGACAGTGGTCAATATTCAGTGGTCGGTGGTCAGTATTCGGTGGTCAGTAAAGCTTCGCAAGAGGCGGAGCTTATAAATTCAAGTCCGCAGGACTTCCGAAATTCTGCATTATGCATTCTA
>CAVFPQ010000078.1:0-11010 GCA_963624415.1 Acutalibacteraceae bacterium | reverse complement strand
TCCGAGACACGCAGTGTCTTCCGCAATTCTGCATTCTGCATTATGCATTATGCATTGTTTTCCTTATTGTTTCATATTCTTTGTTCACTACAAATAAGAGGTTAGTTTATGTCCTGCTACTCCAAAGTTTTCTCGTCATCTCCCGAATTTAATTCAATACGGGACGACATAAACAGAAACGCTTTTCCGTTCGGTGTGCTCGGTGTGCCGCCGGCGCCCAAAGCGATGATGATACACACTCTGTGTCGGGAATTTGACCGCAGGGCTGTTGTTGTCGTGCCCGATGAAAGCACGGCAATGAAGCTGTCAGCGGATTTGTCCGTTTTCGGCACGGAGTCGGCAACCTACCCCGCAAGAGATTTCAATTTTCAGAGCGTAAAAGCATCATCAAGCGAGTATGAGCAAAAGCGTATCGGCGCACTGTCTCGGTTTACGGACAAAAAGTGCAGTGTGCTTATATGCTCGGCTGAGGCGGCGGTTCAGTACACAGTGCCGCCCGAAGTTCTTAAAAAGAAAATATTCACGGTCTCCTCCGGTGCCGAAATGTCAACCGAGGAATTAAGAGAAAAGCTTGTGTCCGCCGGCTATACTTTTACGGAGATGGTCGAGGGCGCGGGTCAGTTTTCCGTCAGAGGCGGCATTGTTGACATATTCCCGGCAAACTCCGAAAACCCCATAAGAATTGAATTCTGGGGCGATGAAGTCGACACCGTGTCTGAATTTGACGTTATCGAGCAAAGACGAACAAATAATATTGACAGCATAGATATTCCCCCGTGCAGTGAGGTTATTTTCGATAACCCCATGGAGCTTGCAGACAGGCTTTCATCCATGGCAAAGGCGGTGAGAGGCAAAAACGCACCCACAGTCAGAGAATGGCTTAATCGTGATGCCGAGCTTTTGAAAGCATCCCTGCCGACAGAGGGCAAGGACAGATATATTCCGCTTGTTTTTCCGGAAGCGTCAAGCGTTTTCTCGTATATTGACGATGCGTTCCTGATTATATGCGACTCTTCCTCTGTCAAAGAGCGTGCCGAGAGTGCCGAAAAGCTTATGAACGAAGAAATAAAGGAGCTTTTCATTGACGGTCTTCTGTGCAAGGGACTTGACAAGTTCATGCTGTCACAGTCGGAGCTTTTTGACGAATATAAAAAGCACTCCACAATTTATATAGACAACTTCGCGCGAGGCTCTTTTGACACCCCCGTAAAGGATTTAATCAATTACAAGATAGTTCAGGGCTCTCGCTGGGAAGGCGCGTATGATATTCTGGTTGAGGATGTCTCCCCTCTTATCAAGAAAAAATATTCAATAGCGGTATTTGCCGGCACGGAAAAAGCGGCACAGAGTCTTTTTGACGAGCTGACCGAGGATGAAGTCCCTGCGATTTTATGCAAAGCACAGCCGAAATTCTTCCAGCCCGGATATATTCACGTTCTGACGGATACTCTGTCCGCCGGAATTGACTTCCCTGCCGCAAAATTCACAGCCGTATCTTATGGCAGATATGTTCATAACGCCAACAAACACGCAATCCGCAAAAAGAAAAATCCGAACAGCTTCAACTCCCTTGAGGAGCTTAAAAAGGGCGATTATGTCGTTCATGCGACTTCCGGTATCGGCATTTTTGACGGCATAGAAAAAGTGCGAATGGAAGGCGTTACAAAAGACTATATCAAAATAAAGTACGCCAAGGGTGACGTTTTGTATGTGCCGGTAACAAAGCTTGAGCTTGTTTCAAAATATATCGGCCCGCACGAGGAAGACGGCAGCAGAACCGTAAAAATAAGCCGCTTAGGTTCGGGTGACTGGGAAAAGACAAAGACAAAAGTAAGAACCGCCGTAAAAGACATTGCGGCACAGCTTCTCAAGCTCTATGCCGTGCGTCAGGCACAGCCGGGCTTTGCGTTTTCGCCCGACATAGATATGCAGCATGACTTTGAAACCCGTTTTGAATATGAGGAGACGGACGATCAGCTCCGCTGTATAAACGAAATCAAAAACGACATGGAAAAGCACTGCCCCATGGACAGAATACTGTGCGGTGACGTAGGCTTCGGCAAAACAGAAGTAGCACTCAGAGCCGCCTTCAAGTGCATATGTGACGGCAAGCAGGTGGCGATACTTGTTCCTACAACAATTCTCGCTTTTCAGCATTACAATACAATTCTGCACCGTTTTGACGGCTTCCCGATAAAGGCGGAAATGCTCTGCCGTTTCAGAACGCCGACAGAACAGAAAAAAATTATTAATGAAGTTCGGGACGGAAAAATCGACATTATAGCAGGCACACACAGAATAATTTCAAAGGATGTTAATTTTAAGAACCTGGGTCTTCTTATTGTCGATGAGGAACAGCGTTTCGGTGTCGCACAGAAAGAGAAACTCAAAGAAAAATTCCCCAATGTCGATGTGCTTACGATTTCGGCGACACCTATTCCGAGGACTCTCAATTTTGCCATGATGGGGCTTCGTGATCTGTCGGTTATAGAAGAAGCGCCGCTTGACAGATACCCCATTCAGACATATGTAATAGAGCATGACGCCGGGCTTATTCATCAGGCAATTTCAAAGGAGCTTCGGCGAGGCGGACAGGTTTATTATCTTCACAACAAGGTTGAGGACATAGAAGAATGTGCCGCCGAAATTCAGAAGATGTTCCCGGAAGCCAAAATCGGCATAGGTCACGGCAAAATGAGCGAACAGCAGTTGAGCGATGTATGGAAAAAGCTGACCGAAGGCGACATTGACATACTTGTATGTACCACTATTATCGAAACGGGCGTTGATGTCCCGAACTGCAACACGCTTATAGTCGAGAATGCCAACAGAATGGGCCTTGCGCAGCTGCACCAGCTCAGAGGGCGTGTCGGGCGTTCGTCCCGCCGTGCGTCGGCTTATCTTACTTATCAGAAGGACAAACAGTTATCCGAGATAGCCACAAAGCGTCTTGAAACGATAAGAGAATTTACACAGTTCGGCGCGGGCTTCAAAATAGCCATGCGTGACCTTGAGATAAGAGGCGCGGGCGATATGCTCGGAGCACAGCAGCACGGTCACATGGCATCGGTCGGTTATGATATGTATGTCGAGCTTCTCAACGAAGAAGTGGCGAAGCTGAAAAGCACAGACGAAAAGCCGTATATTCCCAAAAAGGACTGCCTTGTCGATATTCAGATTGACGCGCATATTCCAGAGGACTATATCAGAGATTATTCTCAGCGAATCGCCATATATAAACGAATTGCGGACATTCACAACGAAAACGATATGCTTGACGTTACCGATGAGCTTATTGACCGTTACGGCGACCCGCCAAAGAGTGTTCACGGTCTTATGAAGGTCGCGCTTATGAAAAATTCGGCGGCTGACAACGGCATTTATGAAATCACACAGAGAGGCAAGAGCCTTTTGCTGTTTACAAAATTCATTGACAAAGACATTCTGACACGCCTTTCTGTTTTACGCGGCAGAGTTTCGGCAAACGGCTCGGCAAAACCGTATTACAGCGTTAACCTCGCAAACGGAGAGACACCCATTGAGTGCCTTACGGTCATAATCAAGCTTCTGACCGATAACGACAAAGAGAATAAAACTACACAGGCATAAGGAGAATTTATGTGAAAAGACCCGGTGCGGTATTCGGCTTTGCTGTTCTTATAACCACAATAAGCGTTATGTTTTTTTCGGACATAGCGGCTTATACAGTGTGTGCCGTTTCGGGTATTTTAGGGATTGCAGCCGCCATTCTGAAGAAAAAACCGCTTAAAAATGCGGCAATTACAGTATGTGCGGCTTCGTGCATTGCGTTTCTCTCTTTTTCGCTTATGCTGAATTTCGGCTACAATTCCGTAAAGGAGCTTGCCGGAAAAACATATAATATCACAGGTGTTGCGGAGGACTTCCCCACCCTTTCGGGCGATTATACAACCGTTACACTCAAAGACTGCACGGCGAACGGCACGGCAATTAACTGCGATATCACGCTTTACGGAAAAGAGCTTGCGGACATTCAGCCGGGCGACACGGTAACGCTAAAAAACGCGGAGCTCAGCGGCAAGAAGAAAAATAACAATCCGTTTTTCTATCACTCAATTTCAAAAAAATCTTATTTCAATATATTTTCCGCAGGCAACATAACGATAACACCCGGCAGCCGTTCGGGGCTTTTATACGAAATAAAAAAGCTTCGCAGATTTTGCACAGTCAAGATAAAAACCGGGATGTCAACTGAAACATTTCCGCTTGCAGACGCACTTTTTACGGGTTCTCAGACATATTTTTCATCTGAATTTTCGGGCAATATGAGAACTGCCGGGGCATCGCACCTTTTTGCGGTGTCGGGAATGCATCTGGCACTGTGGACTTCGATTTTATTCGGCACAGGAAGTTCAAGACTTCGTTCAAACAGAATTTTAAGCTTATTCGGAATAGTTTTCGTTCTGTTTTTCATACTGTTCACAGGCAAAAGTCCGTCAGTCATAAGAGCGGGAATTATGCTTATAATTTCTTTTGTCGGCAACATTTTCCGACGGCGTGCGGACGGCATGAACTCCCTCGGAATTGCGACTGCGATAAGCGTACTGTGCAATCCGTTTATTGCCGGCAATGTTTCTTTTCTGCTGTCAACGGCGGCAACGGCGGCGATAATTTCCGCTCAGCCGCTGACCGAAAAACGCACAGACCACGATTCGATAATCAAAAGCATCGGTTCATTTTTATACAAAGCGTTTGTGATATCCTCGGCGGTAACGATTTTTACGCTGCCGATTGTGATATATTTCTTTTCGAGCGCGTCACTTTTAAGCGGCATTTCAACACTTATATGTACCATACCGGCAGAAGGCACAATGCTCATGTCCCTTTTCGGGATTCTGTTTCCGACAGGCTCGGCTCTCGGCGGATTCTCGTTTTTCGCGGCGGAAAAGTGCTGTAAATTTATTTTAGCCTATGCGGCATTTGCGGCAAAGCTCGATTATTTTGTATTCCCGACGACCACTGTTTTCGCTTTGCTTGCGAGCGTTATAATTCTTGCGGCGGCGGTAACGACTGCGATTATCACACACAAAAATTCAAAGGCGATTATAGCGGCGGTATCCGCTTCGGCAAGTGTATTTCTCGCCGTATCGATTGTGGCAACGGCGTTTACAGTGCCGACCACGAGCATATATATTCCCGGCGAAAAAAGCGCGGATATTCTCATTAGTGCCGGCGGCGGCAAAAGCACCGTAATAATCGGCGGCGGCAGTAATTCATCCGCATATGACATAAAATCACAGATGGCTTCAAACGGTCAGACCGGGTGTGATCTGCTGATATTCCCCAAAGGCGTGCGAAAGACCGCAGATGACGAAACAAATTTTTCACCGAAAAAAATACTGCTCTCGGACGGCACTTTTGACGGTGACGAAAGCAATACAAAAAACACGGAAATAACATATTCATTAGGGCAGGGCGAACAGCTGATTTATACAAATAATGATAGCTTCTGCGGCTGTCTGCTAACGTCCGACAATATAAAAATCGGTATTGTTCTGTCGGGTGCGGACAGTGTTATACCCGATGAATACTCTGACACGGACACATTGATTTTCAGAAAAAAGCCGCCCGAAAGCGTAAAAGACTATAAGGGCAAAAAGATATATCTTACTTCAAATTCAGCAGTGACCGATAAAGACATAAAAGTCACTGACACGGACTCGGTTTTAATAAAACTAAAAGGAGAGTAACGCAATGCCGATTGTAACAAGCGAATCGGAAATATCAAGACTGATAAAAAACGGCACAGGCAAAAATGTGTGGTTTATTTTCGGTGAAGATGATTTTCTGAAAGAGATGTACTGCGAAAAGCTTATAAAATCGGTGCTTGACGACTCATTAAGAGTATTTAATCTGCATACATTCAATGACGATGAAAATGAGCTTGATGACATTTTCGCCTGTGCGGAAACAATGCCCATGATGAGCGAAAAAATTGTTGTTCTCGTAAGAAATTATCCGCTGTCAACACTCAAAAAAGAAAAGCTCCGGGAGTTTGAACAGGGGCTGAGAACAAACCCCGACACGGCTCTGCTTATTTTCTATTTTAACACAATAGACATTGAGAGCGGCAAAAACGGGCCTTCAAAAACCGCATGGAAAAACGACACACCAAAGTGGAACGAGATTATAAAAATCGTCGAAAAATACGGCATAGTCGCCAGAATTGACCGAAGAACTCCCGAACAGCTGGCCAAATCACTTGTAACAAAAGCGAAAAATTACAACACAAGCATATCAACCGATGATGCCGTTTATCTTGTCGAAAAGGTCGGCGGCGACATTCAGACAGTCACAAACGAGTTTTCGAAGCTGTGCGCATTTGCGGACGGCAAGCCGATTACAAAAGAAATGATAGACAGTGTCTCAACGAACAGTGTTGAAGCATCGATTTACGGTATAAGCGACTCCATTTTGTCGGGCGATGTCGAAAACGCTTACAGAGTTGCCAAGGAGATTTTAAGAAGAAAGGCACCGACCGAGTTCATTTTGGGCACAATGGCAAGCGCGTTTGTGAATGCGTACAGATATAAGCTGGCATTAAACTATGACGGCAATGTGCGTGAAATAGAGAATGCTTACGGCGTAAAGGGCATAAGTATGTCATCGGGCGTCGTGCGAAAAATCAAGCTGTCATCAATCAAAAAATGCATTGATATTTTGCAGGAGACCGACACTAAGGCGAAGTCATTTTCAACCGATGATGAAATTCTGCTGACGGAGCTTATAGCAAAGCTTGCGTTCTGCATAAAATAGAGGAGAAAAATGCTTTATACGGACAAAGCGATTATTGTTGAAGGGCGTTATGACAAAATAAGGCTTTCGGGTGTGGTGGACGCACTGATTATCACAACGGACGGCTTTCACATTTTCAACGACAAAGAAAAACAGCGTTTTATTAAAAAAACAGCCCTCGAAAAAGGACTGCTCATTCTGACGGACTCCGATGCCGCCGGATTTAAGATAAGAAATCTGATAAAAAATATTGTTCCCGAAGACAGAGTTACACACGTTTTCATTCCGGATATTTTCGGAAAAGAGAAACGCAAGGACACGCCTTCAAAAGAGGGAAAACTGGGTGTTGAGGGCATTGATAACAGCATTCTGACAGAGGCTCTGATAAAATCCGGAGCATTTTCCGAGACAAAAAAAATTGCCGAAAAAAGAGAAATCACAACAGCGGATTTATATGAAGCAGGGCTTACGGGAACAGACGGCAGTGCCGAAAAACGGCGTGCTTTTCTTGAGCAAAACGCCCTCCCCGCACGACTTACGGGCAAAACAATGCTTCAGGCGATTAATATGGTTATGACGTATGACGAGTTTTGCAGGCAAACAAAAAAAACAATTAGCAATTAGCAATTTCGGAAGTCCTGCGGACTTGGATTATACTTAATGCATAATGTAGAATGCATTCTGCATTATAAAATAAGGCTTCGGCGGTGGAGGGCACTGTCGAAGCCTTTAGATTATCGGTTATTTTTGAGTTCTTCACGGATGGCACGGAATTTTTCGGGGATTTCGTCGGCGTGCATTGTCTGCATTATGCCGGTTGTGCCGTAGGTTTCGGCTTTTTCGTAGTACCAGCATTTATATTCGACAGTAAGAAGGGTGTGCTGTAATTCCTCCATCTGCTTTAGGAGCTTATCACGCTGTGTGCGGAACAGCTCGAGGCGTTCGGAGATTGTGTCATCCCCCTGAAGAGAGAGATCGATATACTTTTTTATGTCCTTTATTGACATACCGGCTTTTTTCATACAGCCGATAATTTTAAGCCACTCGATATCGGAGTCCTTAAACATACGGATGCCGCCGGTTGAACGCTCAACAAACGGAAGAAGCCCTTCTTTGTCGTAATAACGGAGAGTTGATGCGGAAATGCCGAGTTTTTTTGCTGTGTCGCCGACAGTGTAGACCATAATCTTACCTCTTTCTCTGAAATAATTAACAATTTACAGGCTGTGCTGACCATCCAATTGATTATATACGGCAAATTTGTTTTTATACGTAGCCATATAATCCAAAACGCTTTGTTGTTTTCCTGAATTTTGCATTATTTCTGTCTCTGTTTTATACCGGAAGTGTCTTACTTAAAAGAATTTCTTCGGATAAGTATTGACTTGAAGTACACTTTAAGTGATAAACTTAAATCGAACTTCAAACGACAGTATACAGTCATATTCGTATATTGTCAACAAGAAAAAATTATATCTGTTTGACAACAGGCAAAAAAAATGGTATTACTAAATAGAAAATCGCCCAAGCTGTTGCACTCGCGGTATTTACTAAACGGGCGGTGTTTCGCTTTGTAAAAGAAATATAAAACGATACGGAGGAAAAAGCATGATTTTCAACGAAACATACACAATGTCAAACGGTGTCAGGATTCCCAAACTCGGCGCCGGCACATGGCATATTGACGACGACAAGGTGGCAGATGTCGTTAAAAACGCAATTGAAATAGGCTACCGCCACATTGACACGGCGCAGTCTTATCACAATGAGAGAGGTGTGGGCGAAGGTATTCGCAAAAGCGGTATAGCACGTGAAGATATTTTTGTGACAAGCAAGGTTGAAGCCGAGCATAAGACATATGAATCGGCGGCAAAATCGATTGACGAGTCACTTGAAAGAATGGGGCTTGATTATCTCGATTTGATTATAATACACTCCCCTCAGCCGTGGAATGAATTTCGTGTCGAAAAGCGTTATTTTGAAGAGAACAAAAATGTATGGCGAGCACTTGAGGACGCATACAAAGCCGGCAAGGTTAAAAGCATAGGTGTGTCAAACTTCCTTGTCGACGATCTTGAGAGCCTTCTGCCCTCCTGTGAAATCAAGCCGATGATAAATCAGATTCTTCTGCACATAGGCAGAACGGATATGCCGCTTGTGGACTATTGCAATGAGCATGATATTTTAGTCGAAGCGTACTCCCCTATCGGTCACAGTATCGCGCTTAAAAATCCGGAAGTTATCGGAATGTCCGAAAAATACGGCGTAACGGGCGCACAGCTCTGTGTTCGCTATACACTTCAGCTCGGCACGGTGTCACTGCCCAAATCAAAGAGCGTTGAGCATCTCAAGAACAATGCCGATGTTGAGTTCGTGATTTCGGATGAGGATATGGAGACACTCAAGAAGGTTCACTTTACGGACTACGAGAAATATAATATCTTCCCGGTTTACAGCGGAAAGCCGAGACAGTAAGCAATCAGCAATTAGCAATTAGCAATGAGCAATTAGCAATTGAGAACATCTGAAAACTAAACTATCTTTACCGGTAATTCTCTGAAAGTATCGGTGGCTGAGTAAGATTGTTTAAATTTCATGGCAGGCGGAAAGAGTGAAAATATGTTTCGACCGATAAGACGAAAAGAAAAAGAACGGGATTTGACAGCGGCACACGAACTTCTGAAAACCGAGCGGCGCGGCGTACTGGCGGTGAACGGCGATGACGGCTACCCTTATGCCGTACCGGTAAACTTTCTGTTTGACGAGAATGAGAACAAGATATATATTCACGGTTCAAAATTCGGTCACAAGAACGAGTCGATAAAGAAGTGCGATAAGGTCTGCTTTACCGTGTACGGCTCAGAGCAGATTAAAAAAGAAGAGTGGGCACCGTTTTTAACAAGTGTTGTCATCTTCGGCAGATGCCGTTTGCCGGAGCAGAGCGACAAAACAGCCGAGACTCTTAAAAAGCTTGCGACGAAATATTATCCGGATGAAAATTCCGTAAACGAAGAAATTGCAAAATTCGGTGCCGGCGTGCAGATGTATGAAATCACAATTGAACATATAACGGCTAAGGAAATTCAGGAGAAATAACAGAAGAATATTTTTTTGAGGAGAAAAAGACAGTGGCACAAAGGAAAACCTATATAACCGTACTTAATGTATTTTCATGCCTTGCGGTGCTGTTTATGCACACAAGCGGATTTTGGAATTTTCGGAAAAATGTCGGATGGATTGCAGATAATGCGATTGAATGCGTTTTCTATTTTGCGGTTCCTGTTTTTGTAATGCTGTCCGGTGTGACACTCATTGATTACAGAGACCGCTGTACGACAAAAGAATATTTCATTAAAAGAATTAAGAAAACGGTTATTCCCTTTCTGACGTGGAGCATATTGGGGCTTCTGTTTGTCATATGTTTTGACGGTATCGACAGCGTAAGCCTTAAGCCACTTGATATAATAAACGGAATTATCACCTGCAAATATATGCCGTTATATTACTTTTTTCTGATAATTTTCGGAATTTATCTTGTTATTCCGATACTCGGAAGTGTTGAAAAAGAAAAAAGAAAAAATATTTTTCTGTACTGCATTGTCGCCGGCATCACCGTAAATGTTTTTCTTCCGTTTGTTTCACAAATAACTGACGGTGCAATCTTGCATAACGGGACTTTTACTTTTGCCGCATTCACCGGATACCTGCCATACGCAATGATAGGTTATTATCTGGACAATTACACCCCGAATAAAAAAATTCGCATAGCAATCTATATATTAGGTGCAGTCGGATTTGCCGTTCATTTTTTCGGAACAATATATCTTTCTTACAGAGACGGCAATATTAACTCTCTGTTTAAGGGATATAATACCATTTGGTGCTATATGTACTCATCTGCGGTATTTCTTATTTTCAGGAAAATTCCGTTCGACAGACTTCCCGCAAAGCTGCTGAAAACTATCACATTTTTCGGCGGACAGACATTCGGGATATACCTTGTGCATATTCCGCTTATGAAAACAATAAAAAGACTGCTCGACATTTCTTCCCTCGATTTTATTCAGAGAACAATATTCGCTATTATTCTGTTTATACTGTCGGGATTACTGATAAAAGCACTGCAGAAAATTCCGATTATAAAACACATAGTACCTTAAACAGCGAAAAAAGCTCCCGGGTTTCTATCCGAGAGCTTTTTTATTTTGTCTTGATTATTGCTTACTTGCTTGCTTC
>CAVFPQ010000077.1:0-11126 GCA_963624415.1 Acutalibacteraceae bacterium | reverse complement strand
CCAAAAATCATTCACCGGATGATTTTTGTCTGCGACATTCTGCATTATGCATTCTACATTATGCATTCCTCATCCACTGACCACTCATTGCTAATTGCTAACCGCTAATTGCTAATTGTTTAGCGAAGCAATATAAATCATGTCCGACATTCTGCATTATGCATTCTACATTATGCATTCTACATTATGCATTCCTCATCCACCGATCACTCATTGCCGATTGCTGACCGCTAATTGCTGATTATTAAGTATAACGAGGATTTTGTTATGAAAAAATTTTTATCCCTTCTCCTTTCATCCCTCATGCTTCTCACCTGTATCACCCCGGCATTCGCCGAGACAACATCGTGGTTCAAGTCCGAATGCGATGACCCCGTCATCTATATTACGGGCGACTCTCAGAAGCTTTATTACGACAATGACTCAAAGGTCTTCTGTATTGACGACATCGGTAATCTGCTGACTGCCGACACCGAAAGCGGGCAGACAAAAACCGACAAGGTTCTTGAGACAACCGCAGCTATTCTAAAGCCCTTTATTCTTGAGGGTATTCTGCTCGGCAAGTGGGACAATTACTACGCCGCCGTCGAAAAGGAAATCACGGAAATGTTTGAGCCCGTCCGCCTTGATTATAACGGCAATGTTCCCGAAGGCTCCGACTGCGGATTAAGCCAAGAACAGCAAAACCGCAACGCATGGAAGCAGAGCACATACATCACCAACGCAAACGGCAAATTTGATGAGGGCACATACAAATTCGAGTATGACTGGCGTCTTGACCCCATCGAGAATGCGGAAATACTCAATACATTTATTGAGAATGTAAAAAGAGTAACAGGCCGCAAAAGAGTTTCAATTGAAAGCAAATGTCTCGGCACAAATGTTGTCCTCGCATACATAAACAAATACGGCACCGAAAGCATAAAGGGACTCGGAATAGGTGTAGCTACATCTAACGGTGCGGACTTCCTCAGCGGTGCGCTCAGCGGCAGCTTCAAAATTAACGGTGCCGGTCTTGTAAAGCTCGCGAAGGAGCTTAAATATTCCGGAAACACCGATGTTCATCCCCTGATAACGGCAACCGTTCAGATGCTTCAGAGCACCGGTGTGCTTGATACGCTTGACGATGTCACAAGAGCCGCCGTCTACGAAAAAATCGAGTATGGTATAATTCAGGCACTGGCGACCTCCACTCTTATGACATATCCCTGTTACTGGGCGCTTGTAACGGTTGATGATTTTGACAATGCACTCGACTATTGCTTCGGCAAAGAAGGAAGCGAAAAACGCCGGCAGTATGCGGGGCTTATCGAGAAAATAACTTATTACAACGAAACAATCAAAAAGCACACATACGATATTATGGCGAAGGTAAAACAGCCCCGTGAGGACGGCACAACACCCAATATTATTCTTGTCTCAAAGTACGGCACGACAATAGTCCCCTGTATAAAAGACGAGTCGATTCTGGCGGACAACTATGTTTCGGTTACAAATTCCTCCTTCGGTGCGACAACATCCACAATCTATAACACACTGTCGGATGAATATATAGCCGCACGTGAGGCAGAAGGCAATGGCAAATACATTTCCGCCGACAAAAAGATTGACGCCTCCACCTGTCTTTATCCCGACTATACGGTCTTTATCAAAAACTGCTACCACGGCGACTACTGGACGCAGGAAAGACAGCTTATTATGGGTGTTATGGATGCCGAAACGCAGTTTACTGTTGACAATTTCGGGTATTCACAGTTCATTGTCGCCGATTATGCCGACAAAACATGGGAGAAGATGACTGCCGAAAACTGTGAAAAAGGCAACCTGTGGGATGCGGACGAATCATACGACCACCCCTCAACTTTCATCGAGAAAATAAAAGCATTCTTCAAATCAATCTTCGCATGGTACAAAGTGCTGTTTCAAACAGTCATAGAAAAGCTTAAGACCAAGTAACAGCCGAAAAGAGACATAATATCCCGGCAATGCTCGCAAAGTTTGCCGGGATTTTTTTGTTGCAAAAAATTATTGCATAATTATCCATTGTATGATATGATTAGATAATTATATACCAAAACGGAAGGAAATAATTTATGGACAGTGAAAAAATTCAGCTCCTTACAGCAATGGTAGCTTATATGCTTATTGTCATAGGCATAGGTGTATTCTTTGCAAGGCGTTCTCACGCGAACTCCGAAAACTACTTTTTGGGCGGCCGTTCTCTGGGTCCGTGGGTTGCGGCAATGAGTGCGGAAGCGTCCGACATGAGCGGCTGGCTTCTTATGGGACTTCCCGGTGTCGCCTATTGGTGCGGCATTGCGGATGCGGCATGGACTGCAATCGGTCTTGCCGTCGGCACATACATAAACTGGCTTATCGTATCAAAAAGACTTCGTGCGTATTCGATAGTCTCCGGTGACGCAATTACAGTTCCGGACTTTCTGAGCAACCGCTTCCACGAGAAGAAAAAGGTCATTCTCGGAATTGCGGCTATATTCATTCTCATTTTCTTTACGGTTTATGCGGCAAGCTGCTTTGTAACCTGCGGCAAGCTGTTCTCGGGGCTGTTCGGCTATTCCTATCACTCAATGATGATAGTCGGTGCGGCATTCGTTCTGCTGTATACTATTCTCGGCGGCTTTCTTGCCGAGAGCGCATCGGACTTCATGCAGGCAGTCGTCATGATTATCGCCCTTGTCGGTGTGCTTGTATGCGGCGTTGTTCATGCCGGCGGCCTCAGCGCTGTTATAGATAACGCAAAGGCCATACCCGGTTATCTTACACTCGTTGAGCAGGCGACACCCATTGTGGATGAAGCCGGTGTTCAGCTGTCGTCAAACGGCTCTCCCCTCTTCGGCGATGCTTCAGCCTACGGCTTCCTCACCATTATCTCAACAGCTTCATGGGGTCTCGGATACTTCGGTATGCCTCAGGTTCTTCTCCGCTTTATGGCTATCAGAAAAAGCAGTGAGCTTAAAAGATCTCGCAGAATCGCTACCGTATGGGTTCTCATTTCCCTTACATGCGCCGTGTTTATCGGTGTTCTCGGCAGATACCTTCTCGGTACGGACATTGCCCTTGCCACAAAGAGCGGTGCGGAAAACGTTTTCGCAAACCTTGCGAAGCTCCTGTTCCATCCCCTTCTTGCGGGCGTTGTAATGGCAGGTATTCTGGCGGCAACAATCAGCTCGTCCGACTCCTATCTTCTTATTGCGGCTTCGGCTGTATCAAAGAACCTGTTTGAAGGCATTATCAAAAAGAATGCCACAGACAAGCAGGTCATGCGAGTTTCGAGAATTATGCTCGTTGTCATTACCGTTATCGGAATGGCAATCGCATGGGACGATGACAGTGTCATTTTCGATATAGTTTCGTTTGCGTGGTCGGGCTTCGGTGCGACATTCGGACCGATTATGCTTTTCTCGCTCTTCTGGAAGCGTACAAACAGACCGGGCGCAATCGCCGGTATGGTTTCGGGCGGCGTTATGGTCTTTGTATGGAAGCTCCTCTTGAAGCCCCTCGGCGGTGTCTTCGGAATCTATGAGCTTATGCCCGCGTTTATCATATCCTCAATCTTTATCGTTGTCGTATCACTCCTCACCGAAAAGCCTTCAAAAGAACTCGAGGACGAATTCGAAAAGGCAAAAAATTACGTTGAGTAATATTCAATCCTGACAATCACACCCCGGCAGAATCTCTGTCGGGGTGGTTTTTCTTTTCATGTACATTGTCATTCACATCCGAAAAAATGTCACAATTGTATTTTTACGCATTTCATGAGCGAATTTCAATTACATTTTCACAAAATATGAGTGAATAATTCAGACTTTTTCACAAAATCCGGACAAATGTTATTTTTCGTCCTCTTCAAATGATTCGATTATTTCCTTCAGGTCATCGCTGACGGCCTGCTCTTTGGCAAGCAGGGCACGGCGTTCGTTGAGTGCAATATACATTTTTTCTCTTTTCTCGCCCTCAAGGTCATAGAAAAGATACGGAATCATCGAAATGATATTCGGGAAGGCTGTCATGCCGTAGAACAGAAAGAACACTCTCTTATACACATTTCTGTTCCCCTGTGACCACGGCAGCATGGGCAATGTCGAATCATATCCCGACCACTTAAAAAGCTTAATTGTCAGCAGAGCGTTAATCGGAGCCGTGATTTTGGTAAGCAGTCCCGTTATCAGTCCTATTGTGCCGTCGGGGCGTTCACCGGTCACATATTCGGTATAGTCGTTAACTTCTCTTTTAAGCTCTGCTTCAAATACGTTTGACGGACCGTTATTGAGTGCGTTAAGTCCGCCGAACAGACCGTACAGCCCCACCATTATCCACTTTTTATCAATAAATCTGTCGCCGATAAGCACCATACAAATGCAGCTTACAAAATCCCAGCATCTGAGTGCAATTACGGCACGGCGATTGTTGTTTTTGAAAAGCTTACGGAATTTCGGGATAAGTCCGATGCTCAGATAATCAAGCGTGTTATACGGCAGATACGCAATCATAGTCGGAATCGAGCCGCCGAAAATTTCCTGCTGAGTTACAACATCCCACGAATAGCCGCCGTTGCTCCAAAGTCCCAAAGCAAACTCCGCAATGAAGTTTCTGAGAGCGTATTTATTCTTGAGAATGTAGAAAAGCGATTTCATAATCGGCGCGGGCTTCGGCTGAAGGGCAATTCGCTCCCTGCATCCGACCGCCATACCTATATTGCCGAGAGCACCGACGGAACAAGTAATCACAGACAGAATAAAGAAAACAACCGGCATCGGGATGTTGACATACCCCTTGTTGTTCAGCTCCATAAGCGGCGGGAAAATAAAATAAATCAGCTGAGAACCGGCTTCACCTACATACTGCTGCAAAAGTCCGACGGCTATTCTGTCGCCGGGGTTTGCCGTCTGAAGTGTCACAAGATTGTCACGGGGGATTGTATAAATTGTCGAAACAGTCTCCCGTATAAACAGCATGACGAACAAGAAAATTATCTTTCTGGGGTCATTTCCGGCTCGGTCGCCAAAAAACATCGCACCGGAAAACAGCACGGCGTTTGACAGAAAATACGGAATTGCCGCACCGAAAATATACGGCCGTGCCTTGCCCCAGCGGGTTCTTGTTCTGTCGTAAGCAATGCCCATTAAGGGATTGTTAAGCACATCGTATATGCCGATAAGTGTTAATATCAGTGTCACATACGTCATGTCGATTTTGAGGACGTTTATAAAATAAAGATTCTGATACGTGTTGAGCCCTATAAGCATTTTCGCGGCAAACTGCCCTATTGCCGGCCACATCATTTCTTTAGGTGTCAGCACACCGGTGTGGAACATTTTAACGGCAAGAGCGCTGTATTTTCCGAGGTGTTCGCTTTTTATGGAGGCCGCGGAGTTTTCCTCTGCCGAAAATACGCCTTCTACAAAGCTCTTTGTCCGGTTTTTCGATTCGCTCACTCCACGCTCACCTCGCACGAAGATTTATAATAGCCGTCATCCGTCAGCGTGTACACTGTTGCCGTTCCCTTTGACAGGGCTTTTATGTTGCCCTCGTCATCCGCCGACACTATATTTTCATCTGTCGAATACCATTTTACTGTTTTGATTGTGGCATTTGACGGAGAAATTTTAACGCTCAGCTTTTCGGACTCCCCGACCTTCAGCGTAAGCTTCCGTTTGCTCATTTTTGATGACTCAACACTGTAACGGACATTCACAACACACGAATCGGTATATGTCTTTCCGTTAAAAACAAAGCTTGCTGTTATAACCGCACTGCCCTGTGTCTTGCCGGCTTTATAGTAACCCTCGCTGTCGACAGTCAGAATATTCTCATCCGATGAAGTCCATTTCACTTCACATTTTGTCGCATCATTGCACGTGAGTGTCGCCAAAAGATTGCCGCTGCCCTTCGGCTCAACCGCAATCTCGGTATCGCTCAGTTCGATTGCCGCCCATTTAAATGCTGCCTTATATTCTTCGATGATAACAAATGACACCGTCTTTTCGCCGAGGGACTCAAGCTCACCGTCAAACGAAACAACGAGAGTAACATCACTTTGGCGTACAAATTTAATATACGAGATATTAGCCGTAAGTCTGTTTATACCGTAGCTCACATACGCCTTTCGGCACTGTGTGTTTATGCTTTTTATGCTCATGGCGAAGTCTGTTTTTTCCGTCTCGGTGTTTACGGTTTCGATTATTCTTTCATCTGTATTGTTCTTAAATAATCTGTACAGAAGTGCATCGTCATCATTTTTTACTTCAAACGTCAGATTATATTCATCGCCGTATTTTTCGGAATAGCTCTGCGTGCTTCCGCATTTTTCACAGCTGTCGGCAGGAGTGTCCCGTTCCTCACCGCAAGACGGACAGATATAATAAATGTATGAATCGGCAGCGGTTTCGGTTTTTTCATTTCCGCAGTTCGGGCATTTTTCTGCGTAATATGACAGTGCCGTACCGCACTCGGAACAGGCATATGATATATTTCCGCTGTAAAAGTCCGTTACCTCGTCCGTTTTCAGTTCGGGATTTGTCACGAAACCGAGAACCGACTCATTATTCCCCATGTCTACCGACATATGCGCATAGTTAAGCGACTCGGCAAGCTTGGGAAGAATACGCCTCGCCGACTCATTCATCACAGCAGAACCGTCTGTAACAATACTGCTTTCGGGTACTGCATATGTACGATCAATATCAAAACCCGAATCACTGTTTTTCACTTTCGCAAAGGAAGTTTCAAGACATTCGACGGCCTTTTGTGCGTTATCCGGAATATCAATCACACTTGCTTCATTTTCGGCAGGCGGATACGCACCCTCCATTGCCAGCACACCGGACAGCCCCCACGCAAATCCGACTGCGAAAACGGCACACAGAAAGACAATTACAAAAATAAGAATAATTCGGGATCTGTCAATTTTCTTTTTCATACTCTTTCACCTTCAATTTTATTATTTTCTTTTTCTATTTCTTCGTCTATTTTTCTCGTTTCGGCTGTTTCCACAACGGGCTGAGGAAGGTCATCGAGACTTACTTCCCCGGCTTTGACTTTTCTGTAAATCTCCGCCCGTTCAACACTGCCCTCCGGGTATTTAACTTCAATCCCCCGTCTTTCAAGAATAATATTCACGACGGCGACAAGTGCGAACATAAGAGCCGTCACTATAAGACCGAAACCGCCGGACGCCGTAAGAATAGCCGTACCGGTATACGAAATCAGCTTGCCCGGCAGAATCAAATTAAAAACAAGCGATGCGGCAGAGCATCCGACACCGACAAACGATACACCGGCAATTATTTTCTGCATATTCTTAATACTCAGAAAACAGAGTATTGTCAGAAGCATTATAAGAACGGCAAAAACCGCCGGCACGCAGTAAACGAATACAGCCGTGCGTAAAAGCGAAAATCCCCTGCCGAGCAGCTCGGAAGAGGTCATTGTGTTTATGTAGCCGAAAACGCCGTTTGTAAAAATCGAATAAAGCCCTAAAGCGCTGAAGCTGACACTGTCGGCACAGTACGGCAGTGTAACAGTCGCCGCCCCGCTCGGAATAAGCAGACTTAAAAGCGGCAGAATACACAGAACAAGGCGCAGAATTTGCAGACGGCCGCCGATTAACGCCGCCTTTACCCTCGCGAATCTGACTTTGACAACGGAATGCGACAGCTCCGCCTGCTTTGCCTCACGCAGAAAATTTTCCTCAAAATCGACATATCGCATATTTACGCCGCACTCGGGACAGAACTGACTTATGTTGTATATGTGCAGATGATGTCCGCACTTGGGGCATTTTGCCATATTATCTCCCCACTCTCAAAATAATCTCGTAAATATTTTAGCATAATGCATAGAATATTGCAATACAAAAAGAAGAATTTTATAAGAATTAATAAAAAATGAGCTTTACTGATACCACCGTGCTTACGCTGTTCCAAAGCAAATTGATTACATCTGAGTTCAATCGAGACCGAGAAACAGAAACAAAGTCCGAAATATCAGGAATTTTCGTTGAAATTTCGGAATTATATGTTATAAAATAATTAATACCTACTCGCAGGTTGAGAGAAAGGAATGATATTATGGCAGTAAGCTACAAAAAACTATGGCATATCCTGCTTGATCGTGATATGAAAAAGAAAGATTTGCAGGAGGTCGCAGGACTTACAAAATACGCAATCAATAAGTTAAGCAGAGACGAGGATGTCACCACAGAGATTTTGGGCAAAATCTGTGATGCGTTAGATTGCACAACTGACGATATTATGGAGTTTATCCCCGAAAAAAACGATAGAAACAAAAAGGACGGTTGCAAATAATGAACAAACAACAGCTTGCTCAGAAAATATGGGCTTCCGCAAACCAAATGCGTTCCAAAATCGAAGCGAATGAATATAAGGACTACATACTCGGCTTTATTTTTTACAAGTATCTTTCCGATAAAGAAATCAAATTCTTGAAAGAGAACGATTATGACGATGAACTTCTGAAAACCGTATCCGAAGAAGATAATGAAACAGTTAAGTGGGTTCAGGAGAACATAGGCTATTTTATCGCTTATAAGGATTTGTTTTCGACTTGGCTTACAATGGGCAAGGACTTTGATGTTTCAAATGTCCGTGATGCCCTTTCTGCGTTCAGCCGACTGATTTCCAACACACACAAGAAGGTATTTGATAAGGTATTCGACACTTTGCAAACAGGTCTTTCAAAACTCGGCGACAGCTCCGGAACGCAAACGAAAGCAATCGGCGGACTGCTGAATCTAATCAAAGACATTCCTATGGACGGCAAGCAGGACTATGATGTTCTCGGTTTCATCTATGAATATCTTATCAGCAACTTTGCGGCAAATGCCGGAAAGAAAGCCGGCGAGTTCTACACCCCGCACGAGGTATCTCTGCTGATGTCTGAAATCGTTGCAAGCCACTTGAAGGGCAAAAGTGAAATTAAAATCTACGACCCGACAAGCGGTTCAGGATCGTTGCTTATCAATATCGGTCAGAGCGTTGCCAAGTATATGACCGATGACAACAATATCAAATACTACGCTCAGGAATTGAAGGAGAACACCTACAACCTGACCCGAATGAATTTGGTTATGCGTGGCATTAAACCGGACAATATCGTCACTCGTAACGGCGATACTCTTGAGGAGGATTGGCCGTACTTTGACGAAAATGATCCGGTGAATACATATAATCCCCTCTATGTGGATGCGGTCGTGTCCAATCCGCCGTATTCGCAGGCTTGGGACCCGTCCAATAAAGAGGGAGATCCTCGTTATTCTCGTTTTGGACTTGCTCCCAAAGGAAAAGCCGACTATGCTTTCCTCTTGCACGATCTGTTCCATATCAAGCCGGACGGCATTATGACAATCGTTCTTCCCCACGGCGTGCTGTTCCGTGGCGGTGAGGAAGGTGAAATCAGAAAGAACCTGATTGAAAATAACCATATCGATGCCATTATCGGACTGCCTGCAAATATCTTCTTCGGGACGGGAATACCCACCATTATTATGGTGCTGCGCCAAAAGCGTGAGAACACCGATGTTCTTATCATCGACGCATCCAAGGGCTTTATCAAAGAGGGCAAAAATAACAAGCTCCGTGCGTCCGATATTAAACGCATAGCAGATACCTTTATCAAGCGTGAAAGCGTTCCGAAGTTTTCACGAGTCGTCAGTCGTGAAGAAATCCGCAGCAATGATTATAACCTGAACATTCCTCGCTATGTTGATTCTTCCGAAGCCGCCGAGCACTGGGATGTATATGCGTCTATGTTTGGCGGTATCCCGACGGCAGAAATTGACGAGTTGAGCGAATATTGGACGGCGTTCCCGGCACTGAAAAAAGCGTTGTTTACCGAGAGCGGCATCCCCTATGTGAATGTGTCTGTCAATGACATTAAGAGCGCCATCAAGAGCCACCCTGATGTGGTCGGGTTTGAGGATGCTTTTAATGCCGCCTTTGCTGCTTTCCCGGCGTTTCTGAAAGAAGAGCTTATTGACCGGATTGAAAGCGTCGAAATCTCTAAGGCTGAAACCATTCTGAGCGCTGATATTTTTGAGCGGCTGAAAGATATTCCGCTTATCGACAAATATGCGGCGTTCCAACTGCTTGATGACGATTGGACCGGCATTTCTATTGATCTTGAGGTTTTGCAGACCGAAGGCTTTTCCGCAACCAAAAAGGTCGATCCGAACCTTGTCATCAAGAAAAAGGACGGTAAAGAGCAGGAGGTTCAAGAAGGCTGGGTAGGTCACATTATTCCGTTTGAGTTGGTACAGGCGACTTTGCTCTCCACAGAAACGGACGAGCTTCACGGTTTGGAAAGCCGTTTGGCGGAGATCCCTTCTGAGTATGAGTCTATCCTTGATGAAATGACAGAGGAGGACAAAGAGAGCTGCAACGATATTCTCACCGAGGAAGGCGATGCTTTCGTTCCGAAAGAAGTATCCAAAAAGATTAAGGAACTGAAGAAAGATCATTCTCCTGAAAGCATTGCGCTTCGCATACTCTTAGAAAAGGTTGAGTCTTTGGTCAAGAGTGAAAAAGAAATCAAGACGCAGATCAAGGCAAAGAGTGCTGCGTTGCAGGCAAAAACAAAGGCTACGATTGAAACCCTGAGCGATGAGCAGGCTTTGGATTTGCTTGAAAAGAAGTGGATTGCTCCTCTCATTGAGAGCATTCACAAACTGCCTGACACCGTTATCGACAGCTTGGTGGGCAAAATCCAGGCACTTCAGAACAAGTATGCTACAACTTTCTTCGAGGTCGAACAGCAGATCAGTGAAACCGAAGCAACACTTTCAGGAATGATCGATGACCTTGAGGGTAACGAGTACGATATGCTGGGACTTAGTGAGTTAAAGAAATTGCTGGGAGGTAGTGCAGAATGACGAAAATAACAGAAGCCCCCGCAATTCGCTTCAAAGGATTCTCGGACGCTTGGGAACAGCGTAAGTTAGAAGATTGTATTGAAAGAATAGCTACTGGCTTGAATCCAAGAGATAATTTTACTCTTAATACGGGCGGAGAAAACTACTACGTTACAATTAAAAATTTTGAACATGGTCATATGCACTTAGATGATAAATGTGACAAGGTCGATGATGA
>CAVFPQ010000076.1:8488-11282 GCA_963624415.1 Acutalibacteraceae bacterium | reverse complement strand
CATTTCCGGGCTTCGATATGAAAAATTTTTCTTGGCTACGAAACTGCATTGCATTTCAAAACAAGAATTTAACAAAAGTAAATAGCCTCAATAATTGCTTTATTTTATATTAAGTCAATGATTTGTCTTTGTTTTGAAACAATACTTCCTTATCGGCACGTGGCTAAGCCCTGCGGTTTTTCGGTAAGAGGTGGGTTATGGCAAAGAGATTTAAGATTGCGGCAGTTGCGGCATTGGGGCTGACGATTATTGCGGCGGTTTTGTATTGTGTTTCGAAAATCGGTGTGTTTCTTACGCTGTCCATAACATTCGGTACGATTGCCTATCACCTGATTATGCGTCTTTCGGTATCGGCTCTTGTAAATAGGATAATGCGAAACACGGCGGATTTTAATAAGAAAAGATATCGTGTCGGCACTCGTGAAATGATGTTCTATAAGAAAATAAAGCTTCAGAAGCACAAGGGCAAAATGCCTACTTTTAACCCGGATTTATATGACCCGAGAAAACACAGTTGGGAAGAGATAGCCGGTGTTATGTGTCAGTCAGAGATTGTACACGAAATAAATGCGCTGTTGAGCTTTATGCCGATTTTTGCCGGATTCAAGTTCGGTGCGTTCCCTGTTTTTATTGTGACTTCCGTTTTAGCCGCAGGATATGACCTTATATTTGTAATGATTCAGAGATATAACAGACAGCGGATTGTCATAATGCTCGAACAGAAAAGACAACTTCGGGAGAAAAGGGGAAACAGTCGGGAATGACAAAATTCTCTTGTAGAATATACAGAAGAATAATTGTTGCAAAATTATTGCGAAGTATGTACCGATTGTTAACAGATATTTAATAGACATAGTATCTTCAATAGTTGATTTGTGCCTGAAGTTTTGCTATAATATACATTGTATATCTATAAATTCGAGGAGGGTATTATAAGTGAAAAAGATTATATCCGTTTTACTTTCAATCTGTCTTCTCATTCCGTGTGTTTCGATGATGTGTGTCACGAGCCTTGCGGGTGGGGTAGAGCTTAGTTCCACAGGCAGTCAGATTCCCGTTGTACGTATTTCCGGCGACGGTGAATACATACAGGACACCAACGGCAACAATGTTTTCAGATTCAAGGAGATAACAAAAATCTTCTCCGGCGGCGACAGTGATTCCGATGTCGGCGGTTCGGCAAAGAACATTATCTCGGCTCTTGTCGACGGCTACAAAACCGGCGATTATTCAAATTATTACGATGTCGTATACAATGAGATGTCCGAAATGTTTGAGGGCATTCAGCTTGACAAAAACGGCAACGTAACAAACGGAACGGATATTCCGCAGTATCAGAAAGATCTCGTAGCGCGTAACCTCACGATTGACAGAAAGCAAACAAGAGGTTGGTATGAACTTGATGATTACAAATTCGCCTATGACTGGCGTCTTGATCCGCTTGAGATAGCCGATCAGTTTAATGAACATATTCAAAAAGTTAAGGCTGTAACGGGCGCCGAAAAAGTTTCCGTTGTCTCAAGATGCATTGGTACACAGGTTCTGCTTGCGTATATCTCGAAATACGGCACCGACGATCTTTACGGTGTTGCCTTTGACGGCGGCACGGTTGGCGGTTCAGAGCCTATGAGTGAAGCCATTTGCGGCAAATTTACCGTTGACGGCAAGGCGGCTCTCAGACTTATTGAGGACCTTCAGTATTACGGTTTGTTCGGTGATATGGATGAGTTCCTTGAGGATACCATAAACATGCTCGTAAAATGCGGTGTTGTCGATGCCGCCAAGGATGTCATAAAAGAGACTCTGTATAAAGAAATTGCGCAGGGTGTTGTATCTGCTATTGCGAGATCAACGTTCTATGGCTGTCCCTGCTATTGGGGCTGTGTAACGGCTGAGGATTATCAGGATGCGCTCAACTATGTTTTCGGTGAAGAGGGCAGCACACTTCGCACAGAGTATGCCGGACTTATCGAAAAGCTTGACAATTACGATGCAAAAGTTCGTCAGCGTATCCCCGATCTGCTTCGGCAGATTAAAGATTCCGGATGCAAGGTCTGTGTTGTCGCAAAATACGGCGTGCAGATGATTCCCACCTGTGAATCCATGAACCTTGTCGGCGATCAGATTGCGTCCGTAAACAAGGCTTCATTCGGTGCCACAACAAGCACAATTCTCGATACCCTTTCGGATGAATATATTCAGAAGCAGACCGAGGCGGGACTTGACAAGTACATTTCCCCCGACAAGCAGATTGATGCTTCCACATGCTTCTGGCCCGACTGCACATGGTTTGTAAAGGGTGCTACTCACTCCGACTGGACGGATTTTGAGTGTCAGGTTACATATACCGTAACAACCGCCGACAGACAGCTTACAATAGATGATTTTGATGTCGGTCAGTATGTACTCAACATTCCCACAAAGGACGATAACGGCAACTTTATCAAAAATCAGTGGGACGGCTATTATGAGTCGACATATACAAAGATGACAGAAGAAAACTGTGATGTCGAAGTATGGAAGGATGACGTTGCGGCTGAAAAGAATTTCTTCACAAAGGCTCTTTCGGGACTTTTCGCTTACTCAAAGTGGCTTCCGAAGTTCCTTCAGAAGGCATGGGATTTTATTTATCTCATTCTGCAGAAGGTTCAGGAGATTGTGATTTTCGCTCAGACGGGAAAATAATGTCCTGCGGATCGGATTTATAAGGCTTCGCAGAATATAAATCCCATAGAATAATATTAAAACGGTACAAGGGTGTATGCGGTCGTGATGACGGTATATGCCCTTTTTT
>CAVFPQ010000076.1:0-8471 GCA_963624415.1 Acutalibacteraceae bacterium | reverse complement strand
AATGCAGAATTTCGGAAGTCCTGCGGATTTGATACAATTAGCAATTTCGGAAGTTCTGCGGATTTGGATTTATAAGGATTCGCAGAATATAAAATTTCAGAAAGAATTATTCTTAATCGGAACAAAAGATGTATGCAGTATTTTCCGGTGAATATATTTTTTGAGTGAAAATTGACAATCGGCAATTGCGGATATTGACCATAATGGCGGACTTTTGTTGTCGGTGGGATATGTGTTTCCCTGAAATTATAAATTTAATCGGTTCGGCGGCATTGACTGAACGGCTTCGCAGAATTTGGGCTTGTTCGGTGCTGCCGGACTTGCCGTACCGGCGGGCACGTGCCGCTCGGTGGGACACCTGTCTGCCCTTTCGGTTGACTTGTCGAAAAATACAGATTTCATTTCCGGACAGACAGGTGCCGCCGCCTCACGGCAGCCCTCCGTTCGCCTTCATTTGTTCCGCTGTCGAAACAGCAGAACAAATTCGGCTCGCTTCGGGCATTGCTCCTCGTCGGCGTTTTGCCTTTTGGCAGTGCCGCCTCCTCGTCGCCGTACGCCTCCTCCTCGCGTTGCTCGTCGTCGGCGTATGCACTCGCTCCCTTGCGGTCGCTCGTGCCTTTGCTCGTCGCTTGCTATCGCAAGCTCCTCGCCCCGAAGCCTCGTCATTCGCTCCCGCCTATCGGCGGTCGCTCATTCCTCGGCTTACGCTCGCTCCCTTGCGGTCGCTCGCCTTATGCACTCGCCTGCGGCTCGTGCCTTCGGCTCGTCGCTTCGCTCCTCGCCCCATTTTCTCAAAAAGATTTAAAAGAAATATGGACATTATTTAATTTCGGTATTAGAATAGTATTCGGAGGCGTTTTACCATGAAAATGTTTATTAAAAAAGTGTTGAGTGTTCTGTTGAGCATATCTCTGTGTGTGCCGATGGCGTCTTTGGCGTGCGCCGGCGTTATAGGCGACTGCTCGGGCTCGTCCGAGAGTACACACACGACGGGTACACCTTTTACGCAGGAAGATTTTCTTGTTACAAAGGGCAGCAAAATTTATAACCAAAGGGGCGAAGAGGTAGTTCTGCACGGAGTTAACCTCGGCTCGTGGCTTGTTCAGGAGGATTGGCTCTCTCCGTATGAACAGGTTGAAGACAACTATGATATCCTCGAAACGCTTATAGAACGCTTCGGCACCGAAAAGGCGTATAATCTTATGAGCATTTATCAGGATAACTGGATAACCGAATATGACCTTGATGTCATTGTAGAAAAGGGCTTCAACTGTGTTCGTGTTCCGTTCTGGTACAGAAATTTCTATTCTGATGACAACGGCACAAAAATTCTCAACAGCGACGGCGAGTGGGATTTTCACTATCTCGATTGGATTGTTGAGGAATGCTCCGAGCGTGGACTGTATGTAATTCTCGATATGCACGGCGCACCCGGATTTCAGAGTGACGCGCCTCACAGCGGAAAGGGCGACAGCTGCCGTCTGTATGAGGATTCGGAAGAGGGCGAATTTTTCCGTACACTTACCGATGAACTGTGGACTGCTATTGCCACTCGTTTTAACGGCAATCCGGCAGTTGCCATGTATGACCTTCTTAATGAACCTTCATGCGACTGCGATTACGGCGAAGTCACAAGGAGAAAGAACAATACAAACGAATATATCAGACTTTACAACACCGTTCGTGCGGTTGACAGTGACCATATTATAACCGTTGAGTGCATCTGGACAGCGTTTGCCGTTCCGCATAAAGAGCTTATCGGCTTCGAAAACGTGGTATATCAGGTTCATTTCTATCAGAAATCCGATTTTATATTTGTTCTGTTTGTTCTGCTTACAAAGCTCTATTATTTCAATACGCCGCTAATGATGGGCGAGTTCTATCCTCTCGGCACAACAACGTGGTCAAGCTGTTTCAAGACGATGAAAAATCTTAATTACAGCTGGATGCTCTGGACGTATAAAGCCTCGGGGCACGGTATGTGGAGCTCCGACTGGTGCCTGTACGGTGCAAAAGACGGTTTTGAACGCGCGAGAATAAAGACCGATTCATACGAAGAAATAGCGAGAAAATGGGGCGAGTGCCTTAATACGGACAAGGGCTTTACAGACAGCGGACACTATGATAAGAATGTAGCCGAATATGTGAAATAAACGGTAATTGTTTTTAAGAACGGATGTTGTGGGGCGAGGAGCGAAGCGACGAGCCGGAGGCGAGCGAAGCGAGCTAATGCGAGCGAAGCGAGCGAATGCCCGAGCCGAAGGCGAGGGCACAGCCGCGAGGAGCGGCGTAAGCCCGCGACGAGCGGCACGCCGGCGAGGATAGCGAGCCGGCGCCCCTGCCGTAAGAAGCGTAAGCGTATTACGGCGAGCAATGCACCGATGGCTGCGAAGCCGTAGGCAGCCGCCCAAAGTGGCGCCTGTCTGTTCGGTCTTGAGCTCGGCATATCAGAAAAAAACCGTCCGAACAGACAGGTGCACTGCCGGGCGGCTTAGCCTGCCGGTACGGCTAAAGTCATGCGTCTTAACAGCCCACCTTTTGCGAAGCCGCACAATCCGGGCTCGGTGTCTTTTTTTGCCTTAAAACAATTAAAAAAATATCAAAAAAAGTGAGACAATTCCTATATCTGTGGTGTATAATAGATGTAAGAAGAAAATAAGACTGAAAAAAGGAGTGTACTTATGGATATATTTGAATTTTGCAGGTTCTTTTATGACAACATGACGAAGGCATCACCTGAATTGAGCACCGAAGAGGTTCGTCAGAAAATCAAATTTTACGTTCAGACGGTTTTTGAGTCACCTGCCAAACCCAATGATATTATTGATCTTATCGAGAGATATCCCCGTAAAGATATAGAAAATCCTCAGCCTATGAAGAGATTTTCTCCCGAAGAAGCTGCCGAACGCCGCAGAAAAAGCGATGCGGTTCTTGATGGCATTATCTTCAACGGCACCGAAGAAAAGCAGATACAGTCCAAAACGGCGGGATATGAAATAAACACCGTTGTTCCCAGGACTCTTCAGCGTCTTTTCCGCACGGAGACTCCCGGCATGACCGATGAACAAAAAGCGGAAGTTGCCGATTACAATGCCGAGATTGTTAAACTTTTTGATAAAGAGCCGCAGAATAAAGCAAGAAATACAAAACTGCTTTATGAAGAGCTTCGCAGGGACAATCCCGAGCTGACCGATGAACAGGCAGACGGAATAATTCGCGAAAGACGCAAAAAGGTTGTTATGGACAGTCTGCTTGAGGTTGAAGATATTCCTTCTGAAATTGACGCGCTTACCGATGAAAATCTGTCGCCTGAGCAGCTTGCAAAGAATTATTTTATACTGGAGCGTGCTGTTCATGTCGCCGCCGATGCAAATGAGTTCGCCGAATTTGCTCCTGAGCTTTATGATCTGACACCTGAGGAAAAAGAGCGTTTTAATGAACTCAGAGAGAGAAGCTCTGTTATTACCGACGGCCTTCAGAAAATGCGTATGATTGGCAACCCTGCCTATGAGTACTTAGACACGGAAATTATAGATGATTATGCTATTGATTCTGTGGTCAATTCCGGTGAAGCGTATGACGACAATGAAGTTGCCAGATATGAAGAACTGGCGGAAAAAGAGGACAACGACAACAAGAGGGCGCATGATCCCGAGCACTTTGATGATTATGCTAAGATCGTTTACGGAAACGATGTAGTGGATGTATTTCTGGCAGATGCAGCGTTCAGACAGTCTCTTAAAAATACCGCAAAGCTCGAAAAGGAGCTTCTGGCTTACGGCTTTAATATGAAGGATCTCAAAATCGAGCTTGAGGCAAAAAGAGATGAGTGCGGTTATAAGTTCAAAGCATTGTCAACGGAAGATGCCGCAATTTATTTTAAGTCCGGAAAAACATTTGTTGCCGAGCAGTACGGAAGGCGTGTTCCTTTTCAGTATAAAGACGGACACATTGTTGTCGCACAGTCGCCCGAAAAATTGTTCACCGACGGATTTGACTCCGCAAACAGAAGCATTACAAAAGAACTCAAAGAGCTTGACCCCTGGTATCACAGCAGTTCAAAAGTATTCAAGAATATGAAAAATGCCTTTGAAGAGGCAAAGCGTTACGGCAATATCACCAAGCCCGGTGACTACCGCAATTCATATACATACTATCGCAAACTTCTGGATGCATCAAATACATATCTTGCTACAAAGCCCGCAAACGGCGGAAACAAGTGGACTCAGCGTCATATGAAAGCCGGCAGAATGCTTAAGGCCTTTGCTGAGGGCAGACTTGAGATGCTTCAGCGTATAGAGCAGATGAACGCCGCAAAGATCTCAGAAAAAACACCTGCCCAAATCGCCAAATTGCTTAAAACCGACAAACAGCTTAAAGAAAAACAGATGCTCGATCAGGCACGCAAGGAAGATCGCAATGCCCGTATGGACAATCCTCTTCAGTGGCTTGCGAACCGCATGGAAAATTTCTATGCAAAGGTTAAATTGCCCGCAAATCTGAATGGCTGTGCAGATTATATCAAAACGACATTAAACTCGCTTAACGGTTCAGACGAAAAATTCAGTGCAGATAACATTGTCGCAACCGAAGCCTATGCGCAGACAGTCGGCACTATGGTATTGTCGGAGCTTGTTATGAAGGAGCAGGGTATACTCAAATCCGACAAGACCGGACCGATTGCCGAGGCTGTCGGCAAAATGTCCGCCGCGGAAATAATCAATTTCGGCAGAAATATAACCGCCTCTTTAACCGGCAAAGATATGATTAAGGGCGTTGTTCAAAACCGCAATAAAATCACTTTCAACAAGCATCTGAAAGGTGCGGAGCTTGAGAACTTCATTAACAGCTTTGATGCTCACGATATCGCCGAAAAGGTTTCTTTTGACATATACAAGAGTCAGAATATAACCGTTGCCGGTCAGATGGCACAGGCACAGTATGTTGACTCCGTAAAACCCATGCGCGGCAAAGAGCCGGATCAATACGAAAACGCACTTGCGGATTTTGCGGATAAAGAAATTGTCAAGCCGATTAACGAATGCATTCTGAACGGTGAAAAAAGTGCCGCCGTCAATGCCGATTCCGCGCACGACATTTTAAGAGCCTGTGTTATCCACAGCATAATTCAGATTGAACGCTCCAAGACGGGTGCTCAGGGCATCGGAAAAGCCGAGAGTATTCTGATTGATAATCATGACGGCGCGGCCGACATCAAGAAGAAAATCAACAATTCAAAGGCATTTAACGATATGCTCGGCAAATTCGCAGGCGCAAACGGCAGTGTTTCAAGAGAAAACTTCGAAAAGCTTCTTAACAATAAAGAGCCTCAGAAGGTCGCCCTTGATATGGTAAAAACACTTGCCGTCGAACAGCAGGCAAAGAATGAAGCAAAGCAGAACGCGCCCAAAAAGGTTGAGGCCATAAAAGCCGAAGCACCGAAAAAAGCCGCGGGAAAAGCTCCTCAGGCATAAACTTCATACTGAATAAGAACGGCAGGGGATGCACAGAGCTTTCCCTGCCGCTTTTGTCGCTCGCCAAACGGCAGTGAAAAAGCGTTCGGCAAGCTGTATCCGATAACCGTCGGTATAATAAATTCTGAAAAAATAAGTTTTGTGTTTTGTTCACATTGAATTTTATGCCGGTGTGTGGTATTATTTTTTTTGTTGTTTTACAAAAATAATCTGAGACAAACAGTACATCTGATTTGTATTATATATGTAAACAAAAAAATCGCCAAAGGAGATTGTCTTATGGGCTTATATGATACTTTATTACAGCAGGTCACAAATCTTTCGGTATATGACAGCACTGAGCAAAATCACATTTCCGTTTCGGAAGCAATAGAAGCAATTCGCAGTCAGCTGACACACGAAGAGCCTGACCTGAACGACACCGACAAAAGTCTCTCCGAATTTTGGGACAGACTGTCTGAACATAATCCTCAGTTTGGGAACGTAACACCCAAATTTAAGGGTAAGCCCGAAGAGGTTGCAAAACGACTTGAGTACTCCAAAAAATGCCGTGAGGCAATGCTGAAGGCGCTCGAAAAGCACGCGACACGAACTGTTGAATTCCATAAAATCGCCATAGATCTCTACGGTAATAATTCCGGTGTAAACGAAGAACGCTGGATGGAGCATCTTATCAAGCTCCCGTCCGACGAACCCGACGACAAAAAACGCCGGATGCATAACGAAAAAGTGGTTGCTCTGGCGGCTCTGAGTCAGGGCAGACCTGCAAATAACGCAAAGGAAAAGTTTCTTGAAATACGCAAAAACGCATATATAAACGATTATGAATACACTCCCGAAAATGCCGAAAAAGCGGCGAATGAAGAGCTTGAATACGGAGTAAAATATCTTTTCGATATCGCAAACGAGCTTGTAAATAATTTTGTCGGCAAAGAAAACGATTTTGAGGGCAAAGCAAAAGAAATGCGTCAGATTACAAACTCTATCCTTGACGGCAGTGCCGAGCGGGAAGAGGGCGGACTTGAAGCGGCATACGACAAGCTTATAACTCCTGCGAACATTATGATGTTTGACGGCACAGGGCTTATTCGCTATCTCAAAAATGCGGGGCTTCAGGGGGACAATAAAGAGCTTGATAGCATCGGAGAAAAGTGGCAGAAATTTTCAAGCACCGATGATATCGCCTTCTCTATGCTTCAGACAAATCCCATATACGCCTTCTCTATGCTTCAGACAAACCCCATATATTCCATGGTTGAACCGGGCGAGCTGATAATGTCAAGCGCAAGATGTGCTGTTGCGTCAAAAAACATTCCGATTCTCGATGACGAAGGCAAGCCCGTATTAAGATGGAAAACCGAAGAAATTCTCGATAAAAACGGCAATGTCATGCTCGATAAAAACAAAAAGCCCCTTATGCGCAGAATTGCAGTACCCGCAACGGTTTCCGATAATACAACCAAGAAATATATCTATGAGAACGGTGAACCCGTAAAAGACATTTCAGGCAAGGTTATAGAGCTTACACCCAAGGATGTAAAGCCCTGCATGAGCAACTTTTATGATGATGCCATAATTTTGACACAGCTGACCTTCGACAGTGTGGAAAATTCCCTTCCGCAGTATGCTCTCAGAAATTCAAAAAGTTTAGATCCCGATTTTCCGATGTTTGCTTATACTAACGGCAAGGGCAGAACGGTTATTCTCTGTGTTGAGTCTGTGTCTCTTGAAAAAGGACTTGAAGTCAGAATTAACGACAAGGTCCCCGGCAAGATGATAACGAATGATTTAAGGGAAAAGCTTGCCGAGCTTGGCGCCATGAGCACCCGTCATGACAAGTGGGGCAGAAGCTCCGCCAGATACCGTACTATGCAAAGAAGGCTTGAGGAGCTGTCAGCCATTCGTTTTGATGACAACCCCACACCCGAGCAGATTAAAGCATTCAAAGACAAGCTGAGTGAAGTCAAGAACGCCACACAGGATTATATTTCCCATAAGGACAAAAATTCGCTCAAAACAGAGTATCAGAAATATCGTTATGAATTTGCACAGACTTTTGACAGTTTTGCCGATAAAGAGCTTGAAATGCTCAGATTGATTGAGGAACACAACAAGACTCTCGAACAAAAAGCGCAGATAGAGAGCAATCCTCCCGAAGTCATTAACGATGAACTCTTAAAGGATATGTCCGCTTTTGAACGTTCCCTGATGAATGACGAGCAGGCAAGGCGTGAAAACATTCGTGAAGAGCATTACAGAAAAGAAGCGGAAAAAGAAGCCGAAATTCTTTCTTCCGGCAAAAATTTCTGTATCGCTCTCAACGAGTACGCACAGGAGCATAAAGGCGAGTTTGAACCCAAATATGATGCAAGACACGCAAATGAATATCTTGATGATTTCATTGAAACGAACAAAACCGAATCACGAAACTCCATGCATGACAAAGACCGTGCCGATTATGCCATGAAAGCACTCGCAGGTATGGCGCTTCGTGAGCTTATAAAGACGGAAGGCGAGCTGAACATTAACAGACCGTTCGATACTCTTGTTAAAGCAGGCAAAGCCGATGACGCCGCCGAGCTGATCATAAATGGAGACAGCTTCCAAAAGTATATGAACGAAATGAAGGCAAGCGGAAACGATATCGGACTTCCGTTCAAGCTTAAAAAACACATTGATGCCAACATTCCCTCAAAGGTCGCCATTGACATTCTCAAAGGCATTGTCGCCGTGTCAAAAGAAGAGCAGAACAGCAGAAAAAATGCTAATCCCGTCAAAAATCCCGCCAACGCCGCACAGAAAAACAAACAGCCGAATGTGCTTTCCTGATTGGTCAGTATTCAGTATTCAGTGGTCGGTCAGTGAAGCTTCGCAAGAGGCATAGCTTATAAATCCAAGTCCGCAGGACTTCCGACATCGCTAATTGCTGATTGCCGATTGTTTTCCGCTCTGCCGCTAAATTTGTATAATTACATAAAAACACCCCACGGTTCTATT
>CAVFPQ010000075.1:0-11320 GCA_963624415.1 Acutalibacteraceae bacterium | reverse complement strand
CGCACGAAGTGCGATATCATATCGAAGATATATCATCCGCCTGAAAGGAACGGATATCATTGAAAAAAGCGTCCCGTGGGACGCTTTTTTCTGGTGCCGGTGGCGGGGGTCGAACCCGCACGGGTGTTAGCCCAACGGATTTTGAGTCCGCCTCGTCTGCCAATTCCAACACACCGGCCTGTTGCTCGTTTATTATAATATGCGGTATGAAAAATTGCAACTGTTTTTTCGGTTTTTTCACAAAATTTAAGAAATTACTATTGACAAAAGGCTAAATCCATTATATAATATCAACCGTTCCTTGCGGAACGCATATCGGCATAGAGGAATAGTGTAACGGTTAGCACTGCAGACTCTGACTCTGCCTGTTGGGGTTCGAATCCCTATTCCTCTGCCATTCAGATAGCAATCTTCGAAAGAAGGTTGTTATTTTTTTGTGAATTTATAAAACGACGACCCACCGATTAAGTGAGCCGCCGTTATTTTTTTAAAGTGGGAACAAAAGAGAATGGTCAGAACTGACCTTCAAGCCGCAGTTCATCGGGAAGGTGAGAAATATCGTTGTATCTCAGAAATCTTTTGCGCGGAATGCCGTCCTGAAGGAATATTTCCACTTTATTCATGCATGTGTTGTGCTGAACCACATTCATATTCACATCAAATCTGAAATTGACAAGCGCACCCAATAAAATGGCAATGGCACAGCCGTGTGTCGCAATAAGAATTTTTTCGGGATTCTTCTTGCGTTCTTTGCCGTTCTTGATTTCAATTTCCGTTGTATTTGTTATTGCCGGCAGGATTATATATTTGTCGAGGGCTTTTTGAAGTCGTGCCGAATCGATTTCGGTTCTGTCGCTGATTTTTGTGCCGACATATCTTATGTTCGGGTAAATCGGTTTGTGAAGCTCGGTATTTGCTTCAAAATCCGCAGGTGTTCCCGTCTCGCAGAAATCCGGTATAACGGTAATTTCGGGTTTTCCCGGCTGATGCTTTGCCACCGCCGCGGCTGTCTGCACGGCACGGGTCAGGTGACTCGAATATATTTTATCAAAATGTGTATCCTTAAGATAGGCGCCGAGGCAGTCCGCCTGTTTTTCGCCCGTCGGGGAAAGAAGACAGTCAAGCTCATTCGACAACCCGACATTTGATGTGGACTCACCGTGCCTTACAATGTAAACTTCCATAAAAAACAGAACCTTTCGTATGATAGGGTTTCACGGTTTATTATAACGGAATTTGGGGGATTTTTCAAGTGGAGAAGAAATGGAAGTGGGGTAGGGGGATTGTGGGTGATTGAAGACGCGAGCGAAGCGAGCGGAGGCGGCGAGCGAAGCGAGCCGCACGCCCGAACGCAGTGAGGGCATGCCGCGACGAAGCGGCGTAAGCCCGCGAGGAGCGGCACGCCGCCTCGGATAGCGAGGCGGCGCTTTCGCCGCCAGAAGCGTCAGCGTATGACGGCAATGCCCCGAGCGAGCTGAATTTGTTCAGTCGCAGCCTCTGCGGCTTAACAAATGAAAGCGAGGGAGGGGCAGCCGCCCGGCGGCGGTACCCGGCTGTCCGGCACAAAAGTTGACCTATTGTGAAAAGCCAACCGAACGGGCAGTCGGGTGCCCCGACGGGCGGTTCAGCCCGCCGGTACGGCAAAGCCCGGCAATGCAAAAAATCCCACCTCCCGCGAAGCTCATAATCCGAATTTTACGGAGATACCCGGGCAATACCTGAAAAACCTGCCCTTTCCAAAGCTGTATAAATCCAAGAAACGCAGTGTTTTCTGAAAATGCTAATTGAAAATCGCCGGCACGGCAAAGCACGACAATACATTAAAAGCTCAAATTTCGCAAAGCTATACAATCCAAGACACACCGTGCCTTCCGACATTGTTAATTTTTAATCGTTAATAACTGCATCTTGTATTTTGCTGTTTAACGAATACCGGGAATTGACATCCGACAACAAAAAAACAGCGACTCACTTAATCGGTGAATCGCTGTTTTGAGTTCTTTGTGTAAAATTACTGCTTTGCGCCGTTGTCGAAGTTCTCAAGAACCTTTACGCTGACGGCGTAGCAATCCGCAAGACCCTTTTCGTCCATGTTGTCGTAGGTGTCGCGGCGAGTGTGATAATAGGACTCAAGCTTGTGGTTGAGGCCTGTGATACCTGTTGTGCGGAAGCCCTGCTGTGCGAAGGCTGCGTTGTCCGTAGCGCCGCCGAGCGGGGGAACCATACCCTTTAAGCAGTGGATGCCGAGCTGTTCGGCACTCTCCATAAACAGATCCGATACTTCAACATCGGACTTAACTGTGGCGTTAAGGTCACGGTAGTTGGTCATGAGATATTTGGGATCGTGAATTGTATCATAGGAATAGATGAATGTGGGAACATCGTCAAATTCGCCCTTGTGCTTTTCGCTCCAAGCCATAGCACCGCGAAGACCTGCTTCTTCGGAACCTGTAAGAACAACGCCTATTTCGGTGTTTTCCATTTCGATGCCGGCATCCTTAAGTGCCTTAAGAATAGCGATACCCATGTAGCAGCCGGAAAGGTTGTCGTTTGCGCCGTCAACAATTCTGTGCTTGTTCCACATGAAGTAAAGACCAACCCAGAAGGGGATGAATGCACAGGCGATATAACCGAGAACGGGTGTAACGTCGGGGTTAATAAGCTTTACGATTGAGATGGCGATAACATAAAGAGCACCTGCACCGCAGATAAGAGCGTGGCTTTCGAAGCCTACACCGCCGAGCAGATAGTTAACGGGCCATTCCCATGCGGCGTCAATGTGACCGTTGAAAACGATACGACGCTTTGTTTCGCCCTTGCACTTTTTGATGGCTGTTACGTTGTGACCTGTCTTTTCGGGGAAAAGCGGATCAACAACCTTCTTGTAAAGGCCGAACTGCAAAAAGCCGAGAGCAAGTCCCAGAACAACAAGGATAATGCTAAGCCATGCAACGTTCAGGAAATAGAGAACAAGTGCTGCGAGAACGAATGTGATTGTAAAATAAATCCAGCCGAAGAATGAGCCGGGATGCTCTTTGAATTCTTCGATTTCAACCTTTTCACAGCCGCAGTCTTTTTTGAGAACGTCTGCCATGTACACGCTTGCCTGATATTCGCCCTTTGAACCGGGGTCACGCTTTTCAAAGGTTTTGCATATATGAGTGATTTCTTTCACCATATATTTTGCCGCTTTGTCTTTTGCGGCGATGATAGAACTGAGATCCATCGGATGTCACTCCTCCAAATAAAAAATGTTAAAGTTATTTTAATCTATTGTGAATGCAGAGTCAACTGTTTTTTTCTCTTTAATTATAAATGTTTCTTATAAATCATATAATTTTACCGTGAATTGTGTGAAACTATTGTAAATTTTCGGGGGTTGTGGTAAAATCACAGGGTATATTTACCGGAGGTGAGTGCATGCTTATTTTAACGCCCGAACAGATTCGCTCGGTTGAGGCAAAAGCCGACAGTGCGGGACTGTCTTATCTTAAAATGATGGAGAAGGCGGGACGCGGCTGTGCCGAATATATTCTGAAAAACTGCCGAAACGCCCGAAATATCGTTATTCTGGTCGGCAAGGGCAAAAACGGCGGCGACGGCTTTGTTATAGCACGTCACCTTTATAACGCGTGTAAAAATGTTACGGTAATAAAGCTTTTTGATAAGCCTTCCGACACCCTGTCCGAGAGCCGCAAAAACGAGCTGTCGAAGGATCTGCCTGTACTTGTGTTTACTGAAGACAAATCGAAATGTGCGGAAATTATTCTCAATTCCGATGTTGTTGTAGATGCGGTTTTCGGTATCGGTTTTTCGGGAGCGCTGCCCGAAGATGTAAAAGAAGCGTTCAAACTCGCAAAAAATACGAATGCTGTAAAAATCGCAGTTGATCTTCCGTCCGGTGTGTCTGTTGACGGCATTGCGGACGGTGCGTTTAAGGCGGATGTCACACTGTCGATGCTTTGTTATAAGAGGGAGCACGTCTATAAGCCGTTCGCCGATATGTGCGGCAAAACGCAGGTTATTCCGATAGGGATAAATATCTCATCCGATACGGGTATATTTACGCTGACCGAGAATGAAATAAAGGCACGTCTGCCCGAGCGTCCGTATAACTCAAACAAGGGTACATTCGGAAAAGCGGCGATTATTGCCGGAAGCTACAAAATGCCCGGTGCCGCAGTGCTTGCCGCCAAGGGTGCCGTGAGCTGCGGAGCGGGACTTGTGTGCATGGTTTATCCGGATGTCTGCCGTGACGCAATATGCAATGCTGTCCCCGAGTGTGTAAATGAACCGCTTGAAACCGCTTCTGACGGTACTGTTGCCGCGGGGAACGGCGAACGTATAGCCGAAATCTTATCGGGGTGCGATGCCGCCGCAATCGGGTGCGGACTCGGTGTTACCGAAAATACAGAGGCAATTCTCGGTGCGGTTCTGTCAGACTATGACAAGACTCTTATAATTGACGCGGACGGGATAAATATTCTCGCAAAAAATCCCGATATGCTTAAAAATACAAAAGCGACTGTTGCGATTACGCCTCATCCCGGCGAAATGGGCAGGCTTATGGGAATGACACCCGGCGGGGTTAACGAATCCCGTGAAAAAGCCGCTATGGCGTTTGCGAAAAAATACGGTGTATACGTCCTCCTGAAGGGTGCGAACACCGTTATAGCAGCCCCGAACGGACGGGTGTATGTAAATACATCGGGCAGTACCGCACTTTCAAGAGGCGGCAGCGGAGATCTTCTGACCGGGATGATAACTTCGCTCTGCGCGTCCGGTGTGCCGATATTCGATGCACTGATTGTCGCGTCTTATCTTCACGGAAAAGCGGGGGAGTGTGCGGCGGAAAAATATACTCCGTATGCCGCTTCAACGGCGAGAATTGCGGAATGTATTGCGGATGCGTTCGGACAGTTAGCAATTGACAATTGGCAATGAGTGGTCAGTGGTCGGTATTCAGTGACCGGGGCTGAGGAAGTCCTGCGGACTTGGATTATATGGCTTTGCACAGTGGAAAAAAGTTGGCAAGGAGCATGGTGCAGTGATGGAAAGTTATAAGAACAGGTCGGAGTTTCGGATTTTTCTGTCGTATTTCAAGCCTCATATGGGGCTTTTTGTGCTTGATATGATCTGCGCGTTGGCTATTGCTCTGATAGACCTGGCGTTTCCGGCTGTATCCCGTTGGTGCATGTATACCCTGCTTCCGCAGAATAAGTGGGGGACATTCTGGGCGATTATGGCTGCGGCGTTTGTCGGGTATATTCTGAGAGCCGTGTTTTCTTTTGTGATTGTAAATTGGGGGCATATTTTCGGCATACGAGTTGAGACGGACATAAGGCGTGATCTGTTCCGTCATATGCAGACACTTAGCTATGATTATTTTGACAATAACCGTGTCGGTCAGCTGATGAGCCGACTGACTTCGGATCTGTTTGATATTACCGAGCTTGCCCATCATGGCCCGGAGGATATTTTTATTTCAACAGTGACAATAATCGGCGCGCTGATTGTCATGTTTAGGATACAGTGGCGTCTTGCGCTTGTGATCGCCGTTATGATTCCGATTTTTCTTGCGGCTGTATTTCATTACAGGAGTTCAATGAGAAATACATCCCGTAATGTAAAAAAGACGACAGCGTCCATAAATGCCGATTTTGAGTCGGGACTGTCGGGGATTCGCACAGCCAAGGAATTTGCGAATGAAGAGACGGAACTGAAAAAATTTGATTTTGCGAACATAAGCTATCGGAACGCAAAATACGGATATTATAGGGCAATGGGAAAATTTAATGCCGTTATGGAATTTTTTCTTTCTTCTATGTCCGCTGTTGTGATTGCCGTAGGCGGTGCGCTTATTATGAAAGACAGGCTTAATACCATTGATCTGATTACATTCAGTCTGTATGTCGCCGCATTCGTTTCTCCTATCAGAAAGCTTGCCACATCAGCTGAACTGATTGCAAACGGAACGGCAGGGCTTCATCGCTTTGTTGAGCTTATGCGTACAGAGCCGACACTGAAGGATGATGAGGACGCAAAGGAACTGACCGATGTAAAGGGCATAGTCGATGTTAATGATGTCTCGTTTAATTATTGTACGGAAAAAAGAATATTAAATCATATTTCTCTGTCAATAAACCAAGGGGAAATGATTGCTTTTGTCGGGTCTTCAGGCGGCGGAAAAACAACACTCGGCCGTTTAATTCCACGATTTTACGATGTAAGTGACGGAAGTATCGAAATAGACGGATATGACGTACGTAGTGTGACGCAGGAGTCGCTGCATCGGAATATCGGCGTTGTTTCACAGGATGTTTTTCTGTTCGCGGATACTATTGCCGAAAATATTCGTTACGGTAAGACGGATGCCACGATGGAGGATATAGTAAACGCGGCAAAAGCGGCTGAAATTTATGATGACATTATGGCAATGCCCGATGGGTTTGAGACGAACGTCGGGGAACGTGGCGTTCTCCTGTCCGGCGGTCAGAAACAGCGAATATCCATAGCACGAATCTTTCTGAAAAATCCGCCGATTCTGATTCTGGATGAAGCAACTTCGGCACTTGACAGCGTAACCGAGGCAAAAATTCAGAGAACATTTGAAAAACTGTCATCGGGCCGCACGACAATTGTTATCGCACACAGATTGTCGACAGTAAAAAATGCGGACCGAATTGCAGTCATAGAAGCCGGAGAAATCAAGGAACTCGGCTCGCATGAAGAGCTACTGGAGCTGAATGGGGCGTATGCTGCACTGGTGAAAACGCAAAGCAATTAGCGGTTAGCAATTAGCAATGTCGCAGGCAAAAATCATCCGGTGAATGATTTTTGGCGTAGCGACTAATGAGGACCGGCGGCAGCGGTCCGTCAAACCAAAGCCAAGAAGTCCTGCGGACTTGATTTATATAGCTTCGCAAGAGGTTAAAAAACTGTCTTCGGTTTTTTGAAATGATATATTGCTGTCGCAATATGATATACGGCAAGCCGAATGATATACTTGTTTTGCAAGTGTGATATAATATCCGTTCCAACATACATATGCCTGAGGCATATATCACCGCACAAGGTGCGATATCATTTCGCAGATATATCACCCGTTCCACAGGAACGGATATCATTGAAAAAACAAGTCCTAAGACTGTTTTTTCTCGTACCGGCGGGCCGGGGCCGCCCGTCGGGGCACCCGACTGTCCGTTAGGTCGGTTTTTCGAAATATATCGGCTGTTATGCCGGACAGCCGGGTACCGCCTCCGGGCGGGGGCCGCTCACTCGTCTTCATTTGTTCTGCTGTCGGGGACAGCATCACAAATTTGACTCGCTCGCGGCCCTCAAGCCTCCTCAACGCCTTCGGCGTCTCGTCGGCTTGCCTCGCTTCGCGGCTGTCGCCGCTCCGCTCGGCCTGACGCTCGTCGCTTGCTTCGCAAGCTCCTCGCGTCAAGCCCTCCTCAGCGGAAAATCCGCTTCGTCGGGCCTGACGCTCGTCGTCGGCTTCGCCGCCTCCTCGCGTGAGCCTCCTCAACGCCTTCGGCGTCTCGTCGGCCCGGCGCTCGCTTCGCTCGCCCCTCTTTTTTATATCTCATATCAAAAAAAGGACTGTACATTTCAAAGCCACGCACTGACAACGAAGTATTGGTTTCTCGCCGAAAAATCTCCCATATCTTTGCCCGAAAGCCTCGCAAGGCGACAGCCTTGCCGCATTTCCGGGCTTCGATATGAAAAATTTTTCTTGGCTACGAAACTGCATTGCATTTCAAAACAAAAATTCAACAAAAGTAAATAGCATATTTTTATTTCAAATAGTTGCTTTATTTTACATTAAGTCGATGATTTGTCTTTGTTTTGAAACAATACTTCCTTATCAGCACGTGGCTAATCTCTCATCTGCGTTTTTTGTTTGCTTTTATTGTTTGGTTCAAATAAAAATTATCAGTAGTACAGCCCAAGCACGCCTTCATTCAGCTCGGCACAGCGTTTTATTTCCTTTGCCGTATCCGTTGACGGAACACTTTCGATAATATAGCTGAACTCATAGAATCCGCCGAGGTCTGCTTTGAAATTTGTCTCCCAGAAATTGTTCATAATCCACGATGCTGCCATTGATCTGTTAAGCTCTGTATTGCTGCCGTCACACAGAACAACAGGACGATATTTCTGTTCCCCGAAGCATATAAGCGGCGCGTCCTTGCAGGCGATAATAATATCCCGCTTTTCTCCTTTGCGAACAATGCCGTTTTGCAGCAGCCAGAAGCTCTGACAAGTTCCCGGCAGCTGATCTATACCGGGACGCATAATACATCCCGTTTTATCAATGAATGTTTCATTGCTGCCGTCGGCACAGAAGGGGAGCATTACAAACAGGTTTTCGGGATTCCACTCGCTTTTCTTATGAAAACAAGCACGCGCTTCTATAATCGGGGCAAACTTGTATACCTTCAGATATACATAATAGAAATGACAGCCTTCAAGCTCGTATGTAAGCTTCATTGTCGTATACACCTCGCCCGATTCCTCAACAACAGAATTTATCAGCTTTGATGTATATTGACGGGTGGATATATATCTGCGGTTTCTGCCCATTCTGCGGCGTACCTCACACTGTGAAAGTCCGTCTGCGGGGGTTACTTCATAAAAGCCGCTGAAAGCACCGAAAGTGCCGGGCATAATCAGATCTTTTCCGGTGGTCTTATCGATTATGGATGCAATGCCTTTGCCCGGTTTTATTTCAATACGAAAATACGGCGTATCCAACAGCCCCGGCATCTGAAGGGTTGCTTTGTCTGTAACAATATCCGCTATTCCTTCGGAACCGATATGGGCATAGCTGTGTGCCATGGATGTGTTTGTCTTGTCCTGAGTGACCGACAGAATGCGTTCTTCGTGCGGTTTTAAGGTGAGCGCAGTTTCTGTTTCGTATCCACGCCCGATTTTGTGACTTTGTGCCGGGAGAATTTCCCCGGTTTTTTCATCACGGACTATAACACGGTATTTCGGATTGAATTTTATGCCGTCAAGCTTCTCCCAGTCCTCAATTACAAGCTTTGCCGTGCCGCAATAATCGTCGGAATGCGGATTTATTACCTTGAACTTTTTTGGGCGGTCAATACGAGTGCTGCATTCACCCATTTTCGAAAGCACTCTGTCAAGATTTTCTGCGGCATCATTATTCGCCGTAATAGCATAACAATCCTTCTTCTTTTCGAGTAACGCCACAAGCGAATCCCACGGTTCCGAAACGGATGTTGAATAGCCCCATGTGTGCTCGGCATACATCATAAGATTCTGTGCGGCGTTTTCTGTTAAATCAGCACGTCCGAGTCTGTTTTCGGGGTCAAGCTTTCTGCAAAGATTATATCTTCTCTGTGCGTCACGGTACACCTTAACCGTATTGGCAGTTGAACCGACACCGTCTGCCCACCAGTCTGTAAAATCACCACGCAGGGTGGGAATATTCCCGGCATTTTTTCTGACATAATCAAAGAACTCGCTGAGAGTTGACATTTTTACAGTAACATTGTCGAGTTTTTCGTTCGCAATCTGAACACGCCTTGCGATTGCGGCACTCGGCGGCGAATTATCGGTGTTGCTTCCCGATACCATAATCGGCACAAAATCAAACGGATAATCCTCTTTTTCGAGCGTATCAAGATAGCGGACGACACGAACGAGCATTGTTTCGATTTCTTCTCTGTCGGTTGTGGCGGCATCGGTTGTATATATTTTTCCCTTTGAGTCGAGCATGCCTCTGTCATCATTTTCGGCAGTATAATTACTGTGGCCCATTGGAGCAAATCCGAGTACATTTCCCATGTGATAATGTTCGCCGACCCAGGAAAGAACCTTGTTTCCGTTCGGCCCTTCCCAGAAAAACGGACAGTTTTTGCGTCCCAACGGAAACATTCCGTGATGTGAATGCAGTGCCGTGAACAGATTTTCTACACCTGCGCTTGCTAATATATCGGGATAACCCCATGCGTAGCCGTTTATGTCCGCCGCCATACCGCTGTCAATGTTTACGCCGAGCTTTTCGGCATATGTTTTCGCTTTCATTGTACGGCTTAAAAGCACATGGCTGTCAACAAGCTCGGTCATATTAAGATAGTTGCCCGACAAGCCTATTTCTCCGCTCTGAACGTACTTTTTTAATCGTTCGATATCCTTTTCTGTCGCTTCTTCAAAGAAATTATCGAGCTGCCATATGTTTTCGCACTGCCACTTAAAGCCGGGTGCGTTGATTTTACCTGCGTGAACACCGTCTAAAATGTCCATTGCCTGACGGATAAAGTCAACATGATACCGTGTCAGCTTTTCCTGACGGTCTGTGTAGCCTATATCCGTGTGCGCATGATGAATTAAAAAAATCTTCCGATTTCTCATCCTCGTTACCTCTCTGTTAATGTAAATTTTTACACTGATGATATCATACTATGCACCGGTTTTTCAGTCAATACTTCGGAATTATTTTGTGTAAGGATATAAACCGTATTTTGTGATATATGTTGCATTTTTTCTGTTTTTTGTTTATAATATCGGTATGAATACAGATTGGAGGTGTCACATATGTGTACTTTGATTGAGCTTGATAATGGCAGTTTTGTGGCAGACATTAAGAAGAAGTATATTCAGAATATCTGTGAATCGGCAAGGAATTTTGAAAATATCACCCGAATTGTATTATTCGGTTCCGCTCTTCAAACACGTTGTACCGAGGAATCGGATATTGATATTGCTGTTTTTGGCAAAAAAAGTCGCAGCGAATACCTGAAATCCAAAGAATTTAAGCAGTTTCAAAGAAAATTGTTTGCCTTTGATGACACCTTCTCACAGGATTATGATGTGCTTTATTTCTGTAATGATGTTGTCTATAACGACAGTATTATGCGTGATATATATAACGGAGCGGAAATATACAGGAGAGAAAAATCATGAATTTGACAATGTCTTTAGTTAAAGCCGATATCGTTGCGGCAAAGCAGGCGATTGATTATTATGAAAAAACCAAATATAAAGATATAAAGAATATTGCCGCTTATCATCTGCAGCAAGCATCGGAAAAATTGATTAAAATTCAAATTTATTCAAAAGCGGATAATCTGAATTATGCAAATCTTTACACGCATAATATAGAAAAGCTTTTGGCATATTCGGAAAAACTTGATATTTCCATTTATGTTCCGCAGTTTATCAGGGAAAACAGCTTGGTTCTTACTGAATGGGAAGCCGGAAGCAGATATAATGTTGGTTTTTAAATCAGAATAAATACACTAAAAAGACGCTTTCGGAAATTGAAGAATGGTACGAGCAAATACTGAAT
>CAVFPQ010000074.1:0-11336 GCA_963624415.1 Acutalibacteraceae bacterium | reverse complement strand
CCACTGACCACTGACCACTGACTGCCGACCACTGACCACTGACCACTCATTGCTCATTGCTGATTTACTTAAGCTCCGCTGTTTTCCCCTCTTCCAGCCTCCAGCTTTCCTCTGTCCAGCCGACTGTGCCGGTATAGAACTCGGGATTTGTGAAGACTTCTTCGGGGACATAAAGCCCTGCGTTGTCGGACGTGCCGCAGCTTGCTCCCGCAAAGCATTTTTCGCATTTGTTCGAAGGTCCGCCTGCGAATGTCGTAAGTGCCGGGTTGTCGCCCGTCTGCGTAAGTCTGCCGGTATAGACAGCCTTTATAATTCTCTCAATCGCGTCCGTTTTGCCTATGAGAGCGCCTAAATTTATTTTTTCGTATGTCGGAGCGGACACCGTGCAGCTGCTCGCGATAAGCACCTGATTTACCATGTTGTCACAGTTTGAGTAACCTGTGAGGCCGCCGAACATTATGGTTGTCGACACCGCACTTGTCACACTTACATCACCGCTGACACTGATTAAAGATACCGTTTCGTTCTTATACTCCTCTTCGCTTATCATGCTTCCGGCAAATGCGCCGACATAGTATTGTGCCTGATTTTTTCTGCTGTCGCCTGTGCCGTCTTCAAGTGTCACCTGAACATTTCCGGTTCGGAAAATATGCTTTGCCGAGGCGTTTTTAAGCGAGCCGAACACACCGCCGATTGCGTCCGTTGCGGATGATGCCGACACCGAGGACGAATATTTTACTTCACAGTTCGTTGTAAAGTCCGTCGTTTTGCCCTCGCACAGCGCAATGCCGCCGGCAATATAAGTTAAGGTCTTGTCGTCCGTTTTGCCGTCAATCACAAGAGAGCCGTTAACAGTGCAGTTTTCGGTTATGCCTGTCGCCCTGCCCGCAAAACCGCCGGCACTGCTCTTTGCCGAGACATCGGAGTACAGGGTGATTTCCGCCTCCTCGTCAACCGTACAGTCCGAAATCATCTTTGTATTTTCTCCGGTAAAGCCGCCGAAAGAGCGTGTAACCGAGAGCTTTACATTTCCCGATACACTGCCGCCGGTAATTGTTCCGGTGTTTCTTGCCGTATAAAGTCCCGCAGTTACCGCCGAGCCATCGAGTGTGATATTCGTGCCGCTGACTTCCGACACCGTGCCGGTATTTATGCCGAACACGCCGCCTGCCTGCGCAAGCGTATCGTTGTTCTTCACCTCGCAGAAATCAAGCGTGCAAGAACTTACTTTGCCGTCGTTTATGGCAACAAGAGAACCTGCATAGCGTGTATCGCTGAGTGAATACGCACCGTTTTCGGCGCACTCGACCGTGTTGTTTTCAAGAGTGACATTTGAGATATCGCCTCTGTTGCGGCATATCACCGCACCGCCGCTCATATGACAGCCGCTGAGGGTCATATCCGTCAGAATGGAATTATTATTTTCTATCAGAGCCGTTTTGCAGCTCGTGTTTCTGACATCCACATTTTTTATGGTGCCGTGGTTTGTTTCCACAAAAGAATTAACATTTGAATCCGCTATAACAAAATTCAGAAGAGACCCGGTGTTTTTCTGAATAACCGTCTGATTTTCGGATGTAAATCCCGACAGAGTATGTCCCCTGCCGTCAAAGCTTCCGCTGAATTTCTTTATCGTGACAAATTCCCTGCCCGTTATGTCAATATCACTCGAAAGCTCAAAATTGCCGGACGGATAATTTTCTATATACAGAAATTCCTGCGCAGTCGAAATACCGATAAGCGACATTCTCTGTGGGAATGTAAGTGCCGAAATTACCGTAAGCCCGATGCCGGCTATACTGCACAGAAGCGACATAAACGGCGTAACGGACAAAACCGCCCTGCCGAAGAAATTATGTTTTCGCACCTTTCGCACTCTGAATATAAGAAATGAGAAAAAGCATATTATAAGTCCCAGAAGCCCTGCTCCGCCTGTTGATACAGACACAAATCCGGCACGTGAAAAACGCAGAAGCATATCCGGTCTGATGTTTGCCATAACTCCGACAGCGACCGGCGCAAGGGAAGCGACAAACATAATTATCATCCACATGGTCTGCCATACGCCTTTTTTGTTTGCCTCCGCGTCTTCGCCGTCCTCCTCGGATGAGATAACCGACAGCGCGTTTGACAGGAATTTCTGTGACGGTGTCTGTTTTTTTTCGGCACGTGTGTTTTTCTTTTTGCGGCGTCTTCCTGCCAAATCGGCAACAGAATACTCCTGCGTCATTATCGCCGATGCCTTGTTGTAGCACGCGTCTATAATCGCCGTCTGCACATTATTCGGAGATGCGGTTGACAGCTCCAGCTTCTGCGCAACAAAGAACCACATACACACGGCTTCATCCGCAACCGACATAAAAACGGATGCCGGTGTGCACGATGTGTTAGCCGTAAAATAAGCCGACGGCTCACAGTAAAGGCGAAGCTTTTCAACAAAGGCGTTTGCCTGAGATTCAACACTGTCGCCGCTCTTTCCGATTTTTGAAAAAGACTCTGCAAGCCTTTTGAAATAGGCGTTTCTGAGTGTCGTGAAAACAGACGCAACCGTTGCGGTGTTCATTGTCCCCGGGGCAAACGGCACATCACGATAATATGCAAGGCACATCAATAACGCACCCGGCAGCATCGCCCTTTCGGCGCCCCTGAGGGATGAAAGCATTACACGATGCGCTTCGTTTAATATGCCCGTGGGGGCAATCTCGCTGTATTTTTTGGCGTATTCGGAAGAAAGAACCGTGTCACGCCTTTTGAATGAAGCCAAAAATCTGATATGTATATTAAAGCTGAGTGTCTCGATAAACTTTTCGACCCAGTCTGCCGTCTCGACATCGCAGGAGCGGATTATTCTCGTCAGAATTTCAGTGCCCTTCGCTTTTTCGGGAGAGCGCAGAATATCAGACACCTCTTTGGCGTTGTTTTCGCAAAGATAAAGTCCCCACAGTGCCGAAGCGTTTTTAGGCTCGGACAGAATTATATCATTAAGAATATCAACGGCATTTTCAAACGCACCTGCTTTTATATAAGCAAACGCCCTCGAAATACGCATTCCGTTTTTGGAGTCATCGATAACGGGCAGAGCCTTAGCGCCCGGGTGACGGCCGTATTTACGCAGATAATCCTCTGTATTCAGAACAAATTCCGTTCGGTCTTCGGGAGTGAACATTACCGACAGTCCTTCATCGACCATGGCTTTTGTCATCTGCGGAGCGTAATCTTTTACTATTATATTTTTAATCTGTCTGTCAGCTCCGCCTGCCGCAATGCGTCCGAAAAATTCGACTGCATCGCTTATAACGGGGCTTTCTTTGTCCTTGGGTGTATTAAGAACATTGACAAGCATTTTCGATGTTGAAAAGGCGCAGAAAAATTTCGCGCGTTCGCTTCTGTCAAGCCTGTCCAATGTGTCATGGAATATTACCGTGCGGATACCCTGTGCTTTGAAGCGTTCTTTGAGTCTCTGCGCCTCCTCAAATGATGCACTCGCATGGGAATCGGCTGTTTCTTTTTCGGCACAGCAGATAACAACGTCATACGGACGAATATCGAGCATACGTGAATATATGTCTTTTTCACGCTGTACGGCACCGGCAAAAAGCAGAGTGTTTTTTCTGCTCTCCTCCCCCGACAGCTCAAGACTGCGAAGAAGAGAAATATCATCGTTGAACGAATCGGGACGGAAGCGGTATATTTCCGTCTTTATTTTTCCGTCCGTTCCGACTTTGAAAGCGGCACCGTGACGGCAGAGAGCGACACCGAAATGGGCATCGCCGTTGTCGGGTGACATTGCGAGAACGGTCGAATAGCATTTTGCGGCATCGTCAAATCTGCGATCAAGACGCAGCGAAAACGCCCTTGTCATAAGAGCTTCATTTTCTTCCGATGTTTCTTTTCTGACAATATGCTTGCCGCATATGGGGCAGACACGTATCTCTTCGCCGATACCGGCACTGACGACACTGCCGCCGCAGACGACACAGGATAAACTGACCGTTGAAATCACCACGCTTTTATAACTAATAATTAATAATTTCGGAAGTCCTGCAGACCCGGATTTATAAAGCTACGCCTCTTGCGAAGCCTCACCGACCACTGACCACTCTTTTTTCACTCACTTCAGGAACCCTTCAATAATAACTTCCTCCGCCTTTTCGGGAGCGAGTCCGAAGGTCATGAGCTTCAAGAGCTGTTCGTTGTTTATTCTGCCGATTGCCGCTTCATGGACAATCTGAGCATATTCGTCATTCGCTTCAATCGCAGGGATGGATTTGATTTTCGCATTGTCCATTATAATGGAATCACACTGAACGTGTGCGGCGCATTTAGCATTGCCGACAGCCGTGGGATGGAAAATCTGCGAGCTTTCGTCCTTCGCAACCGAGCGTGATACTATTCTCGCACTCGCGCCCTCACCGTTTAACGATATTTTCATATTCGACTCCGCATGCTGTTTGCCGTGAGTCATAATGCGTTCCGTTACGTTAAACCTGGCTTCTGATTTAAGCTCGGCTATTGTCTCACGAACGGTTGAGTCAACGCCTTTAATCTGAACGGTCTCCATTTCGCAAGAGCCGTTGTCATCTATATATACTTCGGTTGTGGGGTTGAGCACTCTTGCGCCTGTGCCCTCGCCCTCACCGTAGTGCTTTTCAACATATTTTACGTGGGCGTTTTTGCCGATAAAAAAGCGGTGTATGCCGTCGTGGCGGCTCTCCTGACAGCCGGAATTATGTATGCCGCATCCGGCGACTATTGTAACCGACGCTCCGTCACCTATATAAAAATCATTATATACCTTGTCGTTTACGCCTGTTTCGGTCACAATGACGGGGATATATACGGTCTGCCCCTTTGAGCCGGGTTTTACACGAATGTCAATTCCGGGCTTGTCCGTCTTTGAAATAATTTCTATCTCTTTTGTGTTGCGGCGTTCAATGCCCTGTCCGTTTTTGCGGATATTATATGCGGACTCCGTCGGAATGTATTTTATATCGGATATGGTATAGAGCAAATCTCTGTCTGTGTTTTCAAGCATTTGCGTCACCCTCCTTGTCGCTGCCTCTGAGGTCGCACTTGCGGTCAAATTCGCCCATTAAAGTCGGGAAAATCTGTTCCTTTGTGCCTCTTGTACGGATTTTGCCGTCCGCTATTACTATAATCTCATCTGCAAGCTGCATTATACGCTCCTGATGCGATATTATCATAACGCTCTCGTTTCTTGCAGAGCTTATTCTCTTGAAGCTCTTTACAAGCATCGAAAAGCTCCAGAGGTCTATGCCCGCTTCGGGTTCGTCATATATCGCGAGACCGAGCTCACGCGCCATTAAAGTCGCAATCTCTATTCTTTTGACTTCGCCGCCCGAGAGCGATGTATCAACCTCACGGTTTAAGTAATCCATGGAGCAGAGTCCGACCTGTGTAAGATATGAACAGCACTCGTCTTCGGGCAACTCCGAGCCGTGTGCAAGGCTCAGAAGTCTGCGGACGGTCAGCCCCTTAAAACGGGGAGGCTGCTGGAACGCATAGCCTATGCCGAGATTTGCACGCTCGGTTATCGACATATTCGTAACATCCGTGCCGTTATAGATAATCTGCCCCTTTGTGGGGTGTTCGATGCCCATTATAAGGCGTGCAAGCGTTGATTTGCCGCCGCCGTTGGGGCCTGTAATAACAAGAAACTTGCCGTCATCAAGAGTAAATGATATATCATCGATTATCTCAAGATTTTTGCCGTCGGTTTCGTCTTTTACGTTGAAGCCTAAATTTTTTACTTCTAACATGATTACTCCTTTTGCCTCACGGACCGGTTAAACAAGCCCTTTGGCAATCAAAAATACAGCTATTATAATATGTAAAATAAACATAACAGGCAGACCGACCATAAATTTTCTGTGTTTTGTCTTATGACGGATTATCAGCATTGTTATGTACATGGGGAGCGCACCGCCCATAAGCCCAAGATACATAAGCGTGTTTTCGGGCACTCTGCCCCTGCCGTTTGTGTTCTTTTTTGATATGATTTTGTCGTAAACCGTAAGCACGACACCGATTATCGACACCGCCGCCGCATACACGATAATAAACAGTCCGACTGCGGACAAAGATGTGCCTGTCATCAGAACTCGACCTTTACAAAGCAGTCGCCCTTGCCGGCATAAATCTGAAGCATGATGCCGTTTGCCGTTTCTTTTATATTATATTTCTTTGTGGAATATACCTTTTTCGGCTCTGAGGGCAGATATACAAGAGTTGAAGTCTTTATATCGGAACTGCCTTTATAGCTTAAATCGAATGTCTTTGTTTTTCTGTCGTAGCGGTAATATTTTATTTCACCCGCAACGGCAACGGGGAGCGGACGGCAGATTATCTCGCCTATTTTGCTGTCAATGAAATTATCGAAATACTGCCAATATGTGCTGCTCCACATATTTTTGTCGAACTTATCGACAAGATGCTCAAGCGCAGGATACTTTTCGCCGCCGTCAACCATTCCGCCCCACTCGCCGACTATGACAGGGAGTCCCAGACGCGCCTGATTAACTTCATGCTGATTGAATATATGGTCAATACGATACGGTGACGCTTCATTTGTGAGCGGAGTGTCAACCGTTATGTCGTAGCCGTGGGGAGCAAACGCGAAATCCTTTGCCTTCCCGCCGTTTTCATCTGTCGGCACGGGTATTGAATACGGAATGCCGAGATTTGAATAATATGAGTTTTCGGCAAATATAACTCCGTTTTCTTTAACGCTTCTTATAGCCGCCGCCGCTTTCATAAGAAACGGATAATATTTTTCTTCGTCAAACTTCTTTATAAGCTCGTATCCGGCTTCTATAACGTGATGATATACAACGCTGTCATCGGCAACGCTTAAAGCGTCCATGATATTTCCGCCCATAACATCCTTAACTATCTTTTTGCGGTCAACACGCTTAGAGAAAAGTCCGGTTGAAATGCCTCTCTTTACAAGCTGTCTGAAAACCTTGCCGCCGTCTTTTCCGGGGAACGGCTCGTTGAAAATGTCATAGCCCATAACGGCATCGCAGTCCGACAGATATCCGACCGTATATCTGAGCATATCGCAGTAGCGGTCCTGAAGTCCCTCGCCCAATATTTCTTTATTGTCCCAGAATGCATCAAAGCAGGAGTGAACGTAGTTGTCGGCAAAATAGCCCTCTGCCCAGATGATATACGGGTCACGGGGCTTCGGCAGACACTTTACGCACGCCCACTGCGGAGCACCGTCGCCGGCGTTAATATTGAATGAAGTAAACAGATCCTGATGCCAGTCTATATAAGCGTACACGCCGTACTTGCCGCATATATTAAGCGCATTCTTTACGCCGTCAAGATATTCTGTGTTATATACACCGGGCTCCGGCTCAATGCCCGCCCATGTAACACCGAGACGGATAATATTTATGCCCTTCTTCGCAAGCTTAGCCATAACTTCATCGGTTATGGGAGTTTTGTATCTTATAACGCCGTCCTCATCCGGGGCACAGCCCTTATAGACAAAATTTATTCCGTTAAATATACGCTGCCGACCTGTGTCATCGATAAATATCGTATTTAATGTGTGGATTGTGTTCATTGTATATATCCTTTCGGTTAGTTGATTTCACCGTTTACCTGAACTGCTTTAGCGTAACTTCAGTTGGCAGGGAACAGTACTTTCAATGCAGAATGCATAATGTCGGAAGACACTTTGTGCCTCAGATTGTAAAGCTCCGCCTCAAGCAAAGCTTCACTGCTCCTTGCTCTTAGCTGACTTTATTGCCCCGGCCCCTTTATTTCAGGCGTTTATTTGTCTTCCACTCCACGCAGTGCCGCAAGTTCTTCTTTGTTTACGGTAATATTTGCGTCCTTTATGAGCTTGACGGTTTTGCGGTGATAGAGTGACGGTGCTGCTTCTTTTGCACGGTCAAGGCGGACTTTAAGCATTCCGGTCAGAAGGTTGTTGTCAATAACCTCGCCCTTGCCGTCGGGTGTTTCGACAATAGCTCCGATTTTGGGAGTATGACGGAGAAGATGATCATACGATGCCTGTTCATATTTAAGACAGCACATAAGTCTGCCGCATGAACCGCTTATTTTTATTGTGTTGAGCGAGAGTCCCTGCTCCTTTGCCATTTTTATTGAAACCGGCTGAAAATCGTGCAGAAATTCTTTGCAGCAGAACGGTCTGCCGCATATGCCGAGGCCGCCGAGCATTCTCGCTTCGTCCCTTACGCCTATCTGTCTTAATTCTATGCGGACTCTGAAAACGCCCGCAAGGCTCTTTACAAGCTCTCTGAAATCGACACGTTCGGGGGCTGTGTAGAAGAACAGAATTTTTGATCCGTCAAATGTATATTCCACATCGACAAGATGCATATCAAGTCCGAAATATGCAATTTTCTGTTCGCAGATTGAGAACGCCTCTTTTTCTTTGGCTCTGTTCGCCTCAACCTTATCAAGATCTTCCTGTGTCGCAACTCGAACAATAGTTTTGAGCGGCTTTACGATTGTGTTGTCGGGGACTTCTCTGTTTTCGCTTGCGCACTCGCCGCACTCAAGCCCCCTTACGGTTTCAACTATAACCTTTTTGCCCTTGGGGACTGTCTGTCCTGCCGGGTTGAAATAATAAACCTTTCCGGTTTCCTTGAATTTTACACCTATAACTTCTGCCATGGCGTTCTCCTTATTTTGCGTTAATGACGTTTTGAAGCATCATTGAAAACTGTGTTATCATTAAATTCGCGTTTGCGTAACCGTCCGCAAGCGATATTATTCTGTCGGCTGTTTCTTTGAGCATCAGTATCTGCCGAACCGAAAGTCTTGATGCCATATTTATCACAAGCGTTTCATTGTCGGACAAAAGCCGTGCTCCCGCCTGCTCCGCCGCCGCATCCCTTGCCGCTTCGTTGAGCTTTACGGCGACTCGCTTCATAATATCTCTGTCTTTGTTCATCGGCGCAAGGGACATCATAATATCGTACTCCGTGCCGCCGAGCATTGCCCTGATTATTCCGGACAGAATTTCGGTTATTTTTTCGTCCTTCTTTTTTGATGCCGCTGTGTTTATATCACCCAAAGAATACTCGACCGTTCTTGAAATAACGGTTGAAAGAAAGCATTCACGGCGAACGGACGTAAACAGGAACATCACAAAATCGGGCGGCTCTTCTATTGATTTAAGAAGGGCATTCTGCACTATATCGGACAGCGACTCATCGACCTCGGGAAAATAATATACTTTATTTTCGGCTTCGTTCGGGGCTAAGTACATGGTGTCACGCACTTCGTTTCGTATCTGCTCGACCGAAAGCTTTTTTCTGCCCTTTGTCGGCTCTATTACTATCACATCGGGGTGTACGCCTTTTTTTACCTTAAAGCAATTTGGGCATTTGCCGCACGGAACACCGCTGTCGGCAGAACACAGAACTGCGGAAATTATTTCTCTCGCGCTGTCTTTTCTGAGCTTCTCGCTGCCGCCCGTGAGCATTACACTCTGGGGAAGTCTGCGGCGTGAGGCAAGGTTCCCGACAGCCGTTCTTGTCGCCTCGGGGATTGAATTATCCGAAAAAATCATCCTGATTTATACCTTTAAGAATCTGTCAACATCAAGCACAAACACGGTTGCGCCTCCGACCGTTATTTCAACGGGCAGTGCGGTAAAATACTGCTCGGCGTTCGCAATGCTCGATGACTGTATTATTTCCGTATGCTTTTTGCAGCACTCCGTTATTATGTTTAACACTTCATCAACACGGCTTTCATCCGCACCTATCAGGAGTGTTACGTTTCCGGCACGCAGAAAACCGCCGGTTGTCGAAAGCTTTGTGGACATAAGCCCTGCTTTGTTAAGCTTTGTGACAACGGTTGAGGAATCTTCTTTGCTTATGATGGCAACAACTAATTTCATATGGTATACCCACTCTCTTTAACTGATTAACAATCAACAATTAATAATTAACAATGTCGGATGCATAATGTAGAATGCATAATGCATAATGCATAATGTAGAATGCATAATGCATAATGCATAATGTAGAATGCATAATGTAGAATGCATAATGTCGGAAGTCCTGCGGACTTAGATTTATATAGCTTCGCGGGAGGTGAGCTTTTTGTGTATTGCTGAGCTTTTGCCATGGGGGTTGGCTTATGAGCTTCGCGGGAGGTGGGCTTTTGGGGCGGAGCATGGCCTTTGCCGTACCGGCGGGGCTGTGCCGCTCTGCGGTGCACCCGTCTGCCCTTCAGATTATTTTTTCAATAAGCCAATCTCACGCCCGGACATCCGGGTGCCACCTTGAGCGGCAGCCTCCGTTCGTCTTCATTTGTCCTGCTGTCAAAGACAGCATCACAAATTCGACTCACTACGGCCCGGGCCTCGCTCGCAGCGTAGCTGCTCGCTCGGCATGCCGCTCCTCGCCGGCTTTCAGCCGCCTCGTCGCGGCATGTGCCCTCGCCTGCGGCTCGGGCCCCTCATTTCCCCGTTTCCGTCAGATTTCTTTCAATAACCTTCTTACCTCTCCACGCAAACGCCCTGTTTTCAATCGGCGTGTCGTGCGTTATGTGCGGCTCGGCGGTGTCGAAAAATTCGCGTATGGGAGTTTTTTCGGCGTTAATGTTCATCGGGCACGCCTTCTGACATATGTCACAGCCCCAGACGCAGTTGTATTCCGCCATTTTTTCGGCAATTTCCGTCGGCAGATCGCCTTTTTTCTGAGAGAGATACGACAGACATTTTTCGGGGTTTATTCTGCCGTCGTCAAGTGCGCCCATCGGACACGCCTTTACGCATCTGTCGCACCCTGCGCAATAGCTTAAAGAGCCTTCGTACGGCGGAAAATATTTGTCGGTGACAATTTCTCCGAGAAAAACCCACGAGCCGTATTTCTTGTTTATAAAAAGGTTATTCTTGCCCATAACCCCAAGCCCTGCCGATACGGCACAGCGAACCTCGGGGAGCGGCGAATTGTCGACAAACGCTTCAAACACGTTTTCGGGATATTCGCTTCTTAAGTTGGACAGAATTTCATCCGTGATTTTCTTTGTGATAATATGATAGTCCTCACTCACGGCATAGCGTGAAACATTTGAGTTTTCATAATACTCCTCCCCTAAGTAATACGGGAACAGAAGTGATATAACAGTCTTGGCGTTTTCGGGCAGACGAGCCTTCGCCCGACAGTCGATAAGACGGTCTTTTATGTTTTCAAACGACGAAAAGCCGTGAGGAAGAGAGCAGAATAAGTCTTTCATAAAATAAACCTATTTTCTGAAAATACAGAATATAAAATCATCAATACCAAATTGAGTTTAATACCGGCGGAGCTTTTAAAATCAAG
>CAVFPQ010000073.1:0-11791 GCA_963624415.1 Acutalibacteraceae bacterium | reverse complement strand
TGCTATAATTATCATTATCAGTTTATAATATCGAGATAATGCATAATTCATAAATTAATTCAAATACTTTATTTGGACAATCGTCAGGGGGACCGGCGGTTGTCTTTTTCTATTATATATACAAATGGGGAGTTGATTGGAGAATGATTCACATTCATGCCTTCTTGCGATATGCGGTTGTGGGCTTGGTTTTACGACTCTTGCGTATTTTGCAGCTGTATTGAGACAACAGGTGACTTCCGGTCAAAAAGCCGGGCTTTGCCGTACCGGCTCGGCTGAGCCGCTCTGCGGTGCACCCGTCTGTTCGGTCGGTTATCTTTCTGATTTGCCTGACCTCGTTTCCGAACTGACGGGTGCCACCTTGAGCGGCTGTGGCTCACTCGTCTTCATTTGTTCTGCTGTCCGAGACAGCATCACAAATTTGCCTCGCTCGCCACATCGGGCCTCCTCCTCACACTCTGCCGTCGGCAGAGCATTCGTCGTCGGCTTGAAGCTCGTCGGTGCTTGCGCACCTCCTCGCACCGCCTACCCTCACATTTATTATCTCACCTAAACCCGTTCCGATAAAAAAATCGGCCACACCATACGGCATGACCGAAATTTTATTTCTAATTATTTATCCGTTATGACTCGGATGAATCCTGTGAAGCGTAACGTGAAACATAGTTGTTTTCAACGAACTTAAGAGCCATATTGCCGGCAAGCTTTGTGAAAGCGGTTGTTGTTGCTGTGCCGTCAACCTGTTCCTTGATTTCTTCAGATTTCTCGGTTATCTGAGTTTCGGCAAGGTCTTCACGAATGTTAGTTTTCCACTCTGCTTCATCGTTCTTGCTTACAAAGTACATAACGTGCCAGCCGTAAGTGGATTCAACAAGACCTACATCGCCGGTCTCTCTTGCGTCATCATAAACCCAGTTTTCAAAGGGGGATACCATCTGTCCGAGCTCTATGTCTTCATAAAGTCCGCCGGCGTCATCCTCTGTGGAGCTTGTGTCTGCACTGTTTTCGTTTGCGAGAGCTGCAAATGCATCCTCTGTCTGTTCACCTGCCATATACTCATCATAAATGGCCTTTGCCTGTTCGTATGCCTCAAGAACAACCGCCATTGAATAGTCGGAAGTGTCGTTTGTGATTACAGTTCCGTCGGTGGCTGTTGCGGATGTCTCATTTGTTGCATCTGTGGATTCGCCTGCGCTCTCCATAGACGACTGAACATTTTCAAAGGAGATGAGAATGTGTCTTGCGCTTCTTAAGGGAGTTTCCTCTCTGTAAACGGGCTTAATAACATAGATAACATATACATAGCTGTCGGTGGTGCATGTTGTCTTGTCGCCTGTGATTCGAGCGGAATCATAAAGCCATGTCGCAAGATCTTCATCGATATTTGAATTTACGGTTGATTTTTCTACGCCTTTAAGAAGGGTTGCCGTGTCATCATCGAACTTCTCTTTGTCGTCCTCTGCGGCATATTCCTTGGAGAGAGTTGTAAAGGAAGCTTCATCTGTGATTTTGCCGAGCATCTCTTTCGCAAGGTTTTCCTGAACTTCGGCATTGCTTTCGCCTGTATCGGAATCTGTCTCTATTTCAAGACCGAAAAGTCTGATATCAACCTTCTGATAAGATGAAGGATCTTCATTGTATTTTTCTTCGATAGCTTCATCGGAGATATTTGCCTTGATTTCATCCTGCTCCTGCTCCTGATACTGAGAAGCGAGATACTGGTCTTCAAGAAGGCTGCGGAGAATCTTCTCGTTCATGCCCTTGCCGTAAAGAAGGCTTATGTATCTGTCAATGGAATAACCCGAGGACTCACAAGCATCCGCAATTTCCTGAATGTTGTCGTCAATAGCGCTCTTGTGTTCGTCGGAGAGTGTCATGCCGGCGTCTTTTGCAAGATTGAGATAATAGTTTGTCTGCTCAAGAGTATCAATAATGTAGTTGCGGAAATACTCATCGTATGTGATATCTCTTGTCTTTGCTTCGGCTGCCGCACTGTCGGTAGTATCCGAATTGACGTTTGCCGCATCGGTCTCTTCCTCGATTGTCTCGGTAGCCTGAACCTGATCGGCAGGGGACTGGTCATACTCAAAGCCTATTGAGAAACCATAGCTTGATTCGTAGGTCTGAGCCTGATACGCATATGTCTGATAGACAGATGTGTAGTAGTAGTTGTATTCGGCGATAGAATAATCTCTGTCACCTACACTGAGGGCGGTAATATATCTCTGGGGAATACCGTAAACATAAAGTCCGCCGCAGGTTGATGCCAACACAATCACCACAAGAATTGCGATAAGCACACCTCTTACAATTGCGACAGCGTCGCGGGATTTCTTCGACTTTTTCGCGGCTTTTGCAAGTCTTTCCTTGCGCTCTGCACGATAATCGTCTTTTGCATTTTCATTGAGAGCCATAATAAAGCACCTTTCGTTTTGTTATTGGCGTGAGACGCACTCAACAGCTATATATTATATATTATTATTTTAAAAAGTACAAGACTTTTTATCACTTTTATCAATAAAATGTTACATTTCTATTGACACCCCTTGTTTTTATCGGATATAATCGGAACAGAAAGAGGTGCATTTAATGCTGCTTGCAATAGACATCGGAAATACCAACATGACCGTTGGATTTTACGATGATAAAAAACTTGTATCAACCGTTCGTCTTTCAACCGATTCCCGAAGAACCGCGGATCAGTATGCAGTTGAACTCGGTGCGGTTGCCGAACTCCGGAAAATCGATTTGTCACTTGTCGACGGCGCCATAATAAGCTCCGTTGTGCCCGAGCTTACAGCTTCCGTCAAAAAAGCCGTAAAGCTTCTGTGCGGAGTAAATGCCAAGGTGCTCGGTCCCGGACTCAAAAACGGACTTAACATAAGAATTGATAACCCCGCACAGCTCGGCGCCGATCTTGTAGCCGGTGCGGTTGCCGCAATTTCTTCGTATAAGCTTCCGTGTCTTGTTATGGACCTGGGAACTGCGACTAAAATAAGCGTCATAGATTCAAAGGGAGTCTATCGCGGATGTACAATTTCCGCAGGTGTCGCAATTTCGCTTAATGCCCTTGCAGGCTCAGCGGCACAGCTGCCGACGGTTGACCTTGACATAAATGTCTGCCCATCGTACGGCACAAATACTATTTCAAGTATGCAGGCAGGCATAATTCTCGGCACTGCGTCAATGCTTGACGGACTTTGTGACAGAATCGAAGAATCCCTCGGCGAAAAGATAGAGACGGTAGTGTCAACGGGCGGTTATGCCGAACAGATTACAAAGCACTGCCGCAGAGAACATATTTTTGCACCGTCGCTGATACTTGACGGACTCAGACTGATTTACGAGAAAAATTCCTGACTGTACTTTAAATTTTATATCCGGTAATTCGCCGCATCACTTTTTATGAGTGAGCGACAGAAAAAGGAAGGTATATACAAATGAAACAACAGACGAAAAAAGACGCACCCAAAAGGCTCGCTTTTATTCAGTTCTCCGTTCTGCTCGGCATTGAGATAATTTTCTGCTTTACGCCGCTCGGGACTCTTCCGGCACTCGGTCCGCTCAGTGCCACGCTTTCTCATGTTCCGGTTATCGTTACCGCAATTGTAATGGGCCCTTTATGGGGCAGCGCAATGGGCTTTGCGTTCGGAATGTGCAGTTTTATCTATTGGACTTTTGTATCTCCCGGTGTTTTTTCGTTTATCTACACTCCGTTTTATACGGCGGGGGAGATCGGAGGAAATGCCGCAAGCCTTTTAATTTGCTTCTTGCCGAGAATTTTAATCGGTACATTTGCGGGGCTTCTCTTTAATGCACTCAAAAAGACGGCATTAAAAGAAAAGGGGAGTGCGCTTATCGCCGGTGCGGTCGGTTCGCTTACAAACACAATTCTCGTTCTCGGCGGCATATGGCTGTTTTTCGGCAGTGAATATATGACGCTCACCGGAAGCACAAAAGCTATTTATATAGTTCTCGGAACAACGGTTCTGACAAACGGATTACCGGAAGCCGTTATCGGTGCCGTAATAGGCGCGTTTGTGGCTGTGCCGGTTTTGAAGGCGGTCAAAAAGATGAGATAACAACAATAAAAATAACGGAGGCATCTCGGGTGAGGTGTCTCCGCTTTGGTTTATTTTGAATTTGCCAGCTGATTTAATTCATCGAGGAATGAGTGAATGTCCTTGAAATCCCTGTAAACTGATGCAAATCTGACATACGCTATTTCGTCGATTTTGCGAAGCTTTTCAAGTGCCATTTCGCCGACGGATACGGAAGTTACCTCACGGTCAAACGAATTCTGAAGCTGATTTTCTATCTCGTCAATCGCTTTTTCGAGTGTATCAAGTGACACGGGGCGTTTCTCGCATGCTCTGAGCATTCCGCTTAAAAGCTTGTTTCGGTCAAAAACCTGTCTTGATTTGTCTCGTTTTATTATGATAACCGGCTGTGTTTCAATAGCTTCATATGTGGTAAATCTTTTCTGACAGTTAAGACACTCTCTGCGGCGCCTTATTCGCTGTCCGTCGTCGGTCGGACGGGAGTCCATAACCTTGCTTTCAGGGTAAAAACAGTAGGGGCACTTCATAAATTATAACCTGCCTTTTGGCTTTTTTATGTGCTGTGAAGGAAATAATATCACATTAAATCACCGATTGCAACAGCGAATTGAGCTTAAGAAAAGATTGTTTTACTTCGTCGTACTCACCGTAAGAATGACGGTAAAGCTCAATTATATAATCGCCCTTGTAGCCGTTTGCTTTAAGTGTCGTAAACAGCTTTTTGAAATCATAACTGCCTGTGCAGGGCGGAAGACAGTCATTTTCTTTATTGCAGTCACTTAAATGAACGTGCTTAATGTGTCCGCCTAAAGTGTTAATCAGTTCTATCTCATCCACACCTGCACGCCTTGCCTGTTTAATATCCAGAACAATGCCGAATTTGTCACCGATATTGTCACTCATCATCTTAAGATATTCCGTGCTTTGCGCAAGATAGTTCACAACATTTTCCTGACACACCTGCACGCCGTGTTTGAGTCCCAGATCGATAAACTCGGAAAAACGGGAGCAGTGCTCCTCATCCGAGATATTACAAAAGGATTTTGCCCCGTGAATAACAAGATATTCAGCACCCAGAATATTTGCCGCGTCAAAAAATCTTTTGAAATCCTCTAATGTATCATAGAATCTGCGTTTATACTGACTGAACAGATATGTGCTTTCAAGAACGCTTGTGTATGGGTGAACGGATACGATTTTTATTCCGTTGTCATCGGCTTTTTGGCGCATTTGAGTCAGATACTTTTTATCGGTTTCGGACTGAGCGCACAAGAATACTTCCGTAACTCGGCACCCCGTTCGGCACATTTCGTCAAACGCCAGCTCTGTTTCGAGCGGATAATAATTTGAAGAGGAAACACCTAATTCGTTCACTTGTTGTCACCGTTTCTTTTGATAAATAGTCTCCGGATAAAGAAAAAAGCCACACAAAACCGTGTGGCTGATTTCATGGTGATCCAGCGGAGATTCGAACTCCGGACACCCTGCTTAAAAGGCAGGTGCTCTGCCGACTGAGCTACTGAATCAGTTCTTGGCAGTCATGAACGCCAGGAAGAACGTGCAAAGAAGAGTGAAGATAAAGAAGAATACCGAAAGAATCTTTGTTATCTTCGCAAGCTTTGCATCAACGGTTCTGCCTTTGTTTTTTCCGAAGAAGGATTCTGAGCCACCTGCGATGGCACCGGAAAGACCGGCCTGTCTGCTCTGCTGCATAAGAACAATCACAACTAAAAGAACTGATGCAACAACCAGAATTACACCGATAAGTATTTCATACCATGCCATAATAGCTCTACCTCTCATTCATCGTCTATCGTCAACTGCCCGATAATATTACCACACCCAAAACCGAAAATCAAGTATTATTTTTAAAAAATTCAAATTTTTTGTAAAATTTATCTGTTTTTCGCAATTTGCGGAGTATCCCGAGTGTAAAAATTCCTTGCAAATGGTCTGTGAAAGTTGTAATATGTAATATATTAATTATGCGGAGGAAAATATGGCTAAAAAGGTTCAGTACGGCAACGACAGCATAAAATCACTTAAGGGTGCACAGCGTGTGCGTCAGAAGCCCGCGGTTATATTCGGTGATGACGGACTTGACGGCTGTCAGCATTCCGTTTTTGAAATTATATCAAACTCCATAGACGAAGCAAGAGCGGGTTTCGGCAAAAAAATCATTATTACAAGATTTCTCGATAAATCCGTTGAGGTTCAGGACTTCGGCAGAGGTATGCCCGTTGACTACAACAATAACGAAGAGTGCTATAACTGGACACTTCTTTTCTGTGAGCTGTACGCCGGAGGCAAATATGACCAGAATGACGGCGGCGGATATGAATTTGCTCTCGGATTAAACGGTCTCGGACTTTGCTCCACTCAGTACGCATCCGAATATATGGATGCCGAAATTCACTCCGGCGGATACTGCTATACTCTTCATTTTGAAAAAGGCGAAAATATCGGCGGACTTCATAAAGAGGAGTATACAAAAAAAGACACCGGTACACGCATAAAATGGCGTCCCGATCTCGATGTCTTTACGGATATCAACATTCCGCTGTCATATTTTCAGGATGTGCTTAAAAGACAGGCTGTTGTAAATAACGGTCTTAAGCTTATACTCAAAGATGAAGTATCTCCGAACAAATTCGAAACATATGAATATCTTTATGAAAACGGCATTGTCGATTATCTTACCGAGTGTGCCGACAATAAAAATATTACTCCCATTCAGTTCTGGGAGTGCGAAAAAACCGGACGTGACCGTGAGGATAAGCCCGATTATAAAGTAAAAATCTTTGCCGCCGTTTCGTTTTCGGATAAGACAACACTTAAAGAATATTATCACAATTCAAGTTTTCTTGAATATGGCGGTGCTCCCGAAAAGGCTGTCCGTGCCGCTTTTGTGAGTCAGATTGATTCTTATATGAAGCAGAACGGCAAATATAACAAAACGGACGGAAAAATTACTTTTCAGGATATAGAAGACTGCCTGCTGCTTGTAATTTCTTCTTTTTCCACACAGACATCATACGAAAATCAGACAAAGAAGGCTATCAACAACAAGTTTATTCAGGAGGCCATGACCTCATTTTTCAAGCATCAGATAGAAATTTACTTCATCGAAAACAAGCTTGATGCCGACAAGATATGCGACCGTATACTTATAAATATGCGTTCTCGTGTCAAAGCGGAGACAACCCGTCTTAATGTGCAGAAGGCGCTCTCGGGCGGCAAGGATATGCTGACACGTATTGATAAATTCGTTGACTGCCGCAGCAAGGATGTTAATGAGCGTGAGATATTCATAGTTGAAGGTGATTCGGCTCTCGGTGCCTGTAAGCAAGCGAGAGATTCGGCGTTTCAGGCTATAATTCCCGTTCGAGGCAAAATTCTCAACTGCCTTAAAGCGGACTACGCAAAAATATTCAAGAGTGAGATTATAACCGATCTTATTAAGGTTCTCGGCTGCGGAGTAGAAGTCACGGGCAAGGCAGTAAAAGGTGTTCCGGAATTTAATATAGATAATCTTCGCTGGAGTAAGATTATCATATGTACCGATGCCGATGTTGACGGATTTCAGATTCGCACGCTTATTCTGACAATGATATATTCTCTTATGCCGTCTGTAATTAAAGAAGGCAAGGTTTTTATAGCTGAGTCGCCGCTTTATGAGATAAACAGCGGAAAACAGACATGGTTTGCCTACACGGAAAAAGAAAAAGCGGACGCACTTAATGAGATAGGCAATGCGAAATATACAATTCAGCGTTCAAAAGGTCTCGGTGAAAACGATGCGGATATGATGTGGCTTACAACTATGAATCCCAAAACACGCCGACTTATCAAAATCGAGCCGGACTATGACCCCAAGGCGGTTGCCGATAAGTTTGATTTGCTTTTGGGTGATAACCTTCAGGGGAGAAAAGACCACATTGCCCAAAACGGACACCTGTACATAGATATGGCAGATATCAGCTGAGGAAGGAGTAAACTAAAATGCCAAGAAAGAAAAAAGAAGAAAATACCCCCTCAGTTCCCGCACAGGATAAGAATACACATATCGCAGGGGCAGGCACAGTAGAAAACAAATTTATCACGGATACACTCGAAACAAACTATATGCCGTACGCCATGAGTGTTATTCTGTCGCGTGCCATTCCCGAAATTGACGGTTTTAAGCCCTCACACAGAAAGCTTCTTTATATGATGTTCAAGATGGGACTGTTAAACGGGGCACGTTCAAAGTCGGCAAAAATAGTCGGTGCGACAATGCAGTTAAATCCACACGGCGATATGGCTATATATGAAACGATGGTTAGACTGACCACAGGCAACGAGGCACTTCTTCATCCGTATGTCGATTCAAAAGGTAACTTCGGCAAGGCGTATTCCCGTAATATGCAGTTTGCCGCATCACGTTATACAGAAGCAAAGCTTGATAAAATATGCAGTGAGCTTTTTGCGGATATAGATAAGGATGCAGTTGATTTTGTTCCGAACTACGATAATACCATGCAGGAGCCGACACTGTTTCCTGTTACTTTTCCCAGTGTGCTTGTTAATTCGAATATGGGTATTGCCGTCGGAATGGCGAGTAATATATGTTCGTTTAACTTGAGAGAAGTGTGTGAGACTACGGCGGAGCTGATAAAAAATCCCGATCATGATTGCTTTGATACACTGAAAGGCCCCGACTTCAGCGGCGGCGGATATCTTGTGTATGAACCGCAGAAGCTGAGAGATGTGTATAACACCGGCAAGGGCTCTTTGCGTATAAGAGGCAAGTGTGCATACGATAAGTCAAACAACTGTATTGATATAACCGAAATTCCGCCGACAACCACGTGTGAAGCGATTATCGATAAGGTTATCGAGATTGTAAAGGGCGGCAAATTCAAGGAAATAAGCGACATAAGAGATGAAACGGATAAATCCGGTCTTAAGATTACAATTGACTTGAAACGAGGCTCCGACCCCGATAAGCTTATAGCTCAGCTTTATAAGAAAACCCCGCTTGAGGATGCATTTCCGTGCAACTTCAATGTGCTTATCGGCGGCAATCCCATGACCTTGGGCGTTAAGGATTTGCTTGAAGAGTGGATTGCGTTTCGTACCGAATGCGTTAAGCGCAGAACATATTTTGATTTGACAAAGGCGAAGGATAAGCTTCATCTTCTTAAAGGTCTTCAGAAAATTCTGCTTGACATAGATAAAGCGATAAAAATTATCAGAAATACCGAGGAAGAGGACGAGGTTGTCCCCAATCTGATGATAGGCTTCGGCATTGACGAAATTCAGGCTGAATATGTTGCCGAGATAAAGCTTCGTCATCTTAACAGAGAATATATACTCAAGCGTCTTGATGATATAGAAAAGCTCGAAAAATCAATTGCGGATATGGAAGATATTCTTGCAAATAAGAACAGAGTAAAAAAGATAATTATATCGGAGCTTAAGGATGTCGCCGCAAAATACGGCAAAGACAGAAAAACTCAGATACTCTACGAAACCGAAGAGGATGACATAGAGGAAGAGGAGGAAATTCCCGATTATCCCGTTATGTGCTTCTTTACTCGTGAAGGGTACTTTAAGAAGATTATGCCGCAGTCATGGCGTATGGGTAATACTCATAAGCTAAAGGACGGCGATGAAATTATCTTCGGGCAGGAGATTACAAATGCCACCGAGCTGCTGTTTTTTACGAATAAAAATCAGGTGTATAAGTCAAGCGTATCCGAATTTGACGATTGCAAGGCGAGTACATTAGGTGATTTTGTCGGTTCTAAGCTCGGAATGGAAGACGGCGAGACGGCAATTTATATGGTGCCGATAAAGGAATATTACGGTTATATGCTGTTCTTCTTTGAAAACGGAAAAGTTGCAAAAGTTGATATTTCGGCTTATGAGACAAAGACAAAACGCAAAAAGCTTATAAAAGCTTACTCCGATAAATCTCCGATTGTGGCAATAAGATATATTGACACCGACAAGCAGTTTACCTTGTCAACAACAGCCGGAAGATATCTGATTCTCAATACCGGTGCTATATCTTCAAAAACAACAAAGGATACGCAGGGTGTAGCGGTTGTTACTCTAAAAAAGGGACAGACTCTTTGCAAAGTGGAAGACTTTACAGAAGATATGTTCGTAAAGCCACAGCGTTACCGCACAAAGACACTGCCGTCAACCGGAGCTGTGCTTTCGGCGGAAGATATAGAAAAACAGGAATATAAGAACAAACTGATATAAAAACGGTGAACAAGGAGCGGCGTAGGAAAGTTTTGCGAAAAGCTTTTCTTTAGGTGTTTACCCGGTTTTATAGTCCGAAATTCAGCTTGTAAATGATATTCCTGTTTAAAAAAGTGATTGCCGTATATGCTCTGATGCGGCATTCCTTGCGGCCGACTGCGGATTCGTATGTGTAACTACCGCTTTAAGCCCTGACTTGGCCGTACCGGCAGACCGAACCGCCCGTCGGGGCACCTATCTGCCCGTCAGGTTGGCTTATCGAAAAATTCCGGCATTTATACCGGACAGACAGGTACCGCCTCCGGGCGGATGCCCTCCGTTCGCTTTCATTTGTTAAGCCGCACGGGCTGCGGCTTAACAAATTCAGCTCACTGCGGGCATGAGGCTCCTCCATCGCTTACGCGCTGTCGTCGCCTGCGCTCGTTTCACTCGCGCCTGCGCTCGCTCCGCTCGCCCCAAAAAAGGACACATTCTCTTGAAAAACACATCATTCATCATAGCCGAATACAACCCCCTTCATAACGGTCATGTTTATCATATAAAACAGACCCGCAATGCAGGTGCAGACAGAATTATCGTTCTTATGAGCGGTGATTTTGTTCAGCGTGGTGAACCGGCACTTCTTCAAAAGCATTTAAGGGCAAAAGCCGCTTTGCAAGCCGGTGCCGATCTTGTACTCGAAATCCCTCAGAAGTATGTTCTGTGCGGAACGGGCCATTTTGCCGACGGCGCGGCGAAAATTATTGCTGCATCCGGTCTTTCCGGTACACTCTCTTTCGGCTCCGAATTTGATTTACCCGATATAATTAAAACATCCGAGGCGGTTTGTGACACTTCTGTACAGAAAAACGTCTCTCTTATGTGTAAAGAAAAAGGCTTTTCATACCCCCGAGCCTTGCAAAGTGCCGTCAGTGATATTTACGGACAAGAAACCGCCGAAGCTTTGTCTTACCCGAACAATCTTCTTGCCGTAAATTATATTAACGCCATAAAAAAATATAATTCTGATATCGATTTTTTCGCAGTTAAAAGGCAAGGTGCGTCACACGATTCCGATGAGCTTAATGACAACAATATAAGCGCAAAAAAGCTTCGTGAACTCATTCTTAATAAAGACGGAGATATATCAAAATTTGTTCCCGAGTATTCATTTGATATTATTGCGGATGCATTAAACTGCGGACATATCATTGATTATAACAGGTATAATCTTGCCGCAATTTCTCGTTTGCAGGCACTTTCAATACATGAGTTAAGCCGAATTAACGGTGTAAATCAAGGGCTTGAAAATCTGTTTTATGAAGCGATTAAGACAAGCTCAGACCTTTACACCCTGTGTGAATGCGTAAAGTCAAAACGCTTTACATCTTCTCGTCTTCGTCAGATATGTGCATGTGCCGCTCTCGGCATCACAAAAGAAGATGCCGCTTCCGAACTTTCGTATATAAACGTTCTCGGCTTTGACTCAATAGGCA
>CAVFPQ010000072.1:0-11807 GCA_963624415.1 Acutalibacteraceae bacterium | reverse complement strand
ATCACCGCACGAAGTGCGATATCATTTCGCAGATATATCACCCGTTCCGCAGGAATGGATATCATTAAAAAAAACAAGTCTTAGCCACGCACTGACAACGAAGTATTGGTTTCTCGCCGAAAAATCTCCCATATCTTTGTCCGAAAGCCTCGCAAGGCGTCAGACCGTTTTTTTATGCCGCTCTGCAGTGCACCCGACTGCCCGGTAGGTAAGTTTTTAAAAGCGGCAAGTTAATGTCCCGGACAGCCGGGTGCCACTTTGAGCGGCTGCCTACGGCTTCGCTCCCGTCGGTGCATTGCTTGCCGTAATACGCTGACGCTTCTTACGGCGAGGGCGCCGTCTCGCTATCCGAGCCGGCGGTGCCCCTTCTCGGCGACGAAGCGTGCCATTCTGAAATCAAGAGGTCAGCTGACAAAACGCTTGCCGCCTCGTCGGGGCAGCTGCTCCTCGCAGAGCTCGTCGCAGCTTCAACGCTCGTCGTCGGCTATCGCCGCCTCCTCGCGTTCAAGCCTCCTCAACGCCTTCGGCGTTTCGTCGGCTTTTTGCCTCGTCGTCGGCTTACGCCGCCTCCTCGGCCCGGGCTCGTCGTCGCTTACGCTCCTCCTCGCCCCATTGCCCGACTGATTAATTTCTCGCCTGCTTTGCCGCGGCAAACACCATCGGCAGTTTTTCTTTTACTATATAAATCGCCTTGCCGAACATAAGGCAAATACCCGTTTTCCTGTTTTTAAGGCAGTTAAAAAGCACACCGGCATAGCCGCCTGCGGAAATATACGGCGACAGTTCATTAAACATTTTATCATCAAAAACCGATTTCAGAAACTCCTTGCGCTGTGCATTCGTCATATTCGAACGGCTGTCGCAGTTTCTCTGAAGCGCCGAATAGATATATCTTGCGTAGATATTGCCGAGCGTATGCTTTATTTCATCCGTGCACATATCCCATTTTTTGTAAAGCGTCAGAATTTCAGACACTCTGCGATAATGAAGGGCGTAATATTCCTTGACAAACTTATTTGTCAGACTGCCGTCAATTCTCTTCATATAGTGGTAAGGTGTGGTATTGAGAATATTGACCGAAGCGGCATTATCGAAAAATCTGAGATTGAAAATAATATCCTCTATAAGAGTGACCTTCTCAAACGAAAGACTGTTCTTTTTTATTATGTCAACCTTATAGAACTTGTTCCACGCATAGCCCAGGAAGGTCTTTTCTTCAAGCTTTATAACCTCCCGTCTTAAATCTTCAGCTGTCGAAATACGCTTTTCTTCACCGTATTTCAGCTCATATGTTTTGGAGAGAACATCGTCTTTGTTAAAATACTCCTCTTTCACGCCGAAAATAACACTGTCCGCAGGGTTTTCATCAAGAGATGCGACAACGCTTTCGAGCATATCAAAATCTATATAATCATCGGAATCCGTAAAAGTGACATAATCCCCGGTGACAGCGGTAAGCCCCGTGTTTCTCGCCGCACTGAGCCCCTGATTTTTCTCGTGGTGTATACATTTTATGTTGTCGTACTTTGCGGCGTATTCATCGCATATCGCAGGGCAGTTATCGGGCGAACAATCATCCACCAGAATAAGCTCAAAATTTTTATAGGTCTGCGACAGAACACCGTCTATTGCCTTTCCGAGATGCTTTTCCACATTATAGACAGGCATTACAAAAGAGAATTTTACGTTTTCCAATTCACTGTCTCTCCTTTAATATAAGGCCTTACCGCAGTCACGGCAAAGCCTTTGTTTTCAGTATATAATTTTTAATAATCCGACCCTCGGCAAAACCGTATAATCCAAGTCACACAGTGTCTTCCGACATTGCTAATTGCAACCTTCTGCACAGCTTTCTTATCCGTTCCGCCTTTTCACGCCGACTGCGTCTTGTCGGACTCGCACTTATTAACCTCGCCCTCGTGAATATCCTTTGCCGCAAGCACGCCTTTGATTGTGTCAAAGAACACACGAATATCCGTACCGAGTGAAAAATGGTGCAGATAATAGCTGTCAAGGGCGACCTTCTCCTGCGCGTTTACAAAATCGCGTCCGTGAACCTGGGCATAACCGGAAATACCGGGACGAAGCATATAAATGCCTGCCTTTTCCCTCGCACTGTGAATATCACCCTCCTCGGGAATAAGAGGACGTGGACCTATAAAACTCATTTCGCCCTTGAGAACATTTATTATCTGCGGCAGCTCGTCAAGACTTGTCTTACGCAGAATATGTCCGATGGGGGTTATGAAGCTGTCCGCTTCGTGCAGGCTGGCAGTGGCACATGATGCCGGTGCGTGCTTATACATAGTGCGGAATTTAAGGCACTTGAACTCCTTGGAATTTCTGCCGACACGTGGCTGGCTGAAAATAACCCTTCCGTCGGATGTCGCCTTTACAATAATTGCAATAATGAGCATTGGAATCGCTCCGACTGCAAGAGCCAAAATCGAACAGATAATGTCGATTATTCTTTTAATAACGGAATAACGCTTAAACCCCTTATCGGGAATAAAGCCGCCGTCATCGGAAACGTTTCCGGTTAAATTATCACTGTTATTCATATATCAAAAACCTGCTGATGAACTTCTTTGTCCTTACAGAGTCGGAATGAGACAAAAAAACACATTTCTCCCATCCGCCTCTGTATTATATCCGATATAATTCCTTTTGTCAATCCCATACAATATTGACAATAAAACACACCTTGATTATAATCAAAGTGCAGGTTTTGCACAACAATAATTCAAAAAGGCGGGTTTTATTATGCTTCTGAAAAAGACAGGCACAAAAGACGGCTGCACCGTATTAAAAGACGAAAACGGCGACAGCGGTCTGTTTGATTTTATCGAAATGACCGTAATTGACGGCAACGAGTACGACGCTTTTTATGATGTCGATACCGGTGATTTGCTCATTCTGGAGCTTAATGAAGAAAACATCGCCGACGAATGCTACAACACAATCGACGACGATGATATTTTTGAAAAAGTATGCAAAAAATTTGCGGAGGAATTTCCGGAGGAGTTTGATTTTTAAGCGGTTTTAATATTTACTGCTCAAATCAAGATGCACCGCAGTCAGCACATATACATGCAGGTTCCATCCGTTCTGGTACTTGTCATAGTATGTATATGTTCCGGTGGTTTCGTTGTATACATATCTGCGTTCACGGACACGCATGACGTTATTATTAAAATCACCCGCATCATCGGCAGGGTCTTTTATACACCCCTCGGTGCAGAGGAAAGAGCCGTCGGAATACACCTCGACAATCTGTGCCGTATGGTCAATTGTGGGGATGCCTTCGTGATATGTCAGTGTCTTATTTGTCATGAATATCATATCACCGACCATGGGGACATATTTATCCGCATTTTCGGATTTCTCGATAAGAACATCATCGATAACATCGTCATAATACTGATGAAGCGTATATACTTCACACACATCGGGTGTGCGGTTATAGTAATCCATAAGAAGCGACGGAACAAACAGACTCCATGTAGTATCTATAAGACCGTAGTTTTTGCCGTATTGTTCAAGCATATTTTTGATCTTTCTGCTGTCGGAATCGGTTGCCTCGTAATTTTCGGCAAGCTTATGCACACGGTCGGCATCGAAATACACGGGAGCCACCTTATCAATGACCGTCTGTGAATACCCTGCCGCCTTGAGAGCCGGACGAAGAACAGCGTTTATACTGTAATAGCAGCACCATTTGTTGGCGCTTTTATAGATACGATTGGCATAAATGATATTAAACTCTTCAATGTCCTCAAACGCCCTGCGGTTTTGTTTTGCCGACTGTTCTCTGAGAATAGACGCGAATGACTCGTCAAGCTCAACGGCAATTCTCAGGATTGAACGTGCATCCTCTACCGTTATTTTTCCGTTTGAATCAATATCGGCAAGTGTGCTTTTTTCGTCATCGAGCTCATCAAGCTTTACGGCCGCACGAAGAGCAAGACGCGCATCCGAAACGGTAATATTGCCGTCATTGTCGATATCTCCGAGAATTTTGGCATCGGCAAAAACAGCCGTCGAAAACAGGCTGACGGCGACCAGCACAAGACAAATAGCTTTTTTTGTAAATTTTTTCAGGTTTCTCACTAAAATCACCCGCAGTAACAAATAAATTATTCTGAAACGCAATTATAAAACAGTTGCGTAAAATCAAACTGAAAAACCTTCATCATAATTCTATCATAACCGTTTGCAAATGACAATATCTTTTTTATTGTCTACTGCACATCTTTTATTTATTTTTAAAAAAATATGTAGTATTTTTCTTCAAATGCGTGTATAATGCGGTTGAGAATATCATAAAAATAATTCAGGAGATTTTGTATGGATATTGTAATAGCCGGATGCGGAAAAACCGGCACGGTTCTTATAGAAAGTCTTATTGCCGAAGGTCATGACATTACGGTCATTGATACAAGAAAAAAAATACTTGAAAAAGTACAGACAACCTTTGACATTAAAAGCGTTGAGGGCAGCTGTGCGTCATGCGAAACGCTGACCGAAGCTCAGGTTGAGGATGCGGATATTTTTATAGCCGTTACCGATTCGGACGAGCTTAACATGCTCAGCTGTTTTTTCGCGCGTCAGCTCGGGGCAAAGCATACAGTTGCCAGAATAAGAAAAGCGGAATACAACGAAAAAGAAAAATCATTTATTTCCGACAAGCTCAATCTGTCAATGGCGATAAACCCCGATTTATTGACCGCGAGGGAGCTATTCAATATGCTTGATTTGCCGTCATCCGTAAAAATCGAATCGTTTTCGAGCAACAATTTCGAAATGACCGAGATGAAAATCAAGCCGAACTCACTGCTTGACGGTGAAAAGCTGTGCGACCTCAGAAACAAGTTCAAATGCACGTTTCTTGTCTGTGCCGTACAGAGAGGCGGAGATGTCTTTATCCCGGACGGCAGCTTCATGCTCAAAAGCGGCGACAAGATAGGCTTCACGGCAACCCCGCAGGAGACGCAGAAGTTTCTTAAGGCGTTAAGGCTCACTCAGAAGCATTCAAAAAGCATAATGATTCTCGGCGGCTCACGCACGGCATATTATCTTGCGAAGCGTCTTGTAGGTGCGGGTCTGTCCGTAAAGATAATCGAACAGAATTACGACAAATGCGAAGAGCTTGCGACCATGATTCCGAATATGCCGATTATCTGCGGTGACGGCGCGGAGCTTGACCTGCTTAAAGCTGAAGGAATAGAAAACACAGACGCTTTTGTGGCACTCACGGGAATGGACGAAGAAAACATACTTTTCTCGTTCTCCGCCATGACACAGAAGGTGCCGAAAATCGTAGCGAAGGTAAACAGCAGCGCACTTGTGGAGATTGCGGACAAGCTGGGGCTCGAAAGCGTTGTATCGCCGAAGCATCTTATAACGGAAGAAATTGTTCGATATGTCCGTATGCTCGATAACACGGCGACAAGCAAGATGGAGACACTGTACAAGCTTATGGACGGCAGTGCCGAGGCGGTTGAATTTACCGTTACAAGTGATTTTCAGGGAATTGACACGCCGCTTAAAGAGCTTAAAATGCGTAAAAACACTCTTATCGGCGGCATAGTCAGAGGCAAAAGAGTTATCATTCCGACAGGCGACGACGAAATCAAAGAAAATGACAGGGTTATTGTCATTGCGGACGAGATGCGTCTTACGGAGCTTTCGGATATATTGAGATAACTTTTTTCGGAGGATAATTTTATGAACCGTAAAATGGTGTTTGGGGCTGTCGGCAGAATTCTGATAGCGGTATCGGTACTTCTGCTTTTGCCGACGGCGTGCGCACTCTACTATAAAGAGGCGGCAGTAAAATCGTTTGGAATAACGATTGCCGTTTCAATTACACTCGGACTGCTTCTGAGTGTGATATTCAAGACCGAAAACAAGGATATCTACGCCAAAGAGGGCTTTGCGATAGTGGCGCTGGCGTGGCTTGTCACTTCGCTGATAGGCGCGCTTCCCTTCTATCTGTCGGGTGAAATTCCGCTTTATACCGATGCGTTTTTTGAAACGGTTAGCGGATTTACGACAACGGGAGCGTCGATTGTTCCGGATGTTGAAGCCATGAGCAAAAGTCTGCTGTTCTGGCGCAGCTTTACACACTGGATAGGCGGCATGGGCGTTCTTGTCTTTGTTATGATGTTTACGAACATATCCGACCGTTCTCTGCACATTATGCGTGCGGAAATGCCCGGTCCGATTGTCGGCAAGCTGGTGCCGAGAGCCAAGGACACATCAAGGCTGCTATATATCATATATATAGCAATGACGGTTGTGCTCATAGTTCTGCTGAAAGTGGGAGGCATGCCGCTGTTTGAGGCCGTTCTTCATTCGTTCGGCACTGCCGGCACAGGCGGTTTCGGCATAAAAGCGGACTCCATTGCGGGTTACAGTCCCTATATACAGTGGGTTATAACGATATTTATGATACTGTTCGGAATAAACTTCAATGTCTATTATCTGATTCTCGCAAAGCGTGTAAAAACGGCGCTTAAAAGCTCGGAAATGTGGACATATCTTGCGATTATCGCGACTGCAGCTGCGGCAATAGCCGTAAATATTCACGGAACATACACATCAATAAGTGAGACGATACGCCAGTCGGCATTTCAGGTGGCATCGGTCATCACGACAACGGGCTACGCCACAACGGACTTTGATCTGTGGCCGACATTCTCGAAAACAATTCTTGTAATTCTGATGTTCATAGGTGCTTCGGCAGGCTCAACAGGCGGCGGCATAAAGGTATCGAGAATAATGATACTGTTCAAATCAATTCGCAGAGAGTTCAACAAAATGCTGCATCCGAGAACCGTAAGAGTGCTTCGTCTTGAAGGCAAACCGCTCGATGAATCCACGGTTTCGAACACCATGAGCTACATAGGCATTTACGCCATATGTTTCTTTTCAATTCTGCTGATGATAAGCGTTGACGGTTTTGATTTTGAAACGAACTTTACGGCACTTGCATCGTGCTTTAATAACATAGGTCCGGGGCTTGCGAAGGTCGGGCCGACACAGAACTTCTCGATTTATTCGCAGTTTTCGACTGTGATACTGTCGATTGCCATGCTGCTCGGCAGACTTGAAATTTTCCCGATACTTATAACAATGTCGCCGTCGACGTGGTCGAGAAAAAAGTGAGAAGGGCAATCGGCGGTCAGAAAAAGTGAGTAGTGTGGGGCGAGCGGAGCGAGCGAAACGCCCGAGCCGAAGGCGAGGGCGAAGCCGCGAGGAGGCGGCGACAGCCGACGACGAGCGGCAAAGCCCGACGAAGCGGATTTTCCGCTGAGGAGGGCACGTGCCGCGACTGACGGGAAGGAGCTTGCGAGCACAGCGAGCAAGCGGATGACAGGAGGGAGCGGCACGCCGCGACGAGGCGGCGTCCCCTGCCGACTGAAAAAGCTAACCGTTACTTTCAGGTGGGCGGAGGCAGGGGACGTCTCCGAGGAGCGGCCCGGCCCGCCGGTACGGCAAAAGCCCGGCCGTTCATAGCCAAAATTAAAGCTATGTATCGTCCATAAAGCCAACCTTTCGCGGAGCTATATAAATCAAGTCCGCATGACTTCTTTGCTTTGGTTTTACGGACCGCTGCCGCCGGTCCTCATTAGTCGCTACGCAAAAAAACATTCACCGGATGATTTTTGTCTGCGACATTCTGCATTCTGCATTATAATTATTGTCCGCAAAAGCGGCACAGGAGAGGAAAATATTATGTCGAAAAATTCAAAAATTCATCTTATAGGCAATGCGCACCTTGACCCCATCTGGCTGTGGCGTTGGCAGGAGGGGTGCGGAGAGGTACTTCAGACATTCAGAAGCGCCCTTGACAGACTCAACGAATACCCCGACTTTGTGTTCACATGCTCATCGGCTGCGTATTATAAGTGGGTTGAGGAAATCGACCCCGATATGTTCGCCGAGATTGTCGAGAGAGTTCATGAAGGACGTTGGGTTCCCGTTAACGGCTGGTGGGTACAGCCCGACTGCAACATTCCTTCGGGCGAGAGCTTCGCGCGTCAGGCACTTTATTCACAGCTTTACTATTACAAAAAATTCGGCAGAATCTGCCGCACTGCATACAATGTCGATTCATTCGGTCACAGCGGAATGCTGCCTCAGATTATAAAGCAGGGCGGCATGACAGCGTATGTAATGATGCGTCCCGGTGCGCACGAAAATGCGAACATTCCCAATATTTTTATGTGGGAGAGTCGTGACGGAACAAAAATTCCGACATTCAAGATTTATCATACAATAGGTTACGGCACAAACGGCGAGAAAAACACGAACCGCAATCTCGACACTACCGAAGAGCTGATGAACGAGACCGACAGCGGCTTCATGTTCTTCTACGGTGTCGGCAACCACGGCGGCGGCCCCACAAGAGGAAACATAGAATATCTTATGGGCCGTTTACACAAGGAAGGCTATCATGAGCTTAAGTTCTCAAGCCCCGATGCGTATTTTGAGGAGCTTGCACTTGAGAAGATAGACCTGCCCACATGGACAGATGACCTTCAGCATCACGCAAGCGGCTGTTACTCCGCAACAAGTATGGTCAAAAAGCTGAACAGAACGCTTGAAAACGCTCTTTACGCATCTGAAGCGTTCAACACGATTTCGGCAAAAACCGCCGGCATGAAGCCGAGGACAAAATGCCTGAAAGAAGCGTGGAGAGATGTCTGCTTCAATCAGTTTCACGATATACTCTGCGGCTGTTCCATATCGGAAGCGTATGACGATGTAAATGCCTCCATGGGTCACGCACTGACAATTTCGGACAGAATACAGAATGAAGCATTCCTTCGTATTTCAAGACGAATTGACACATGGATTGACGGTGTAAGCGACCCTGTAAGCGAAGTCAGATACAATGCGGATGTTGATTTTCCGCGTCCCGTTGCGGTATTTAACCCGCTGTCATTTGACGTAAATGTTCCGGTCAGAGTGCTGTATCCGAGCAGTAATGTAAAAAATGACAAAGGTGAGAGTGTTACGTTCTCAAATGTTCGTTCATCACGTTCGAATGACTCCCACCTTGACACCATGTTTACGGCGCATGTGCCGGCTCTGGGCTACGCAACATTTTGGCTGACACGATGCAGAGAAAAAATGTGCACACCGAACACCGAAATAAAGGCGCACGGGTACACGATGGAGAATGCAAATCTAAAGGTAGAATTTGATGAGCATACGGGCACAATCATATCGTTGATTGACAAAAATTCGGGCGTTGATTACGCTTCACCCGAAAAGCCGATTGCCGTGCCGACTGTCATAAGCGACAGCGAGACGGACACATGGGCGCACAATGTTTTCACCTTCCACAAAAAGGCAGGCGAAATGGCTCTCGAAAAAATTGAGCTTGTTGAGGATGGCGGCGTAAGAGCTGTCATACGCACAAAGCACACCTTCGGCAACTCCTATCTTACTCAGGACTTTATTTTAGCCGAGGGACAGAAGACTCTGAGAGTAAAATGCAAGGCACTGTGGACGGAGAATTTCACACTTCTCAAGATGAGCTTCCCCGTAAACGGTACGGAGCTTATAAATACATATGAAATTCCGGGAGCATTTATAAAGCGTCCGACAAACGGCGAAGAAGAGCCTTCAGGCAAATGGGGTGCAATAACATTCACAGACAGCGGCAGACACACTCTGGCACTTGTAAACGACTCAAAATATTCGTATGACTGCCCCGATAATGATTTAAGACTCACGGTTATAAGAAATGTTATCTCCGCAGACCACTATTCAGACCGTCCGGCGGCAAACTTCAACTTTACGGATGAAGGAATACAGAAATTCGAGTACGGTGTTTACACCTGCGAAGGCGAAGCGGAGACAAGCGACATTGAGAATGAAGCTGTCAAGTTTAACATTCGCCCGGTAAGTGTACCGATGAGCTTCCACAAGGGCACGCTGCCGCAGAGAAAGAGCTATATAAGCGTTGACAAAGACAACATAATCATGACAGCGTTTAAATTCTGCGAGGACGGCTCGGAAGATCTTGTCATGCGTTTTTATGAGACAAGAGGAATTGACACAACGGCGCATATTATATGTGAGTGCTTCGGTGTCGATTTTACAACAGAGTTCGGTCATAATCAGATTAAAACGTTCAGAGTAAAAAAAGACGGAAGTGTTGTCGAGACGAATTTCCTGGAGGGAATCACGGAATAAGTCAGCACGGTACAACGAATAGCGGAAGAAAGTGGTCAGTGACAAAAGATATTGCGTGCCTTGGATTTGTATGGCTATGCGATAAAAGGTTAGTGACCTGAAAAAAAACAGATAAAAAACGGGCAGAGGAACTTATAATCCCCTGTCCGTTAATTTTTTATAAAAGTCGGCAACCTGCGAAAGCTATATAAATCAAGTCCGCAGAATTTCAGAAATTATGTGGAATCACTGCCATTTTACCGTCCAGACTTCTGTCTGTGCTCCGCCGAAATCGGCTTTGCCGCTTAATACGCCGAATGACGCTTCGCCGTGACAGTCAAGATTGATGGTATAGGTGGCAGATGAAACATAACCGTCGTCACGAATATAAGCTTCTATTACCGAGCCCGGATACTTGATGGTAATGGAAGTTATTTTCATTTTGCTGAATGAACCGTTAAGATCAAGATAGCCGATTGAAGATGCATTATACTTCGGCTTTTCACTCAAAGAAGTAACCTGTTCGGAATTGAGCGTGAGCACTATATGAGTAAGATTATTTTTGCGTTCGATTGTTGCGGATTTTACGCCATCTTCACCCAAAGTAAACTGAGCGTCCTTGGGAAGAAGAAGCTGTGTGGTCTCCCCTTCCGATGTGGTTGCGATACCGCCTGAGAATTTATAATCCTCTTCGGAAGGCTTAATTACAAGCCCCTTTATAAAACTGAAAGCCTGTTCAGCAAGTGCGCCGCCGGGAGAAACATTTGATACATTAAAATCCGTAAAAGACTCCTTATGATGAACGGTAATATCACCGGTATACGCTTTTGTTTTGTTTACGGCGGTTTTAAGGGTACTCAGAATCTGTGCTTTTGTATAACCGGAATAATCGGTTGAAGTATTCGTACTTTGCTTCTGTGTGGCGGCTTCGGTTGCGTTCACGGTCGGTGCTACAGTTGCGGCCTCGGTCGGTGCGGCTGTCTGTGCCTCGGTCTGTGTCTCGGTGACAGGTGCTTCGGTCACAGCATCGCTCGGTGTGTAGTTATAGTCCTCACTTGATATGTCGGAATCCGAATAATCATATGTATATTCGGTTGTTTCTTCTGTTGTGGTCTCCTCCTCACTTTTGCCGCAGGACGCAAGACACGCAAGCGACATTGCAAGAAAAACACAAAGCACTCTTTTGGATAATTTCATAATACACCTCAGATTTTACTATATACAGTGTGTTACACTGCCCCACGGATATTCTAATACAAAATTGCCGTGTAGTCAAGAGGGAGGCTCAATTAGCAATTAGCAATTAGCAGTTAGCAATTAGCAATGGCAAAAATAATTAATGATTAACAATTAATAATTTCGGAAGTCCTGCGGACTTGGATTATAGAGCTTCGCGAAAGACAGGCTTTTGAAGTATTGCAGGGGTTTGCCGTGGCTTTCAATCATGGGCAGCTTCGCGGAAGGTAGGATTTTCGGGCGGAGCCGGGCTTTGGCCGTACCGGCGGGCTCGGCCGCTCTGCAGTGCACCTTTTCAATGTAGAATGCAGAATGCAAAATGCAAAATTTCGGAAGTCCTGCGGACTTGGATTATAGAGCTTCGCGAAAGACAGGCTTTT
>CAVFPQ010000071.1:0-11994 GCA_963624415.1 Acutalibacteraceae bacterium | reverse complement strand
GCGTAGCGACTAATGAGGACCGGCGGCAGCGGTCCGTCAAACCAAAGCAAAGAAGTCCTGCGGACTTGATTTATAAAGCTTCGCTGACTTTCAGATTATCCTTTAAATTAAAGCTAATCTTTTGCGAAGCCACTGACCACTGAATACTGACCACTGAATACTAACCACACTGACCACTTGCTCGCCGGAAATAAATTCACGTCCCCGGAGGCGAAAATTTATGCGTAAAAATTACAGAAAACTTTTAGCGGTTCTGCTCTGTGCCGTGACGGCTGCGGGTATTTGCTCCTGCGGCAATACACAGACCGACACAACCGATAATGCCAATATTGAGGCATCAGACAGCGGCGAGACCACTTCTCCCGCTATTGAAGCGCCGACAAATCCCGAGGCGTACAATGCCAAAAACAGCATCGAGAACATGGAAAAGCTTGAGGAGTACGCAAAATCGTATTCGGCGGCGACCGATGCCGCCGGGCTTAACTCTCTTCTCAGCGGCAGCACAAACTACGGCGGTGTGCTTATGAACGCGCCGAAGGGGCAGGCTGTAATAGAGGGCGATTTTACCGACAAAACCGTAGTTGTAAAATCCGCAGACACATCCGTCATTTCAAAGGCGGACGGTATGTCATATGTCATCGAAGAAATAAGCAATGGCGGACTTATTACCGAAAACAGAGCCGGCTCGGTTTATGTCAAGGGTGAAAATGTTTCTCTTACGCTCAAAAACGGTGCGGATGCCGTCTATATCAGCGGCAAGAACTGCGATGCTGTGTTCAAGGGCGGCGAATTTACGCTTGTGTATGTCAGCAACATCACGGCGAAGCTTACAAATCTTACAGACAATGATATAACGGTTACACTTGTTAACAGCTCAAGAATTACTCTCCCGTCGGGGCAGGTTTATTCACTTGAGGACAACAGCTTTTCAAAAGCAAAGTAAAATTCGGAGCAGACAATGATAAATTCTTATTCCGTTTCGCTTAAAAAACTGATAAAGGACAACGGGTTTGAAATTCTCTCAACCCCCAAGGACCCGTCACAGATATATATTACAAGCCGTGATGTTAACCGTCCGGGGCTTATTTTAGCAGGATATGACGACTTTTTCGACCCCAAGAGAATACAGTTTTTGGGGTTAAGCGAATTCGGTTATCTTAATTCACTTACATGTGCGGACAGAGAACGCTGTCTTGACCATTTTTTCTCGAAAAAACCCTGCTGTGTGATAGTCACCAGAGGGCTCGAACCGATGGAAGAGCTTGTCCCCATCGCAATTAAATATAAAGTACCGGTACTCAGAGCCAATGACTCAACATCCGGCTGTATGTCAACACTTATTGCGTACTTAGGCGTTGAGCTTGCCGAAAGAATAACACGCCACGGTGTTCTGGTTGAAGTCTACGGCGAAGGTATTCTTATCGTCGGCGACTCGGGTGTCGGCAAAAGCGAGACGGCAGTGGAGCTTATAAACAGAGGACACCGTCTTATAGCGGACGATGCGGTGGAAATCAGGCGAGTATCGTCAAAGAGCCTTGTCGGCACAGCACCCGACAACATAAGGCACTTTATTGAGCTCAGAGGTGTCGGTATAATAAACGCCGCAAAGATTTTCGGTGTAGGCGCCGTTAAGCTTACCGAAAAAATAGATATGGTCGTAAAGCTTGAATTGTGGAACGACAATAAAGTATACGACAGACTGGGACTTGAGGATGAATATACAGAAATTCTCGGAATAAAAGTCCCCGTAACAACCGTTCCGGTAAAGCCCGGACGAAACCTTGCGATTATCATAGAGACGGCGGCGATGAACAACCGTCAGAAGCGATTCGGCTACAATGCCGCAAAGGAGCTTATGCAGAGCCTCGGCATGAACGAAGACGATGACGCAGACGACAACGGACCGCTGGAAGTCTGGAATTAAAAACAATACATATACTGTTTTTAATTCTCAATTAACAATGCACAATTAACTGACAATTTCGGAAGTCCCGCATACTTGATTTATATAGCTTTGCAGAATAAAAAAATTACTTTTTTTAGGTTAGTATTATATTTTCGCGAAGCCTTATAATCCAAAAAGCTTCGGCGTTTTCCGCCATTGTTAATTATCTTTTGCTTTATCATCAGATTTTAATCAGAAATTTATTTCCGGAGGGTTATTATACATGTACAGAATAGGCGTAGATCTCGGCGGCACAAACATTGTAGCCGGGGTAATTGACGAAACCAACAAAATCATCGCAAAGGGCGAGCGTAAGACAAACTGCCCCCGCCCGGCTGAAGCCATTTTCGACGATATGGCGGCGGCTATAAAGGATGCGATGGCAAAAGCGAACATTACCGAAAAGGACGTTATAAGTGTCGGTGTCGGCACTCCCGGCTCGGTAAACAAGGGCGAAGAGCTTATTGAGTTCGCAAACAACCTCGCTTTCGAGAATGTTCCGGCATACAAAATGCTCAGAGAACGCATTAACATAGACAAGGTTTATTTTGACAACGACGCAAACTGTGCGGCTCTCGGCGAAGCTGTCGCCGGCTGCGGCAAGGGCGTTAAGGACTTTATAATGATCACCCTCGGCACAGGTGTCGGCAGCGGCATTATCGTTAACAATAAGCTTGTTACAGGCGTAAACTACGCCGCAGGTGAGATGGGTCACATGGTAATCGCATATGACGGCGTACCCTGCAACTGCGGCAGATGCGGCTGTTGGGAGAGCTATTCTTCGGCTACCGCTCTTATTGTCCAGACAAAGGCGGCAATGCGTAAAAATCCCGATTCGCTTATGTGGGACATAGCCGAAGGCAGACTCGGAAACGTAAACGGCGCAACATCCTTCAAAGCGGCAAAGCAGGGCGATGCGGCGGCGAAAGCGGTTGTCAATCAGTACATTTCATATCTCGCAATCGGTGTCGGCAACGTTGTAAACATCTTCCAGCCTGATATTCTGTGCATAGGCGGCGGCATAGGCAACGAAAAAGAAAATCTTCTTGTACCGCTCAGAAGACTTGTTGAAGCCGAAAGATATTCAATCCACGCAAAAAAACAGACGGAAATAAAGAGTGCGGTGCTCGGAAACGATGCCGGCGTTATCGGTGCGGCACTGCTTGACGAATAAAATGTCACTTTACGAAGAATTGCGAGCCGCCCTTGGGGACTCATCGGCGGCTCTTTTACAAAATGAACCCTTAAAAAACCACTGCACCTTCAAAATCGGCGGAGATGCGGAGGTTTTTCTGTGTCCTAAGACAGAAAAAGAGCTTACGGCGGCTCTTAAAGTCGTGTCAAAGCTGAACGCCCCCCTGCACATTCTGGGATGCGGAAGCAATGTTCTTATATCCGATGACGGCTTAAAGGGACTGACAGTTAAAACAGCCGGCGGCATGACTGATATTATGTATCTCGGCGACGGCATTATATCGTGCGGTGCGGGCACACCCCTTACCCGACTTTGCACATTCGCGCTCGAAAACGAGCTTACGGGACTTGAGTTTGCTTACGGCATTCCGGGCTCGGTCGGCGGTGCGGTGTATATGAACGCAGGTGCATACGGCGGCGAGATAAAAAATGTGCTTATGTCCGTTAGAAGCGTTGACAAAAGCGGCGAGGACATAACGGAAACTCCGGCAGAAGAATTATCGCTGTCTTATCGCAGCACTCCGTTTATGACAAACGGCAGAATTATAACCGCGGCGTATTTTAAGCTTCAAAAGGGTACACGTGACGAAATTATGTCACGCATGATTGAGCTTATGAACAAGCGAAAAGCGTCTCAGCCGCTTGAATATCCGTCGGCAGGCTCAACATTCAAGCGTCCGACAAACGGCTATGCGGCGGCGCACATTGACGAATGCGGCTTAAAAGGGCTGTCGCACGGCGGTGCGGCTGTCAGCACAAAGCACGCAGGATTTGTAATAAACACCGGGGATGCCACTTGCAAAGACGTATTATCACTCATGAATAAAATCACCGACACGGTCGAGCGTATGCATGGCGTCAGACTTGAGCCGGAGGTAGAGTATTTGCACGACTAATCGTGCAAATACAATTAGCAATGAGCAATGAGAAATGAGCAATTTCGGAAGTCCTTCGGACTTAATTTATATTAAGCTTCACATCCATCGAAGCCTGACTTGCCGGGTATTCAACCGTTTGCAAAGCTGTACAATCTGCACGACTAATCGTGCAAATACAATTAGCAATGAGCAATGAGAAATGAGCAATTTCGGAAGTCCTTCGGACTTAATTTATATTAAGTTTCACATTCATCGAAGCCTGACTTGCCGGGTATTCAACCGTTTGCGAAGCTGTACAATCCAAAACACGCAGTGTTTGCCTTAATTGCTGATTGCTAACTGCTAATTGCTGATTTTCTTAATTCAATTTCAGAGGTATTGACATGAAAGAACAAATTTATACAACCCTGGGTGTCTGCCCGGAAATATTCGCTCTCGGTGAAAAAACAGCCGGAGAGCTTGAAGCCCGTTTTAAAAAAGCGGACGAAATCTCGGAAATAAATCAGCTTAAGGTACTCGGTGCAATGAAAAAAAATCGCGTTAACGCCGGATGCCTTTGCGGAACAACAGGCTACGGCCACGACGACATCGGCAGAGATACCTTAGAACAGGTCTATGCCGATGTTTTTAAAACAGAAGCGGCACTTGTTCGTCCGCATCTGACCTGCGGCACACACGCTCTGACTGTCGCTCTGTCCGCAAATCTATTGCCCGGTGATGAGCTTCTGTCCCCCGTCGGCAAGCCCTACGACACACTCGAGGAGGTTATCGGCATAAGGGACTGCGCTTGCTCACTTAAGGAGTACGGCGTGACATACCGTCAGGTTGACCTGCTCCCCGACGGCACTTTTGATTACGAAAATATCAGAAAAGCGATAAACGAAAAGACAAAGCTTGTTACTATTCAGCGTTCAAAGGGCTATCAGATGAGACCGTCCTTCTCTGTTGACCAAATCGGTGAACTTATCGCTTTCATTAAAAACATTAAGCCCGAAGTTACTGTTATGGTTGACAACTGCTACGGTGAATTTACGGAAGAGAAAGAGCCGTCCGAAGTCGGTGCTGATATGATAGTCGGTTCGCTCATCAAGAATCCCGGCGGCGGTCTTGCCCCCACAGGCGGATATATAGCCGGCACAAAAAAGTGCATTGACCGCTGTCATTACCGTCTCTCGGCGCCCGGTGTCGGTCAGGATGTCGGTGCGAGTCTCGGTGTTATGACCAATCTCTATCAGGGATTTTTCCTCTCCCCCACAGTTGTGGCAGGTGCTGTCAAAGGTGCGATATTCGCGGCGGCGCTGTATGAAAAGCTCGGCTTTAACTGCGTGCCGAAGGCGGCTGAGGAGCGTCACGATATTATACAGAGCATTGAGCTTCGTTCAAAGGAAGGCATGTGCGCTTTCTGCGAGGGCATACAGTCGGCAGCTCCCGTTGACAGTTATTTCACACCCATTCCCGAGCCTATTCCCGGATACAGTGACGAGGTTATAATGGCTGCCGGCGCATTCGTGCAGGGTTCATCAATTGAGCTGTCCGCAGACGGCCCGATAAGAGAGCCTTACGCCGTTTATTTCCAGGGCGGACTTACCTGGAATCACGCTAAATACGGAATACTTCTGTCTCTTCAGAAAATGTATGAGCATGGACTTATAAGCACGGAACAGATCAAAAAAGCAATGTAGGCGGCGGGCAGTGTCCGGTGACCACTCATTGCTTAAAATAAAAAAACATGAAAGTGAGAACAGACAAATGAAAGGTAATCAATCAGCAAGAACAGTAAAAACAGTCCGGTGCGTTAAAATCATCGGCATCGTGTTAACGGCGGTATTAGCCGTATTTTTCGCCGTAAAAGGTGTAATAAACGTTTTTGACGTTAGTGCCGCCGACGGCTACACCCTCAGGGGTACGGAAACATTTATCCGTGTTACCGAGCAGGGCGAAGAGGAGTATGAAGACGAAACAGTCTGCCCCGTTGAATACAAAACGGCGGACGGCAAATACACTCTTACAAAAAATTACACGTTTGACGAATGGGAGTCGCTCCCCACAGGCGACACCGTAACCGGATATATTTACGAAAGCGCGGACGGCTCTGCTCTTTGCTACCCGAACGAAGTAACAGTTGACGACATAAAGGCGACAATCAAGGATGAAAACGCCGTAAATTCATCAACCGTATTCGGCATTGCAATGGCTCTGGCTTTAGTCGCAATCGCTCTTGTCGTTCTCACATTCTGGGACAGATTTTTCACGGCATACGAACAGATATGGTTTATTTCCATAATGGTAATAGCCGCAATTATTTCCGTTGTTGCACCCGAAGAGGACTGCAACGGCGTCAGCGGACTTCTGATTATGGCGCTGTATCTTGCCGATACGTTCTTAAATATTCTGTGCGAGCTTCTTATTTCAAAGCAGAGCAAATGGAACTTTATAGTGTCGGTCTTTGTTGAAATAACCGAAATTGTAACGCTTCTGGTGCTGTCGTACCGTTTTGCGACACTGGCATCCACATTGTTCTTCTGGCTTCCCTGCGACATAATAAGCTTCATAAACTGGCACCGTCACCCCGACAAGGTCGAGGACGACCTGACACAGGTTCGCACACTCAAGGGCTGGCAGGAAGCGGCAATTATCGCAGGTATAGTAGTCTGGACTGTCGGTATCGGCTATTTTCTTACAACACTTGACATCGGCACGGATTTCTTAAAGGGCAGCGATACACTCAAAATAGTTCTCTGCTATTTTGACGCTTGTGTCAGTGCCGTCGGCATTGTAAACGGTGTATTTATACTTCTGCGTCTGCGTGAACAGTGGATAGCGTGGTACATTTCCGCCGTGCTTGAAGCGATTATAAACATTATGTCGGGTCAGTTTGTTCTTCTTGTACTCAAGATAGGATATATTACGAATACGACATACGGATATATCAAGTGGACGAAATACATTAAGTCGGCAAGCAATAAGCAAGAGAAGCAAATTAACAATTAACAATTTCGGAAGTCCTGCGGACTTGATTTGTATAAGCTGTGCAGACATTAAAGTTGTTTTTTACGGAAATTTTCTTTCTTTGCGGAGCTTTATAATCCAAGGCACTTTGTGCCTTCCTTAGTCCCCCGCCCCGGTCCCTTGTTCAACTATAAATTATATACATATCAGGAGGTATTACCGTGTCCGATCTGATTCTTGGCTGTCATCTGTCCTCATCCAACGGCTTTCTTGCCATGGCAAGGCAGGCGACAGAGCTTAACGCGAATACATTTCAGTTTTTTACAAGAAATCCGAGGGGCGGCACGGCTAAGCCCATCGACCCCGAGGATGCAAAGGCGTTTATAAAGTACGCCGAGGAACATTCTTTCGGCAGAATTGTCGCACACGCTCCGTATACGGTCAATCCATGCGGCGCGGATGAAAGAGTGCGTGAATTTGCGCACATGACATTTGCCGACGACCTTAAAAGAATGGAATACGTTCCCGGCAATCTCTATAATTTTCACCCCGGCTCACATGTAAAGCAGGGCACGGAGAAGGGCATAGAGCTTACTTCGGAGCTTCTCAACAGTGTTATGTTTGACGGCATGACAACAACCGTGTTAATCGAAACAATGGCGGGCAAGGGTACGGAAATCGGCAGAACCTTTGAAGAGGTCAGAGCGATTATCGACCGTGTCAATATGCAGGACAAAATCGGCGTCTGCCTTGATACCTGCCACATATTCGACGGCGGATATGATATTGTAAATAATCTTGACGGCGTAATAGATGAATTTGACAGAATAATCGGTCTTGACAGACTTAAGGCAATTCATCTTAATGACAGCAAAAATGTTTTGGACTCTCATAAAGACCGCCACGAAAAAATCGGCGAGGGCAACATAGGAAGTGCGGCACTGTTTGCGATTATAAATCATCCGCTTCTTAAAGACAGACCCGTAATTCTCGAAACCCCCAATGACCTTGACGGATACAAAAACGAAATCGCCATGCTGAGAAACAATTACAGATAATAAAAAACAGCTCCCCGAGAGAGACAAATTCTCAAAGGGAGCGTTTTTTATATTTCAAAACTGCCGTTTGACAGATCCTCAGCCATAAACGGAACAAAATAAAACGGAACCGTAAGCAGCTTTTGTTCAGGCGAAAAGCCGTAATTGTTGCGTGAAATTTTTATCGCAAATCTGAATTTATTGTGACCTGCGAATTTTTCGAGTGAGTTTAATACCCCTCTGCCCTTTTTTACATCAATCGGGAACAGCTCATTATCGGATTCAACAATAAATTCAAGCTCTGCGGACGATTTTCCTTTCCAATAATACAAATTAAGTCCTTGTGCGACAAGCTCGTTCGCCACAAAATTTTCAAAGAAAATTCCCGAAAGAGTGTTTTCCCGGTCACTTGAGATAAACGATGCGGCGTTAATTCCACTCTGATATGAAAACATTCCCATATCCGCAAGGTACAGCCTGAAGCTGCCCTTTTCATCTGCGATAAGCGGCATTGTGATATGCTCTTTAAGCTGACACGAACGGTTGACTATATGTGCCGCCGTAAGCCATTCGATTGCAGTGGCAAAGTCGCGTGTTTTGCTTTTTTCTTCTATAAGTCCGGGCGAAAAATTCTTTGTTTCCCGGTTCAGTTCTCTGTAAATATTTCCGAATAAACTGCGAGAACGCAGCACTGCTTCGTGGCTTGCCTGATACAATTCCATATCAGCAAGATAGTTGTCGTAAAGCTCCGTTAAAACCTTGCGCGATTTAATCAGATCACCGCTTTTTATGTATGTATCAACCGCTTCGGGCATTCCGCCGACAAGCAGATACCTGTACACCTGTTCAAGCGCAAGCTCGTGAATGCCGGTTGACAGCGGCGTTTTGTTGTCGTAAGCGTTTTTTACGGCTTCGTACAGCACGGAATTGGCGTTCATCAGAAATTCGTCAAATGTCATCGGATACATTGTCAACTGATTTATTTTGCCGACCGGAAACAGAAACTTTCCGCCTGCTCCGTTGCCTCGTTTTGAGGTCTGCCGCTGAAGCTTTATTCTCACCATTGAACCGGTTGCAATGACGGGGATTTCCCTCTTATCCTGACAAAAATATTTAAGTGAGGAAATAATATTCGGACACTCCTGCACTTCATCAAATATAAGAAGCGTATCGGCTGTTATTCGTTTGCCCTTTATAAGAGAAATGTATTCCGTAATTTTATCGGCATTTGCCGTTTTGTCGCAAAAGTCACGAATTTCATCCTCTGTCTTAAAATCAATATATATCGTATTGTTCTTATAATATTCCTCGGCAAATATATTTTTAATAAGATATGTTTTGCCGACCTGCCTTGCGCCCCACACTATAAGCGGCTTTCGTTCTTCGTTGTTTTTCCATTGTATCAGTTCGGATACAGCTTTTCTTTTCAAGTATATCACCTCAGTTTTCAAATCCATTTTATCATTAATTGCACCTTTTGGCAAGTTATTTTTGTCATTAATTGCACCTTTTGGGGTGTTTTTCGGAGCATTAATTGCACCTTTTGGGGTGTTTTTTAAGTCATTAATTGCACCTGAGAGCAAAAACGAAAATAAAAAAAAGATGAATGTTAAAAATTTAACTTTTTATAGTGACAAAACACACATAATTGTGTATAATGTACAATTGAAAGAAAACAGACGGCTTTGTCTGTCGGTTAAGGAGAAATAGATATGAATAAAGCGTATGAACCGTTACTGACCCCGTGGAAAATCGGCAACTGCGAAATCAAAAACAGAATTGTTCTTACATCCATGGGCGGCACCGACCTTTTCGGCTGGATGGAAGTAAACCACTTCGACAAGGCAGGCGCTAAATTTATTCTTGAAGTTGCAAAAAACAATGTCGGACTTGTTCTGCCCGGCTGTCAGCCCGTTTATAACCCCATGCTCGGCCAGTGGCTTCACAAGAAAAAGAGCATGTTTAAGGAGCTCGGCAAATGGATGCCCGAATTCCACAAAACCGGAGCAAAGCTTTTTGTTCAGCTGACTGCGGGATTCGGCAGAAGCTTTACCGTATCCGAAATGATGGAAAAGCTCTATACAAACAAAACACTTCGTGTACTGTCAAAGCCCGTCATGGACTTTGATATGATAACGGCGTCCGCAAGCCCCTCGCCCAACAGATGGTCGGATAAAATTCCCTCAAGAGAGCTTACAAAAGAAGAAATTCAGAAGTTTATCGATTCCTTCGCAGAGTCCGCACGTCTTCTTAAAGAGGCCGGCGTAGACGGTGTTGAGGTTCATGCTGTTCATGAAGGCTATCTTCTTGACCAGTTTACCCTTAAATATGTCAACAAGCGTACAGACGAATACGGCGGCAAGCTCGAAAACAGATACCGTTTTGCCGCTGAAATCGTAAAAGCGATAAAGAGAGAGTGCGGCAAGGACTTCCCCGTATCGCTGAGATATTCCGTAATTTCAAAGACAAAGGGCTTCCGTCAGGGCGCTCTTCCCGGAGAGGAATACACAGAAGTCGGCAGAGACATGGAAGAGAGCGAAATCGCCGCAAAGTTCCTTCAGGACGCAGGCTATGACATGCTCAACTGCGACAACGGTACATATGACGCATGGTATTGGGCTCATCCCCCGATTTATATGCCCGAAAACTGCAACCTTGAGGATGTTGAACACATAAAGAAATTTGTTGATATTCCCGTTGTATGCGCCGGCAGAATGACACTTGACGCCGCCGCGAAATCCATAGCGGAGGGCAAAATCGATGGTGCGGGCTTCGCAAGAAACTTCCTTGCTGATCCCGAATGGTTCACGAAAGTAATAAACGACAAAGAGGACGATATCCGTCCCTGCATACTCTGCCACAGCGGCTGCTTTAACATGTGCCACTACAAAGGCGTACCGAACGACCAGGAGCTTAGCGATTCGCTTCACCTTGCCCGTTGTGCCGTAAATGCCGAAATGATGCAGTGGGAGAAGCACTATATCAAAAAGACAACTTCACCCAAGACAATTCACATTATCGGCGGCGGTATAGGCGGCATGGAGACCGCACGTGTTGCGGCACTCAGAGGCCATAAGCCCATCATTTACGAAAAGAGCGGCGTGCTCGGAGGCACATTTATCCCGGCATCTGCCGAGAGCTACAAGGGCAGACTCAGAGAGCTTCTTGAGTGGTATAAGCGTCAGATGACAAAGCTCAATATTGAAGTGAATCTCAATACCGAAATCAAAGATATAAATAAATTCGGCACAGATCCTGTTGTTGTCGCAACAGGTTCAACCGCACGTGTACTGAAGAGAGTTCCGGGTCACGAAAAGATGATTGAAGCCTGTGAGTTCTTAAACGGCAAGGAAGTCGGTCAGAGTGTCGCTGTTATCGGCGGCGGTCTCACGGGATGCGAAATTGCTTATGAGCTTGCGCTTAAGGGCAAGGATGTCACAATTGTCGAGATGAAGGACGACCTTGTATCGCAGAAGGGTGTATGCCTTGCAAACAGCTCGTATCTTAGAGAATGGTTCGCATGGAAGAAAGTGCCCGTATATCTTGAGACAACCCTTAAAGAAGTCAAGGACGGCACAATAATCTGCACCGACAAAGCGGGCAAGGATATCGAAATCAAGTGTGATTCCGTCATTTCCTCCGCAGGTTATATTTCAACACCTCTGACAACCGAGAAGGAGCACAAGAACGTAAAGCTCGTCGGTGACTGCATGTCGGTCGGCAACCTTAAGACGGTTATCTGGAGAGCGTATGAGGTTGCGATGAAGCTGTAAGACAATTGACAATGTCGGAAGTCCTGCGGACTTGGATTATATGGCTTTTTTAATGTAGAATGCATAATGCATAATGCATAATTTCGGAAGTCCTGCGGACTTGGATTTATAAGCTTCGCAAAGGTCAGATAAAAAGAAAAAAAGTGTCTTGTCGGGTGGCAGGGCACTTTTTTAATTAGCAATTAGCAGTTAGCAATTAGCAATGAGTGGTCAGTGGC
>CAVFPQ010000070.1:6443-12053 GCA_963624415.1 Acutalibacteraceae bacterium | reverse complement strand
TTCCGAAACGATATTTTTGATGTCCTTTTTTGCGGAAAATCTCTGTAATATTCTGATTATATATCTTATGCGAAAATTATACAATACTTTTTTCTCCGAAAACTGTTCTTTGTGAAATTAATTGCAAAATTCCGTCAAGGTGATACATCCTCCGGTTTTTGTATGGCTTTTATCTATCCCGTACCTTTAACAGAGTATGTTCATAAAAAAATTTTCCTTTTGCGAAATCATACAAATCCAAGTCCGCAGGACTTCCTTGTTCCCCGACCCCTTTCGTTATAAAACTTCTGATTGCCGATAATGCGGTTTACCTTTTGAAAAAAAAGGCATTCAATTGTGTATATTTCGTAAAATTTCCCCTTAATCACGCCAAAAAAGTAAAAAGTTCTTGAAATAACGGCCGGTTGTATATATAATTGAGTATATCACGAAAATTGCGGAGTACAACAATGCTTGGAAAACTGGTTAAAGTCAAGGTGACAAAACCATGCAATTATTTCGATGTCGGAACCAAAGTCAGATACATTATAAACTACGGATTGGCAGAGGCAAAGGGCGATTTGAAACCCCGTGTCTACGGTGCCTATATTCTGGGAGTTAACCATCCTGTTCGCGTTTTTGAAGGAAAAATAATAGCTGTTTTGCACCACAATGTCGGCAATAAGTCCGTCCTTATTGTCGCACCTAAAAATATGAGACGGATTGATTATGAGATAAGAGATGTTCTTGAATTTGCCGAAAAAAGAGACTCGTATACGCTCGACTGCCTTTATGAGCATTCATGCGGTGCGGTTGTTTTCAGAAAAATCGGCGACGAGAACAGATTTCTTCTCATAAAAAACAGAAGGAGCAATCACTGGGGCTTCCCCAAGGGCCACATGGAAAAGGGCGAAACCCGTGAACAGACGGCTCTGCGTGAGGTGCTCGAAGAAACCGGGCTTCACATTAAGATTTTTGACGGCTTCTGCTCGGAGTCGCAGTACCGTATAGGCACGAAGATAGAAAAACGTGTTGATGTTTTTCTCGCGTCTACCAAAGACACTCAGACCGTAATTCAGAAAGAAGAGATTGAGGACTATCTGTGGCTTCGATTTGACGATGCGGTCAGAACGCTTAAATTCGACAACGACAAAGAAATATTAAACAAAGTCCACGACTATATGATTAAAAACAATATAAATTAAGGGGAATATTATGACACAACAGATAGCCGATTGGTTTACCGCGCTGTTCAGCCAACACGAGGTAAATGCGGAGCTTGCCGCTTTTATCACATCGCTTTTTCCCATACTCGAATGCCGCGGAGGCATGATTGTCGCCGCCGCCATGAAGGCAAATCTTCTTAAATCGTTTTTTATTTGCTATCTCGGCAATATGATACCTCTGCCGTTTATTCTGCTTTTCATAAGACGCATACTCGAATTTATGAAAAAGCACAATATTCTTAAAAAATTTATCGAAAAAATGGAAGGCAGAGCCGACAAAAACCGTGATAAAATCATGCGTTACAAACAGTGGGGGCTTCTTATCTTCATTGCCATTCCGCTTCCCGGTACGGGCGGCTGGACAGGCTCGCTTTTCGCCGCACTGCTTGACATTGACTTCAAAAAGGCACTTCCCATTGTGGCGCTGGGTGTTCTTATTGCGGATGCCATTATGTTCGTTCTTACATACGGCATAACGGCGATTGTCTCTTAAAATATTGTTTTCTTTTGCGGGAAACGGGGAAGAAAAATGAGAAAAAACAAAACAAATTCATACAGCAGACTTTATATGCTGAGTCTGCTTTTCGGTACGGATAAGTTTCACAATACCATGACCGGCTTTTGCACCGTATGGGGCATATTGTGGGCGGCCACATACATTGTCTGCGTCTATCTTCGTGACTCGATGATTTCTCAGGCAGTGTCAAACATGGCTATGCAGGGCGCGACCGAATACAGCCTTGTAATATCCTCGCCCATGTTCACCATACTTAAAGTCATGATCTGGATTATGCCCATTGCGGGTATTCTGTGGGCTGTGTCCACTGTTCTTGCCGAAAAGAAGGGGCACCTTCTGTGCGAGAATAAACTGATTATCACAACACTTGTCATCATTGGCATATCGGCGGTTATCGCAGTCGCCGATCTTGCGAAAATACATATGATTTTCACTTAAAAAAGGAGCGGAACGATGCAAATTTACGAGGAGCTTAAGGCCAGAGGTCTTATTGCGCAGGTTACAAACGAGGAAGAAATAAGAGAAATGGTAAACGCGGGCAAAGCCACCTTCTATATAGGCTTTGACTGCACGGCAGACAGCCTTACCGCAGGGCATTTTATGGCTCTTACTCTTATGAAACGTCTTCAGATGGCGGGCAACCGTCCGATAGCACTTATCGGCGGCGGCACAACCATGATAGGCGACCCTTCGGGACGTACCGATATGCGTAAAATGCTCACAAGAGAAGATATAAATCACAATGCCGAATGCTTCAAACGCCAGATGGAGCGTTTTATCGAGTTCGGCGAGGGCAAGGCACAGATGGTAAACAATGCCGACTGGCTGCTCAACCTCAACTATGTCGATGTATTAAGAGAAGTCGGTGCTTGCTTCTCCGTTAACAATATGCTCAGAGCCGAGTGCTACAAACAGCGTATGGAGAAGGGTCTGTCATTCTTCGAGTTTAACTACATGATAATGCAGAGCTATGACTTCTATTATCTTTTCCAACACTACAACTGCAACATGCAGTTCGGCGGCGATGATCAGTGGTCGAATATGCTCGGCGGCACGGAGCTTATCAGAAAGAAGCTCGGCAAGGATGCCCACGCCATGACCATTACTCTGCTTACGGATTCACAGGGCAAAAAGATGGGCAAAACAGCCGGCAATGCTGTATGGCTTGATCCCAACAAGACCTCGCCCTTCGATTTTTATCAGTACTGGAGAAATGTCGGTGACGCCGATGTTCTCAAATGCATAAGAATGCTTACATTCCTGCCCATAGAAGAAATTGACGCAATGTCATCATGGGAGGGCAGTCGCCTTAACGAAGCCAAAGAAATTCTCGCTTATGAGCTTACAAAGCTTGTTCACGGCGAAGAGGAAGCACAGAAGGCTCAGACTGCCGCACGCAATCTGTTTGTGTCCGGCGGTGACAACGCACCCGAAGCCGAAATATCGGCAGACGATCTTGTTGACGGTGTAATTGACATTCTTACTCTGCTTGTAAAGACGGGACTCTGCTCTTCAAAGAGTGATGCCCGCAGAGCCGTTGAACAGGGCGGCGTATCCGCAGACGGCGAAAAGCTTGCCGATATCAAAAAGGCATTCACCGAGGACGAGCTTAAGAAGGGCGTTCTTATCAAACGAGGCAAGAAGAACTTTAAGAAAGCGGTTATAAAGTAAGGCTTCGCGGAAGGCAACATCTTTCGTCTGCTTTCAGCTTTTATAAAATAACGAAAATGACCGATTGTCGATTTATTACGGCAGTCGGTTTTTTTTCAATTGGCAATCAGCAGTCAGCAATTATCAATGTCGGAAGTTCGCAGGACTTCCTTTCCCCCGGTCCCCGGCTCCTGATTTTTTTTGCTCTGCAAAAATAATCAAAAAATCTCTTTACTTTTTTTATTTTATTATATATAATAAATTGTCAAGAACTATCTCATCTTAGGGGGTTGTCGTTTACGAAACCGGACAGCAAAACGCTTTTCGTCTCTCCGTCGGAGCAGGCAAAGCAAAAAGAATATATAAATCTCATAAAGACAATTCTGTCGGCAAAGTACGACTCAGCCCCAAAGGCTTTTGTTCACACATACGGCTGTCAGGGCAATGTCGCCGATTCCGAACGCATGATAGGTCAGCTTTTGCAGATGGGATATGTGCTTACCGACTCGGCGGATGACGCCAATCTTGTACTTTTCAACACCTGTGCGGTCAGAGAGCACGCCGAAGACCGTGTTTTCGGAAATGTCGGAGCGTTAAAGCCCATAAAAGAACAGCGCCGGGACATGGTTATCGCTCTGTGCGGATGCATGATGCAGCAGACTCATGTTGCCGAGCGTATAAAAAAGAGCTACCCGTATGTCAATCTCGTGTTCGGCACTTTTGCCATTCACAAGCTCCCCGAACTGCTTTACAGAGTTTTAAGTCGGGGCAAGCGTGTTTTTGATACAGACGCCGCTTCAGCTCCCATTGCCGAAGGACTGCCCGTATATCGTGAAAGCTCCTTCAAGGCGTGGCTGCCCATAATGTACGGCTGTGACAACTTCTGCAGCTATTGTGTTGTGCCGTATGTCAGAGGGCGTGAACGTTCAAGACGGTGCGAGGATGTCATAAACGAAGCAAAAGAAATTATCGCTTCGGGCGTAAAGGAAATTACCCTTCTGGGGCAGAACGTAAACTCATACGGCAAAAACTCCGATGACGGAATTGATTTCGCCGACCTGCTCGAAAAGATAAACGCAATTCCCGGTGACTTCAAGATAAGATTTATGACCTCTCACCCAAAGGACTGCACAAAGAAACTTATCGATACAATAGCAAGATGTGAAAAATGCTCTCATCATCTTCATCTGCCCTTCCAGTCCGGTAATAACCGTGTGCTTAAAGAGATGAACAGACGCTATACACGTGAGCATTATCTTGAGCTTATCGATTACGCCAAAAAGACAATTCCCGATATCTCCCTCACAAGCGATGTTATAGTCGGCTTCCCCGGGGAGACATACGAAGAATTTCTCGATACCGTGTCGCTGATAAAAGAGGTCAGATTTACTTCTCTTTTCACTTTCATTTTCTCCCCGAGAGAAGGCACGGTTGCCGCAAAAATGGATGACCCCGTCCCGTCCTCCGAAAAATCTAAATGGTTCTCGGAGCTTCTGGCGGCACAGGAGAAAATCGCATCCGAGCGTTGTGCTTCAATGCTCGGCAAGACATATAAAGTTCTGATTGAGAACGAGACCGAAAAAGACAGCGGCCGTCTTACAGGCAGAACAGACGGAAATATCACAATAGATTTTTCGGGCGACAAATCGCTTATCGGCACATACGCCGACATAAAAATAACCGAAGCTAAAAACTGGACCTTGTCCGGTGAGCTTATATAAATTTCAAATACGAAAAACGAACGGAGTAAACACATGGACATTATTAAACTTACAAGAGATCTGGGCGCGGCAATTCAGCAGGATGAAAGATATCTCGCCTTTGTAAACGCTCGCAAGGCAAACGACGACGACACCGAGCTTAACGCCCTCATCGGCAAGCTTAATCTTATTCAGATGAACTATAAAAACGAGTCCGAAAAAGAGACTCCCGACAACGCAAAGCTTGAGCAGCTTGACGGCGAATTCAGAGAGATTTACGGCAGCATAATGCTCAACACGAATATGCGTAAATTCGAAGAAGCAAAGCAGGGCGTTGACGATATGATGAACTACATTATCAATATTCTGTCCCTCTGCGTAAACGGCGAAGACCCCGCAACATGCGAGCCTCAGCCGGAAGAAGGCGGCTGCACGGGTTCTTGCAGCACCTGCGGCGGATGCGGCTGATCAATGTATAATTAAGAATGCACAATTAAGAATGTCGGAAGTCCTACGGACTTGATTTATAAGCTTCGCA
>CAVFPQ010000070.1:0-6407 GCA_963624415.1 Acutalibacteraceae bacterium | reverse complement strand
AATCCAAAACGCAAAGCGTTTTCCTTCATTCTGCATTCTACATTATGCATTATGCATTCTGCATTATGCATTATGCATTCTACATTCTGCATTATCAAAGTCCTACGGACTTGATTTATAAGCTTCGCAGACACTAAAGCAAATGTTTTTTTGACGAATTTAATTTTTCGCGGAGCATTATAATCCAAAACGCAAAGCGTTTTCCTCCATTATGCATTATGCATTCTACATTATGCATTCTACATTATGCATTATGCATTCTACATTATCAAAGTCCTACGGACTTGATTTATAAGCTTCGCAGACATTAAAGCAAATAGTTTTTTGACGAATTTAATTTTTCGCGGAGCTTTACAATCCAAAACGCAAAGCGTTTTCCTCCATTATGCATTATGCATTCTACATTCTGCATTCTGCATTCTGCATTATGCGCTGTGAATTATAAAAAATGAGCTTGTTTTGCTCGGGAAGGATGAAAAGAATGTCGGAATTTACTCCGATGATGAAGCAATACCTTAAAGTCAAAGAGAATTATAAAGATGCCATTCTTTTTTACCGACTGGGCGATTTTTATGAGATGTTTTTCGACGATGCCGTCACAGCGTCAAAGGAGCTTGAGCTTGTTCTGACCGGCAAGGACTGCGGACGGGAGGAACGTGCTCCGATGTGCGGCATACCGTTTCATGCCGCCGAGGGATACATAGCCCGACTTGTTCAGAAGGGTTACCGTGTCGCCGTATGCGAGCAGACCGAAGACCCCGCAAAGGCAAAGGGCATAGTCGCAAGGGATGTTGTAAGAGTCATAACTCCCGGGACGGTTACCGAGAGCGTTATGCTTGACGACACCAAAAATAACTTTTTGTCCTGCGTTTATTATGACAAATCCCGTGTGGGGCTCAGCTTCTGCGATGTATCTACCGGTCAGCTTTATGTCGGTGAAATATCGGGCGACAGACCGGGCGACAGAATTATAAACGAAATTGCCCGTTTTAATCCCGCCGAGATTATTCTTAACGAAACGGCTTCCTCCGAAAAAACACTCACAACGTTTATCGAAAGAGCATGCAGTGTCTCCGCTAACGTTCTCGGTGATGATGAGTTCGACTTTAACGAATGCACGGGTGTAATCGAAAATCACTTCAAAAAAACGGTGCATGAGTTAGGGCTCGGCGGACTTGAATGCGCAATATGCTCATTGGGACAGACACTTAAATATCTCTACGAAACACAGAAAAACAATCTTGATAACATAACCGAAATAACGCTTTATACCGAAAGCAGATTTCTGTCACTCGATGCCGCCGCGCTTCGCAATCTCGAAATTCTCGAAAGCGAACGCCGACGGGAGAAAAAGGGCTCGCTTCTGTGGGTTCTCGATAAGACAAAAACCTCTATGGGCAAGCGTAAAATGAGCGAATGGATTCGCCAGCCGCTCATAAGAGTATCGGCGATAAACAACCGTCTTGACGCTGTTGAAGAGCTTTTCAACAACACCGTTCTTCGCAGTGAACTGACGGAGCGACTCTCACTTGTAAACGATATGGAGCGAATGATAACACGTATCGTTTACGGCACGGCAAACGCCAAAGAGCTTCGTTCTCTCTCTCAGACGCTTGAAATGCTCCCCGAGATAAAAGACTTCCTCAAAGACACAAAGAGCAGATTTCTTCAGAAAATATACGAGTCAATCGATACTATGGAGGATGTCCGAAAAACAATAGATGCCTCAATTGTCGACGAGCCTCCGTTTTCGGTGCGTGAGGGCGGCATGATAAGACCGGGGTGCAGCAAAGAGCTTGACGAACTAAGGGGAATAGTCAGCGGCGGCAAGGATTTTCTTGCCGAGACCGAAAAAGCGGAGCAGGAGAAAACCGGCATAAAAAAGCTTCGTATAGGCTACAACAGAGTGTTCGGCTACTATATCGAAGTGCTAAATTCCTATCGGGATCTTGTTCCCGAAAACTATATACGCAAACAGACGCTTGCAAACTGCGAACGATACATAACACCCGAGCTTAAAGACCTTGAGGCAAAGGTTCTCGGTGCGCAGGACAGAATTACAAAGCTTGAATACGAGCTTTTCTCCGCTGTCCGTGACTGCGTGGCGACAGAACAGCTTCGTATAAGAGGCACGGCTTCTGCTCTGGCGGTGCTTGATGTGTTGTGTTCTCTCGCTTTTGTGGCGAGTGAAAACGGATATGTCCGTCCCGATGTTGATAATTCGGATGTTATCGATATAAAGAGCGGCAGACACCCCGTTGTCGAAAAATATCTTGACGGTGCGCCGTTTGTTCCGAATGATACACACCTTGACGGTGACGAAAACCGCACGGCGATTATCACAGGCCCCAATATGGCAGGTAAATCCACATATATGCGGCAGGTTGCCGTAATAGTCGTTATGGCTCAGATGGGTTCATTTGTGCCGGCGGCGAGTGCGAGTATAGGCATTGTCGACAGCATTTTTACACGTGTCGGCGCTTCGGATGACCTGGCGGCAGGGCAGTCAACATTTATGACCGAGATGACGGATGTTTCACGCATTCTCTCATCCGCCGGGCCGAGAAGCCTTATAATCCTCGATGAAATCGGCAGAGGTACTTCCACATTTGACGGCATGAGCATTGCAAGAGCCGTTCTCGAATATGTCACCGACAAAAAGAAAATCGGCGCAAAGACACTGTTTGCAACACATTACCATGAATTAACCGATGCCGAGGGCGAAATCCCCGGCGTGAAGAACTATAATACATCCGTAAAAAAGCGTGGGGACGACATAACATTCCTCCGCAGAATTGTCAGAGGCCCGGCGGACGGCAGCTATGGCATAGAGGTCGCAAAGCTGTCGGGCATTCCGCAGAGTGTTGTAAGCCGAGCTAAGACGATACTCAAAAATCTTGAGGAGCATTCCGCTTCTCCCGAAAACGTGCCGAAAAAGAAGGCACCCGAAATCGATTCCGATCAGCTGGGGCTGTTCTCGATGGCACAAAGCAAGGTCGAACAGAGACTTCGTGACATTGACGTTAACACACTGACCCCGATTGAGGCACTCAATCTGCTCTATGAACTGAAATCACTTGCGGAAAAGTAAAGTGCTCAGTGGCCGGTGGTCGGAAATATATAAGGGACCGGGGGGAGCTAAGGAAGACACTGCATGCCTTCCGACATTATGCATTCTGCATTCTGCATTGTTCCGAAATTGTTAATTATTAATTGTAAAGTGTGGTGATCTTATGCCGAAAATAAACGTTTTACCGAAAAACATTGCCGAGCTTATAGCCGCAGGCGAGGTTGTCGAAAGACCCGCATCTGTTGTAAAAGAGCTTGTCGAAAACTCGGTTGACGCAGGTGCGAAAAGCGTCGCCGTAGAAATACAGAACGGCGGAATACGATATATACGTGTCACCGATGACGGCTGCGGCATATCATCCGAGGATGTCAGAACGGCATTTATCAGCCACGCAACAAGCAAGATAAGCACCGCCGATGACCTTAATTCCATTTTTACATTGGGCTTCAGAGGCGAGGCACTCCCGTCAATTGCGGCTGTGTCAAGACTCACTCTCTTAACCCACAGTGCCGACAGCGAAAACGGCGTTGTGTATACGGTCGAAGGCGGAGAAGGCGGCGAAGTTACACCTGCCGGGTGTCCGCTCGGCACTACCATAACGGTGCGTGACCTGTTCTATAATACCCCGGCGAGAATGAAATTCCTTAAAAAGGATGTCACCGAGGGCACTGCGGTTGCCGATGTTGTCACAAGAACGGCACTTGCGCACCCCGAGGTTCGTTTTTCGCTTATTCGGGACGGCAAGAAAACGCTGTCTTCCCCCGGAAACGGCTCACTCAAAGACACGGTATATGCCCTTTTCGGCAAGGCGGTTTTCGATGCCCTTCTGCCGTGCGATTATTCGGCAAACGGCATTGACATACACGGATTTATCTCAAAGCCGCTTAATAACCGTCCAAACAGAAATATGCAGTATTTCTTCGTAAACGGCAGAAGTGTCCGTATTCCTGCGGCTGTTCCGGCTCTCGATGAAGCATATAAAAATTCAATTATGGTCGGCAAATTTCCGATGTGCTTTTTAAGCGTAACGCTCGATGCCGAAAAAACGGATGTAAACGTTCACCCGGCTAAAACGGAAATACGCTTTTCGGATGAATCGAACATTTTCCATGTTGTCTATTACGCCGCAAAAAGCGCACTCACAAAGGGCGACACGGCACGCCCCGAGATAAAGCTCAAAAACGACGATATCCTGGCACCGGTTGAGGATATTCCGAAGCAGATGACATTCGCTCCGATAAAAACCGCACCGGTACAGAGTACAAATAACAATATCTATCGCCCTGAGACGGCTTTCCACGAAAAAGAAGAGCCGAAAATCGAAACGGCAAAAACGCAGTTTACACCACCTGCAATTCACACACCGCCCGCAGGTGTACCCAAAACGGATTTCAGATCACCGCTGATTTTTAACGACAGTGCGGTTGATCCCATAAAGTCCGACGGCGAGCGAAAAATTTCCGAGGACACGGGCTATAATGTTCCGTGGAAAAAATCGGCAAATATAAACATAACCGTTGACGATGAACCCGAAGACACAAAGCCCGAAATCACCGTCACGGCAGACGAACCCAAAAAAGACACACCCGAAGACTTTCGCATTGTGGGCGAGGTTTTCAAAACATATATTCTTGTCGAACGCGGCACAAAGCTTCTTATAATCGACAAGCACGCCGCACACGAAAGAATGATTTTCAATCGCATTTCAGCCCAAAAGAACACGGGCGAAAGCTTTTCACAGGTGCTTTTGTCGCCTGTATCCGTAACGCTCTCGGCATCCGAATATGCCGCAGTAATCGAAAATCTTAATGTTTTCGAAAAAGCCGGATATCTTATCGAGGACTTCGGCGACGGTGCGGTAGCCGTAAGAGAGTGCCCTGTTGAGCTTATAAAAGAGGATGTAGCCTCTCTGGTTCAGGAGCTTGCGGGCCAGCTGCAAAAGGGGAACACAAGGGCATTCCCCGAAAAGCTGGAGTGGATTCTTGACTCCACCGCATGCAGAGCCGCCATAAAAGCGGGCGACGAATTAAAGCCCCTTGAAATGTATGAATTTGTAAAATTACTGCTCAGCGATGACTCAATCAGATACTGTCCGCACGGCAGACCGGTCATGTATGAGCTTTCAAAGCACGAAATAGAAAAGCAGTTTGGGAGAATATAAATGGCAGACAAGACAATCAGCAAAAAAATACCGGTGGTTGCAATAGTCGGCGCAACGGCGGCAGGCAAAACATCACTTGCAGTCGAAATATGCAAAAATCTTTACGGAGAAGTAGTCTCCGCCGACTCAATGCAGGTCTATGAGGGAATGGATATTGCGACAGCAAAGCCCACCAAGGCAGAGTGTGCCGGTATTCCGCATCACCTTATAGGATTTGTTCCCGTTGACAAAAATTATTCCGTAAAACAGTATGTGGAGGACGCAACTCCAATATTAAAGGATATATACGCCCGAGGAAAGCTCCCCGTTGTATGCGGCGGCACGGGACTTTATGTTGATTCACTTCTTATGGGCATGAAGTTCGAGGATGAGCCGGAGGACACTTCCGTTCGTGAAAAGCTGATTGCCCGCAAGGATGCAGAGGGCATAGTGCCGCTTTATAATGAGCTTAAGGCAATTGACCCCGAGTACGCCGAAACCGTACACAGAAACAACGTAAAAAGAGTTATCAGAGCACTTGAAATATATTATCTTACAGGTGAAAAACCGTCCGTTCGCCGTGAACGCCAGGCAGGCTTCGAAGGCCCCTTTGATCCCGTTTATATTTCAATAGAATATAACGACAGAGGCATACTTTACGAGAGAATTGACAAGCGTGTCGACAAAATGGTTGAAAGCGGACTTATAGAAGAAGCGAGAGAGTTTATCAATCTCAACGGCACTTCCACAGCATCCGCCGCCATCGGTTATAAAGAGCTTGAACCCTATATCAAGGGCGAGCAGTCACTGATAGAGGCACTTGACGCACTCAGACTTTCAACAAGACGCTACGCCAAAAGACAGCTCACATGGTACCGCCACAGAAATGATGTAAACAGAATAGTCGTTGACTGTCTGGGTTACGGCGAGACACCGATAGACGAAGCCATGAAAATCATTCTCGACAGCGGCAAGTTCAAAAAGCTTTTTCCGTTAAGCGACAGCAAGAAATCACCGTTTGATGCCTGATAAAACAGGGACCGGGGATGTTTCGCAAGAGGCGCAGCCTACAATCCGAGTCTGCAGGACTTCCGAAATTGGGCACTTCTAAAAACTAAGATATTTCTGTTTATAATTCTCTAAAAGAATGAAAAAGCGGTAAAAACAGCCATTTTTCGCAATTTTTCGGTGTTTTTT
>CAVFPQ010000069.1:2092-12167 GCA_963624415.1 Acutalibacteraceae bacterium | reverse complement strand
ATAATCAGCAATTAGCAGTCAGCAATTAGCAATGGCTGAGGAAGTCCTGCGGACTTGATTTATAAAGCTTTACAAAATAATCAGCAATTGGCGGTTTATAATCGGCAATGAGTGGGCAGTGCGTGGCTTAAACGGTTTTTCAGAGGTTCTTAGCCCCGATTTGATTTTAACAGAGTGCAAAAAAAGCAGAGAGTAGTTATATTGTAAATTACTCCCTGCTTTTTCTATTGTTTTGTAATTTGAGTTACCGTGATTTTGCCGCTGTCGGAATAAAATTTTATGTTGTAATCGGCAAATTCAAAAGAATATATCCTGTCGGGATCATTTTGATAATGCGGTGTGGGGTCCTGTATCAGAATCCGGCGGATTGTGCCGAGCGTTTTTTCTGTTACGCCGGTCGGAATATCACAGGCAAAATTTACTTCTTCAATTCTGTTCTTTATGTTCGCGCCGAAGCCGCCGAGTGCATTGGGAATACTGTCCGAATACGGTATATACGGTTTTATATCGTAAATCGGTGTGCCGTCTAATATATCTGCACCCTTTACGATAAGCGTTGTGCCGTTTTGCGCTGTTTTTTTCAAGCTTACAAGCTCCACGCACGACAGACCGAGCGAATTGGGGCGAAACGGTGAGCGTGTCGCGAAAACGCCCATTCTGACATTGCCGCCGAGCATCGGAGGGCGAACGGTGGGAGAAAATTTCTCCTGCTTTGCCTCGGTAAATTCCCATATGAGCCACAGATGAGAGTAGCCGTCAATGCCTCTTAACGCTTCATTCGTTCTGTATTCCGGCTCGAATATTATTTCACTTATGTTGTCCGCAAGGCCGCTCTGTCTCGGTATGCCGAATTTGGACGGGAAATCCGTGCGGATGTGTGCGATAGGATAAATTGTCATAAAACACCTTTGAATAATCAGCAATTGGCAATGAGGAATTAGCAATAATTGCTTTTTGCTCTTTCCCTGCTTTTGTTATTTTGAATACTGGGCATTCCACATATCGGCATAAAATCCGCCTTTTTCAAGCAGCTGTCTGTGTGTGCCCTGTTCAATAATATGTCCTTTGTTCATTACTATAATTACGTCTGAATTTATTATGGTTGACAGACGGTGTGCGACAATAAAGCTTGTGCGGCCCGTCATAAGCTCCTTAAATGCGTCCTGAACCTTTATTTCCGTTCGCATATCTATTGATGAGGTCGCTTCGTCAAGAATAAGTATTGGCGGCAGCATAAGCATGACACGGGATATGCACAGAAGCTGCTTTTGTCCCTGCGACAGATTGCCGCCGTCCTCGCCTATAACGGTGTCGTAGCCGTTCGGCAGACGCTTTATAAACGAGTGGGCGTGTGAGTGCTTTGCCGCCGTGATGATTTCTTCATCCGTGGCATCGGGCTTGCCCATTGATATGTTCTCTTTAATCGTGCCGGGCTTGAGCCATGTCTCCTGCAGAACCATACCGAAGCTTGATCTTAATGCGTGGCGTGTAAGCTCGGTGCTTTTTATTCCGTCAATCGAAATTGTGCCGGAGTTTACATCATAAAAACGCATGAGCAGATTTATAAATGTAGTTTTGCCGCACCCTGTCGGGCCTACAATTGCGACACGCTCGCCGCTTTTTACATTCAGATTGAAATTTTCGATAAGCGGCACTTCGGGCGTATAAGAGAATGCGACATCTTTTATTTCAATATTACCCGAGGGATTAAATTCCGAAATTGCCGTGTCGGAGTCTTTGTCCTCGGCTTTTTCTTCGATTAAATCGATAACACGGGATGCACACGCGAGGGCGTTTTCAAGCTCCGCAAAAACAGAAGAAATCTCGTTGAACGGCTTTGTGTATCGATTGGCGTACGACAGAGCGGACGACAGAAGTCCCGGTGTCATTGTGCCGCCCGACAGAATATTCAGTGCGCCGACAAGCGCGACAGCGGCGTAAACAACGGCATTTATAAATCTTGTTGTCGGGTTTGATGTTGACGACAGAAACAGAGCTTTAAGTGAAGTCTTTCGCACCTGCTCGCTTGTCATCTCATATTTTTCGGTGATTATCTTTTCGCGTGAGAAAGCCTTGACTGTCTTTATGTTCGAAAAAGTCTCATCGGCTATTGCGGTAGCCTCTGCCTTCTGAATGGACTGTTCACGAAAATATGTGTACGTGTGTGTCGCAATAAAACGAGCCGTGAAAAGTGACAGGGGAGTCAGACACACAACGGCGAGTGCAACAAAGATATTAAGTCTTATAAGCATTATCAGAGTGCCGATTATGGTAAGAACACCGGTAAAAAACTGCGTAAAGCCCATTAAAAGTCCGTCTGCGAAAGTGTCGACATCGCTTATAAGTCTGTTTACAGTGTCGCCTGTGGGGTGCGAGTCGAGGTATTTTAACGGCAGTTCGGTTATCCTGTTGAACGCGCGGCGGCGAATGTCTTTTACTATGCCGTAGGTTATGCGGTTGTTGAGCATTGACATAATCCATGTCGCAAGTGCGCATACACCTATTGCGGCGGCAATTTTGATCATGACAAATTTTATGCTGTCAAAATCTACCGCACCGGCGGACACGATAAGGTCAATCGCATTGCCGAACCACAGCGGAATAAGAATATTAAGCACTACGCCTATTGCGGCGGTGACAAGTGACCAGAACAGTGCCGCTTTGTAGCCTGAAATAAACTTCAGCACTTTTTTTACCGTGCCGGACGGTGCTTTAAGCTTTGATTTTTTATCTGCCACTGTCATCACCTCCCGAAGCCGTATTGATTTCGGAATAAATTCCGCCGAGATTTACAAGCTCACTGTGCGTGCCACGTTCGGCGGCTTTTCCGTCATCCATTACCATTATTTCATCGGCGTTTCTTATACTGCCGGTTCTGAGTGAAATTATGACGGTCGCCGGATGCCACGGAAGCTCCGCAAGTGCCTTGTTAAGGCGTGCGTCCGTTGCGAAATCGAGAGCGGATGCCGAGTCGTCGAGTATGATAATCGGTGTCTTTTTCATAAGCGCACGAGCGATTGTAAGACGCTGTCTCTGACCGCCCGAAAGGTTTGCGCCGTTCTGCTCAATCGGTTCGTCAAGCCCCTTTGCCTTTGACGCGACAACATCGGCACACTGTGCGGCGGTTATCGCTTCCATTATTTCTTCATCTGTGGCGTTTTCGTTGCCCCACTGCATATTTTCTCTTATCGTACCCTTGAAAAGTGCCGCCTTCTGCGGAACAACGGCTACAAGAGAATCAAGCGTTTTGCGGCTGTATTCCATAACGTTATGACCGAAAATACGGACTTCACCCTCTGTGCAGTCATAAAAACGGGGAATAAGATTAACTATGGTCGTTTTGCCGGAGCCTGTTGAACCTGTAATGCCGAGGCGTTTGCCCTTTTCGAGTGTAAATGAAATATCCGTAAGGCTCGGCGCACCGGCGTTTTTGTATGTGAATGTGACATCACGCATTTCAATTGCGGGAGCGTTAAAATCGGGTTCTTCACCGTGGTCGGGATAAGTCTGTGAATTTTCGGTTGTCAGAACATCGCTTATACGCCCGGCGGAGGCAAGAGCCTTTGAAATATTTATAATCAGATCGGCGAATTTGATAAGCTCCACAAGAATCTGCGCCATATAGTTATACAGAGCCACAACCGTGCCCTGTGTCAGAAGCCCATTGTCAACTTTTATCGCACCGCACCATATAAGAACAATTGTCGCGACATTTATAATAATGTATGTAACGGGATTCATAAGAGCGGATACACGCCCGGCTGAACGCTGAAGTCGGTTGAGTGTTTCCGTTGAAGAATTAAAAGCTTCCTTTTCCGCTTCTTCTCTGCCGAACGCACGAAGAACACGAACGCCGTTTAAGTGGCCTCTTACATCGCCCGTGACCTTATCGAGCGCCTTCTGCACCCTTGTGTACATCGGCATGGTGATAAACATAATGCCGAAAACGACAACAGACAGTGCAGGAACGGTCGCCGTGAATATGAGTGCCGTGGAGCTTTTTGTAGTGTCAACGACAAACGCCATAATTACAGCACCGAAAACGACAAACGGAGAACGAAGCAAAAGCCGCAGCGCAATGTTTATGCCGCTTTGCACCTTGTCGGCATCTCCGGTAATTCTCGTTATAAGAGCGGATGTGCCGAATGTGTCAGTTTCGGTATAGCCGAAGGACGATATTTTGTTAAACAGCGCGCATTTTATGCCGTTTGTTATGCCTGTTGCGGCGTATGCGGCGAAATACTGCGCCGTCAACGAAAATATGAGTCCCGCAAGAGCCAGCACTACAAGCAGTCCGCACATTTTAATTGTGTAAGTCCTGTCGCCTGTGCCGATTCCTATATCGATTATGTTTTTTACCGCGAGCGGAACAAAAAGCTCTAAAAGCGCTTCTATCATTTTGAAAAGCGGAGCCAGAAAGCACTGCACACGGTATTTTTTCATGTACGGAAGTAAGGTTTTCAATTGCCTGATCCTTTCATCGTGAGTGATATACGCTTTTTCTTTGTGTCGACGCTCATGACCTTAACTTTGACGACGTCGCCGACTTTAAGCACTTCAGACGGGTGCTTTATATATCTGTTTGTTATCTGAGAAATATGAACAAGTCCGTCCTGATGAACACCGATGTCAACAAATACGCCGAAGTCAATTACATTTCTTACGGTGCCTGTTATCTCCATGCCTTCTTTGAGGTCCTCAAGGCTTAACAGATCGCTTCTGAGCATCGGCTTCGGCAGTGCGTCTCGAATGTCTCTGCCGGGCTTTGACAATTCCGTTATAATATCGTTTAATGTCGGAATACCGACACCGCACTCGTCCGCCGTTTTGGCTGTGCCGAGGGAGTTTACACTGTCTTTAAGAGTTGTCAGTGCCTCCTTGCCTGCCTTTTTGGGGTCAATGCCCACAACGGACAGAAGCTTTTTTGCGGCTTCGTAAGACTCCGGGTGAACTCCTGTGTTGTCAAGCGGTTCTTTTCCGCCGACTACACGCAGAAATCCCGCGCACTGCTCGTACGCTTTCGGCCCTAAGCCCTTTACTTTTTTAAGCTGAACACGGGAGCTGAATGCACCGTTTTCGTCACGGTAGGCTACTATATTATCCGCAACCGCACCCGATACACCCGACACATATTTAAGCAGTGAGGGCGATGCCGTGTTTATGTCAACGCCGACGGAGTTTACGCAGTCCTCAACCACTCCTCTTAATGACTCGTTAAGTCTCGCTTCGGGCACATCGTGCTGATACTGCCCGACACCTATGCTCTTGGGGTCGATTTTTACAAGCTCCGACAGCGGGTCCTGAAGTCGTCTTGCGATTGACACGGCCGAACGAACCGATACATCAAAATCCGGGAACTCCTTAGCACCAAGCTTTGAAGCGGAATAAACCGACGCACCGGCTTCGTTTACTACCATATACGTAACAGCGCCGTTATACTCCTTTATTGTGTCGGCAACAAAAATCTCGGCTTCCTTCGATGCCGTGCCGTTGCCTATTGAAATGCATTCAATTCCGAATTGCCTTATAAGTCCCTTTACCTTTGCGGCGGACTCCTGTGTTTTGTTCTGCGGCGGAGTGGGATATATAACACCTGTATAAAGCACCTTGCCCGTGCCGTCGGTTACCGCCAATTTGCATCCTGTGCGGTATGCGGGATCAACAGCCAGCACAACCTTGTCTTTTATGGGCGGCTGCATAAGAAGGGGCTTTAAATTCTGACCGAACATTTTTATCGCCTGCTCGCCGGCTTTTTCGGTCAGGTCGTTTCTTATTTCTCTTTCGACACTCGGAAAAACAAGCCTGTTATAGCTGTCAGTGGCTGTCTCTCTTATAAATTCAGCCGAAAAAGAACCGAACTTTACAAACCTGCGGCAGAAAATACCGAGAGCGGCTGTCTCGTCAATATCGACGGATACTTTTAATATGTCTTCCTTTTCGCCTCGGTTAATCGCCAGTATTCTGTGTGACGGGATTTTGCCGACAGCTTCGGAATAGTCGTAATACATTGAATAAACGCTGTCATCCTCGGTTTTTGCTTCGGAGTGAATAACGCCTGTTCTGTATATGAGCTGCTTTAAATCTTTTCTGATTTCGGGAGAGTCGCTCATAATCTCGGCTATAATATCGCCGGCTCCCGTCAGTGCGTCCTCTGCCGTTTCAACGCCCTTTTCGGGGTTTATAAAATCTGCGGCAACACTCAGAGGATCGGTGTCACGAAGCTCGGCTTTAAGCAGAATATCGGCGAGAGGCTCCAAGCCCTTTTCTTTGGCGATTGTCGCTCTTGTGCGGCGTTTCTGCTTGAACGGACGATAGATATCCTCAAGCACCGCAAGGGTTTCCGCCTTGTCTATCTGCTCGGCTATCTCATCGGTCATTTTGCCCTGCTGTGTAATAGAATCGGCATAATCCTCTTTTTTCTTTTCGAGGTTTCTCAGGTATTGAAGCCTGTCCGCAATGTCACGCAGAACCTGATCGTCACACGTGCCGTGCATTTCTTTTCTGTAACGCGCAATAAACGGAATTGTGTTGCCGTCATCAATCAGCTTTATAATGTTCTCCATATAAACCGGCTTAACCGGAAATTCGGAGCAGAGTTTTTCTTTGATGTCCATAAATTTGTCCTTTGTCTATAATTTTCCGTGCGGCAAAAGACCGAAGGCGGGCCGCATAAATTCTATTGAGCCTCGGCTGAGTCCGCAATCTGCCGCAATTCTTTCCCAGTTTGAGTTTACGGTGGTTATGATTTTATCCGCAATTTGTACGGCGGTGTCCTTGTTTATTCCGTACAATGGTGCGCAGTCAACGGCAAGCTCGTAAGAAATTCTGTTATCTGTCTCGCTTATATTAAGAGACAGCTCATCACCGTACGGAGTGGGGTTTACGTCGTACATGGGGGACAGCACCCATCCGTTTTCGGTTAAGATAAAACCGTGATTTCTGAAATGGTCGTCGGTGTTCGATACTGCCATATTAAATACAATTCTTTTCCACAGCTCCGTTTTATCCCGTGCGGGATTTGCGCCGTTGCCGTCAAGAAATGATGCCATATCGGGATAACCGCAGTTGTTGTCCGCGCCGTCGCCGTCGGTTTTTCCGAGGAGTGACATGGCTGAAGAAAAATGAATGCGTTTTTTGCCGTTACGGTCAAATCGTTTTATCAGAAATGTACTCCCGAGCTTTGAAAAGCATTGGAGCTTTGCATCCGGGACATTGAGTCCGCACATTTTTGCAAGGTCATGCACTGTCTTTTCCCATGCGCCGGTGTTTTGTTCATCGTGCTTTGAAGGGAATTTCGCAATCCACAGACTGCCGTCAGGTGCTTCTATATTTGCCTTCGGTCGTGCGCCGCCAAGGGATGAACCGGGCTTGATAAGCTGTCTTAACCATTTGTCATTCAGAAAATTTTCGTCCGATTCATAATTTCTTGATGCTTCTTCGAGTGTTCGGAGCGTTGCCCACGGCGGAGCGGCGGCATCGGAGTCATTTGACAGAAATTCGCCGTCCGGGTCGGTCTTAAATCGAAGTGCTCCCATTCTTGTTTCATCGTAAACACCGAGAAGATAGTCACTCGTGTGAAGCTCCCGAGGCTTTCTTTTTTCTCTGTCGGCAAGTATTCTCTCACGCCTGTTTATAAGGGCACGCCCCCAGCGGTCGGGGCATGAATCCGAAAAAATCCCGAACTCATTGTCTGTCGGAAACTGTCTGCCGCCGAACGGAAAAATATCGGGGTCAAGCCGAAATGCGAAATTAACATCGCTTAACCATTCATCGGAATATTCAAATGAAAAATGCTCGTTTTTCTTCGACGTGTCAACAAACAGTGTGCCCATAAGTCGGCTTTTGTCGGAGCTGAAGCATTCGTAAACATAAATATTCATAGTTGTTACCTGCGTTATTCTTCGCCTGTTGTCTCTTCTTCGGTGACCGAGGTATCGCCGATGCGTTTTAAGAAGGTTACCTGTTCTTCTAATGTCAGCTCGGAATAGTCGTCGTGATAGTATGTGCCGGCGGCGGAAATTACCGTGCGTGTGCCGTCGGTGGTGTAGTATGAAATAACTTCGGAATTATATGGGTTTACATATGTGTAGCTGACAAGGTCAAGTGTGCCGTCTTCGGTAAAATACCAGCCTGTTTCACTTGAACCGAGAAATTGCAGAGAGCCGTCTGTGCGGTAATAGGCTGAATACGCTTCTTCGCCCTCAATAAATGTTACGGCAACCGCACCTGTTGACAGAACATAGTATTCGTATCCGCGTTCATCCTGATAGATATTGTCGGCTTGCATACCCGAAATAACGGCATCATCCTCGCTGACTTCCTTAAATGAGGACTTGTCGACATCGTTATAATAATTCATTTCAATATCGAACGGAATTTCTTTTGTGTATGTGTCGGGCGAGATTGTCTCCATCGGAGGCGTTTCATAGGTCGTCTCCTCCGGCACTGCCGCCTCGGTTGTCTCATTCTCTTTTTCCGCCTTGCCGCATGAACAGAAAATAAGGCAGAAAATAAGAGAGAGCAATATGATTTTTGAGATGGGGGAGTTTTTCATAAATGGTTCACCTTTTATAATGTAGAATGCAGAATGCATAATGCATAATTGCGGAAAACGCTAAAGCGTTTTGAATTATAAAGCTTCGCATAACAATACTTTCGGCTTGCTTTCAGTATGTAATCAACTCATTAAACGCCTTAATCGCGAAGTTATCGCTCATGCCCGAAATGTAGTCTATTATCGCACGAATGTAAATTTCTTTCGTCTCAAGTGTGCCGTAGATTTTTTCGTTAAGGCATTTTGTGCTGTTTTCCGAAACAAACTCAAACAGATTCATGCTCGGCAGACAGTATTTGGAAATCCATTTGGCAAATTCACCCATAAGCATGGGGTAATATTCTTTGCGGCGATTTAATTCGGATACCGTATTTTCGCCGTCGTAAGCATCCGAAAGAGCATTAAAGAGCTGCTCAACAACCACACGTGAGTACGCCGTAAATGCATCGAGGCGTTTGTTTTTATAAATGTATTTATAATTAAAATCTTTTATCGCTTTAAGCTGTTCGGCAAATGTGTCCGAAAGACATATGCCCCGTTCGGGAGTGGAATTTTTGCATACGTCATATATCATATTATGTATTATAACCGTGGTGTTTATGGCGTTTTTGTCGTACTCTCTCGCCATATCCGTCAGAATATCAAGACATTCCTTTGACAGAAAACGAAGGCGTATCGCATCCTCAATGTCACGCCCGACATAGGCGATTTTGTCTGACATTTTCACAACGCACCCTTCCCATGTGAACGGCTGATACTGTCCGCTCTCGGTGAATGTGTTGAGGTCGATATATTCGCCCCTCGGAGACAGTCCGTTGTCGTCAACCTCGCCGCAGTGGGATATAATGCCGTCACGCACCGCGTATGTAAGGTCAAGCGGCCGCTGTGTGCGGTAGTCGTCCTCAAGAAGCTCGATTTTGTCAACAAAACGAAGTCCGTTTTTCTCGTGGAAAAAGCTCTCGTTAAGATACTCTCTCGACAGCCTGTCAAGCTCCCTCTCACCCTGATGCCCGAACGGAGCATGCCCCAGATCGTGCCCCAAGGCGATAGCTCTTGTCAAATCAACAGACAGCCCAAGATCCCTTGAAATGGTAGAAGCGACACTTTCAACGTGCGACACATGCTCCATTCTTGTGCAGATGTGGTCATTGTCGACATTGAAAAATACCTGTGTCTTGTGCTTTAACCTGCGATATGCCAAGGAGTGCAGAATACGGGTGTAGTCCCGTTCGTATGGATTTCGGCAGTCGTTCGGCTTTTCTTTTAACGGAGACAGACGCGCGGTGTGCTTCTCCCAGAGCGGATTTACGGGAGTTGACGCGAGGGACGTAAACAGATGGCCGTTCAGAGTCATTTTGACGCAGCTCCTTTTGATGATATTGTTATTTTAAGGAATAATGGCAGTGGAAGTGGTCGGGGGCGAAAAATGGACCGGGGAAGCTTCGCAAAAGATTAGATTTAATTTATATGTCAATCTGAAAGTCAGCGAAGCTTTATGCTCCAAAACGCTTCGGCGTTTTC
>CAVFPQ010000069.1:0-1933 GCA_963624415.1 Acutalibacteraceae bacterium | reverse complement strand
ATTGTGCATTTTTACAGTTTTTCTCTTACTGCCATTGTGGCGAAGCCGAGAAGGTTCTGGCCCTGCCATTTTGACATATCAAAGCGGTCGGGGTCGGTCATTGAAATGCCGATTGCCCATATTTTATCATTAACGGCGCATTCGGCAAGCATGGTGCTTCCGGTGGATTTAAGAAAGCTTTTAAGCTCCTCATTCTGTGTGTATTTCGCAAGAAGGCCCTCATAAACCACAATCTGTCTTATGCCGTTCCATATGGTGTTGTTGTAATTTGACACCTGTCTGCCGAGATTTTTAATGACGCTTACATTATCGGTGGCAAGAATCTGTTCGGCAATCGCAGTATCGTTGAAGGTTACGGCTTTTTTGTACATCATATACTGCTCCATAGAAGAAAATTTCATGCCGTCAACCGTAAAATCGCTCAGATACCAGTTGCTCAGACATCCGTTTTCTTCATCGGGGTTGTGGAAACAGATTACGTTCATTGTTTTATCACCTTTCTTTGTTTGTTCTTTTACAGTTTTTTTATTTTTTATCTCTCTCATGTCGTACAATTCTGTTTACGACGGCCTGCGCCTCACGGGCGGGGTCTATAAGGTGAGTGTAGGAAAAATATTTAGCCTTATTTGCGACAAGCACATATTCGCCGATATATTCGATATAGTCTGCGCCGAAACTCTTTTTAAAGGCGCATATGCCCTCAAAATTATCCTGCGGAACACATTCGCCCAGAGTGCCGTCGGTGTCGGGCGGTACATTCTTAAGAAGAACATAGCCGAGATCGTGATAGTTGTTGTCAAGCTCTATTGAACGGCATATTCTTCTGAAATTAAAATAGTGGCTCGAACGAAGCTCGTTTCTGAGAAGATTTTTCGAGCCGCCGAAAAGACACGATGACATTTTGTTATAGTGAACCGTCATGCCGCCCGATACGCATATTCTGTCGCCGGGGATATTTTCGGTCTCTTTTACTCTTGTTTCGTAATGCTCGGTCTGACGGTCGATTGACTCAATTTCTTCTTTTATTCCTCTGATTTTCTTCTGCGGAGCATCGGGGAGTGCCTTTTCAAGCTCTTCTTTTCGTTTAAGGCGTTCTGCCTGCTGGGTTTTGTCCTTGTTTTTGTCGTAGTAAACAAGCATAATGTCCATCTGCTCGCCGCCGAAAACATTAAGAAGGCGTTCGCAGTATTCGCCGCCCCTCTCAACAAAGTCATCACGGGATGATGTGTCATGCATAACGTCAAGATAGTCACGCATGATCTGCGGATTTTTCTTTATATCGTCATATGTGTAAACATCATCGACAAGTCCTCTCTGCTCGCCGATTCTTACGGAATATCTGATGCCCTTTTCAAACCCTTTAAGAAGGCTCTGAGGAGTTTTCTGTTCTCCGTTTTCATTTTTAAGAGACAGAATAAGCTGAACGGGTGCTTTATAGAGACACTTTGAAGCGTCGGTGTTAAGCGTGAAGCCGTTTTTTATGAGTGTGTCGTGAACTGCCTTGCCTTTTTCCTGTTTTGCGCCGTTAATTCTCAGCTCAATGCACGGATCAAAGAAGAGTGCCGTTGCACCGTGCTTTTTCATTTCGTTCTTTATAAACGAAGAAAAGTCGGCTATAAGCTCGGCGTTTCGGTAGTCGCACACAGCACCTGCCGGGGAGTACCATATTTTGCCCGCAAGAGGAATATGACGCTCCATTATAAGTGCGGTAAGAACTCTTGTTCCGTTTTTGTCAAAGCCCGAATAAAGAGTTGATGCCCATTCTTTTTTTACATCCGCCCATTTTGCGGACTGCATATATATGCCGCCGTTGTCAAGAACAAACTGTTCAAATGCGGCTTTGTCGGATTCGATTTTAAAAGTATAATTCATATTTAGCTCCGAAATTAATTTGATAGTATTATGTGGAATGCATAATGTATAATGCATAATG
>CAVFPQ010000068.1:0-12379 GCA_963624415.1 Acutalibacteraceae bacterium | reverse complement strand
CTCATTAGTCGCTACGCCGAAAATCATTCACCGGATGATTTTTGTCTGCGACATTCTGCATTCTGCATTCTGCATTATGCATTCTGCATTATGCATTATTATCCATCACGCATTTTGCGTTAAACAAAGAGGTGAAAAAATATGAAGTACTTAAAGGGCAAAACATGGGTCAAAATCGTTGCTTTTCTGCTTGCGCTTTTGTCGCTGTTCATGCTCATGATAAACTGCTGTTACGCACTGTTTCTGGTTACGAACAATATGTTCTATGCCGACAAACAGAGCTTCGGCAACAAGATATACTCATATTTTGCCGAGTCATCGATAAATGACATTATCGGCTACTACAATGTATACAACTCATGCAATGCCTCGTTCTACGACGACGATTATAACAAGGACTATTGGCAAAGTGAGCTGGAGCTTTACAAATCAAAATATTCAAAAGACAATTCAAATATCTTTTTTAGTTTAACCGATGAAAACGGCAACACCGTAATCGGCAATGAATCTTTGACAGGCAATGCCGCATACTCTTTTTCCCGTACTTTTTCAACCGAAACTGTGACGGATGCCGACGGCAATATAAGATATTATTCTTACAATACCGATGACGATATATATAATGCCGTTGAAGCGGAGACAGCAGCCGGGATAGAACCGTCAACCGAGGTTGCGACAGAAGTCTCTCCCGATGAAGCTGCCCGAAGCATAACGGGAGCGGCAACCGAAAATGATGATGACACGACAATATCCGTGACAAGTTACAGCTCAGCCACCATAATATGGTCTTCAAACCGTTCACTTGACGGCAAATATCTGTTCAATTCCGACGACGGCTTTGACAGCGATATCTATGCGTATTGCTGTGAGGAATTTTCAAACGAGCGTGAAAGCGGCAATACAAACGCCCTCGTATATATTCAGTCAAATTATTTTACGGACGAAAACGGAGATGTGGTTCAGTCCGCGACATACACCGAAGACGGCGTATACACGACAAAAACCGCAAAATACACCGTAAATTTATATATCCCTGCCGAAGAAAATATGACTGCAAGCGACCTGTATATGTTCGCCGCAAAGCTGATAAACTTTATTTTCGCATACAAAAAAGTAATAATAGGCACTTCGATAATATTCGCTCTTATGTTTGTCGCATTTTCGCTGATTCTGCTGATTTGCTCGGGTTATGTAAAAGACAGCGACACTCCCGCCGCAAGGGGTATACATATTGTTCCGTTTGACATTGCGGCAATTATTTTTACGATATTTACTTTTTTTGCAATACTTATCGAAAATGATCTTTGCGCATACATAAGCATATCCGACATGGGAATATTTTTAATAGGCGTGGTGGCATATGCGGAAGCCGTGCTTGTTCTGATATTCACCGAAAGCATAGTTGTAAGAGTAAAAGCCAAGAATCTGTTCGGCAACACGGTCATATGCTATGTACTGAAATATCTGAAAAAGATAATAGCGAACACAAATCTTACGATAAAAATCATTCTTGTGTGCCTTGTTGAGCTTGTGCTTATATTCTGCGGATGCATGGTATTCAACTATATTGAAAATGTTTTCATTAACGCAATAATAACGGCTGTTATCGTGTTGCCCGTAACCGTTATGCTTATGTATGAAGCGGGTGTACTGACAGACGGAGCAAAAAAAATGTCGGAGGGTGACCTGAGTGTTCCGATAAAAGAAAAGCTTCTGTTCAGTCCGTTTAAGCGTCACGCACAGTATTTAAACGGAATAAACAAATCAGTAAACACCGCCGTAAATGAGCGAATGAAGAGCGAGAGCATGAAAACGGAGCTTATAACAAATGTGTCACATGACCTTAAAACTCCGCTTACATCTATTGTAAACTATATAGACCTGCTGAAAAAACAGAACATCGAAAATCCCGCCGCACTTGAGTATATAGATGTTATAGACCGACAGTCACAGCGGCTCAAAAAGCTGACCGTTGATATTGTGGACGCATCGAAAGCCGCCACCGGAAATATTGAAGTAAACAGCGAAAAGCTCGATATGCGTGTTATGCTTACACAGACCGAAGGCGAATTTTACGAAAAGCTCCGGGAGAAAAACCTGACGCTCGTTATCGACACACCCGACACACCTGCATATGTAAATGTTGACGGCAGACTGATGTGGCGTGTATTTGACAACATAATAGGCAACGCCTGCAAATATTCACTGCCCGGGACAAGAGTTTATCTGAGTCTGAAGACGGAAAACAACATTGTATCGGCAACACTTCGAAACATATCAAAAGAAAAGCTGAACATAAACCCCGAGGAGCTTACCGAGCGTTTTGTGAGAGGCGACTCCTCACGCAACACAGAGGGTTCGGGGCTTGGACTGTCGATTGCGAAGAGCCTTACTTCTCTTATGAACGGCACGCTGGATATTGATATTGACGGAGATCTTTTTAAGGTTACGGTTTCATTTCCGCAGGCAGACTTCGGCAATTAGAAATCAGCAGTCAGCAATTCGGTAAGTACTGCGGGCTTGATTTACAGCTTCGCAAGAGACAGACTTTTTGAGCATAGGGAAGCTTCATGCAAAGCCGGGGATGAGCCGCTCGTCAGCGACATTCCTCTTTCGGAACTGTACAGTTGCATTTTGCGGTATAGCTTCGGAAGTCGCATTCCTCGCGGCTGCCTACGGCTTCGCATCCGTCAGTGCCTCGCTTGCCGTCATACCGCTTACGCTTCTGACGGCAACGTGGCAGTCGGCTCGCTATCCGACCCGACCGCAACGCTCGTCGTCGGCTTCGCCGCCTCCTCGCGTCCCCCATAATTAAAAAAAAGAATAGCTTCTATTAAAACCACGAATACATAACATCCTTTTTCTTTGTTGACATTGCTTAAATTTAATGGTAAAATCAGTGCATATTAACCAAACGCAATGATGGTGTTATGCATCGGATGAAAGTTTTCAGAGAGTCGGCGGCAGGTGTAAGCCGATAAATTTCCCCGAAAAGCAGTCTCGCACCGTAGCGGTTGTCCCGAACAGAAGTAAGGATAAACGGGTATGCCCGTTACAGCACAAGGGTTTATATGAACCCGATGAGCGGCACAATATGTGCAACGCGGGTGGTACCGTGGTCTGAGATCACCCCGCAGAGATGATTTATTTTGTCTCTGCGGTTTTTTTATTTATTATCGAAAGGGCTGAAGCACTTATGAAAAAAATCACAGTTGCGGAGCAGACACTTAAAATGCTCGCCGAAAACGGAAAAACTCCTCTTTTATTCAGAGAAAAAACGGCAATAGCGTCTTGTATAGACAAGTACGGTGCGGACATAATCGAATTGGGGCAGGTCAAAAAGTCCCGTGAAGATACAATTGTTTTCAGAACGATTGCATCCGTTGCCGCAAACAGTGCGGTGTGTGTTACAGCCGGAACGGACGAAGAGAGCATAAAAAACGCATGGGAGTGCGTAAAGGATGCCAAAAAGCCCGTGCTTCAGATTGAACTGCCGGTGTCTGCCGTCACAATGGAATATACATATCACGCCAAGGACGACAAAATGGCGGCTATGATAGAGAGTGCCGTTTCAAAGGCACGGTATTACTGCGAAACAGTCGAATTTTCGGCTAAGGACGCAACAAGAGCCGATCCCGAATTTCTTAAACGAGCCGTAACGACAGCCGTAAACGCGGGCGCATCCTTTGTTACACTTTGCGACGACGAAGGCGAAAGTCTGCCCGATGAAATTGCCGATATGGTAAAAAGTGTGATTTCAGTGTGTGACAGACCGGTTTTTGTTAAGCCTTCAAATAAGCTCGGAATGGCAACCGCCTGCGCACTTTATGCCGTTAAAGCAGGTGCATCGGGCATAAAAAGCACCGTATCGGGCAAGGACGCATTAAGCACCGCCGCTTTTGCCGAGGTTATGCGTTCACAGGGCGAGAAAAATTCAATAGAATGCTCCCTTAAAATGACAGAGATAAAACACGATATAAAAGAGCTTGTCAAGACAGTCGGCAGACCGATTGATGAACCGATGCAGGACGAGACAAACAGAGGCGAAGACATATATCTTGACTCTTCAAGCACTCTGGCACAAGTAAGCGATGCCGCAAAACGCCTCGGATACACCTTATCGGCAAACGATGACGGCGAAGTTTACAAAGCGTTAAAGCGTGTCTGCGAAAAGAAAAACGCAGTCGGCGGCAAGGAGCTTGAAGCGATTATTGCGTCAAGTGCCATGCAGGCCCCGTCTGTATATCATCTTGAAAGCTACAACTTTACAAGCGGCAACAAATCGGGCGCTATGGCGAGCATTACTCTGACAAAAAATGACGAAAAGCTCATCGGCGCGGCTGTCGGTGACGGTCCGATTGACGCTTCATTTAAGGCGATTGAACAGTGCATCGGCTTCCATTACGAGCTGGACGCATTCCGTATTCAGGCTGTCACAGAAGGCAAGGAAGCTTTGGGCGCTGCACTTGTTCGTCTGAGAAATGACGGCAGAGTCTATTCGGGCAACGGACTTTCAACCGATATTGTCGGTTCAAGTATAAGAGCTTACATTAACGCTCTTAACAAAATCGCCTCGGAGGAGGAAAATTCATGAAGCTCTCTTTTTCAACGGATTTTGTAAAACAGCCTTCCTTCAAATCACTGTGTGCCTTTGCCTATGACTACGGCTATGCGGGATTTGAAATAACGGATGCGATAAAAGAACGCTCCGAGCATTTTGACAGCATTATGCGTCCCGATAAAACGCAGGACTCAAAACGCAAGCTTGTCAACAGAGGGCTTAAAATTTCGGCTCTGACATACCCCATAAGCGTTGACAGCGAAGAAGCAAGTGTAAAAGACATATGCACATATATCGATATGGCACGCGCGGCAGGTGCGGAATCTGTAATTTTAAGAGCGGACAATGTTGAAGATACAGATGCATTTGTCGAAAAGCTCTCCCCCGCCGTAAAAAAAGCGGAAAAAGAGGATGTTGAAATTCTGTTTGAGACATCGGGCTTCTGTGCGGATACCAAAAATCTGCTCACTCTTTTCAATGCCTTTTCATCAACCGTTTTAGGTGCGGCGTGGAACATACGGGAAACATTTTTCACGGCACACGAAACAGCGGAAGACACAATAACTTCCCTCGGCGCATACATAAGATTTGTCCGTCTGGGCGACAGAAAAGACGGCAAAAATGTACTTATAGGCGAAGGTGATTTGCCTGTTGCCGATTTTCTTAACGCACTCAGCTCCCTTAACTACGAGTCTTTTATTTCAGTTGAGAAAAATGACGACATAGATGACCCCGATATTGTGCTCACTCACTTTTCTAACTTTCTGACTTCGATTTCCGCAGACAGAACACCGACGGCGGCTGTTTACCGTAACCGTGCAGGCACAGGCGTTTTTCCGTGGAAGAAATATGACATTCTCGAAAAGACCTTCGGGCAGGTTCTTGACACTCTTGCCGATACATACCCCGATCAGACGGCATTCAGATACACCACCCTCGACTACACAAGAACATATTCACAGTTCAGGCGTGATGTTGACGCTGTTGCGGCATCGTTTATCTCACTCGGTGTAAAACCCGGTCATCACGTTGCAGTATGGGCTACAAACGTCCCCGAGTGGTTTCTGGCTTTCTGGGCGGCAACAAGAATAGGCGCGGTGCTTGTAACCGTCAACACCGCATACAAAACACACGAGATAGAGTATCTGTTAAGACAGTCCGACACTCACACACTCATAACAATAGAGCAGTGCAAAGACACAAACTACGGTGATATAATTCTCGATTTATGCCCGGAGCTTAAAAGCACAAAGCCCGGCACTCCCCTTTACGCAAAACGCCTGCCGTTTTTAAGAAATGTAGTAACAGTGGGATTTTCCGCTCCCGGGTGCCTCACATGGGAAGAAATGCTCGAAAAGGGCGGCAGCATTCCGCATGAAGAGGTCATCAGACGGGCAAGTCTCGTAAAGCCCGACGACGTAGCGAATATGCAGTACACATCCGGCACAACGGGCTTCCCCAAGGGCGTTATGCTTACACACAGAAACATAATAAACAACGGCAAGATAATCGGCGACAGAATGGATTTGTCAACAGCCGACAGAATGATGGTTCAGGTGCCCATGTTCCACTGCTTCGGCATGGTGCTTACCATGACATCCATTATGACACACGGCGGAACACTCTGCCCGCTGCCGTACTTTTCGCCCCGCTCGTCACTGAGCTGTATAAACAAAGAGAGAATAACATGCTTTAACGGCGTGCCGACAATGTTCCTCGCAATGTTCAATCATCCCGATTTTGCGAAAACGGATTTTTCGTATATGCGAACGGGAATAATGGCAGGTGCGAACTGCCCGCCGGAGCTTATGAGAAGAGCCGCCGCGGAAATGAACATGACCGAGATTGTATCTGTTTACGGTCAGACGGAATCCTCTCCCGGATGCACAATGGGCGAAGTTAACGAAGACCTTGACCACAGAGTTGAAACAGTCGGTTCGGCGTTCCCCGGTGTTGAATGCAAGATAATAGATCCCGAAACAGGAAAAGACCTGCCGGACGGCGAAAACGGCGAATTTGTCGCAAGAGGCTTCAATATAATGAAGGGCTATTACAAAATGCCCAAAGCCACAAAACAGACCATAGACAAAGACGGCTGGCTTCACACAGGCGACATCTGTTCACGCACTCCCGACGGATACTATAAAGTCACAGGCCGCTTAAAGGATATGATTATCAGGGGCGGCGAAAATATCTATCCCAGAGAAATAGAGGAATTTTATCTTACAAACGAAAAAATACGCGATGTGTCCGTAATAGGCGTTCCCGATAAGGCATACGGAGAAGAAGCGTGCGCATGGGTAATCGCAAAGGACGGTCAGACACTGACCGAAGACGAATTAAAGCAGTTTGCCGCCTCAAGAATTGCCCGTCACAAAATACCCAGATACTTTATTTTCGTAAAAGAATTTCCGCTTAATGCCGCAGGAAAGATACTCAAATACAAAATGCAGGAAGAATCCATAAAAATATTGAATATCGAAAAATAATCTTTGTACAGAATAACGTCATAAAAAATCTTGACGAATTGATTTTCTCGTGGTAATATGTAATCAAATTTCATATTCAAACAAAGGCTATGACGAAGACGAAGCTGAACAGTCAGCTCACAGAGAGTCGGGGACGGTGCAATCCCGACAGCGTTAAGTTCAGATTTCCATCACTTCCGAGCCGAAGAAATGAACACACTGCGTTATTAGTTTCTTACGTGATTGCTGCGTAAATGCATACGGCTTGTCTGAGCCTGAGTGGCACATTAAATGTGCAATTTGAGTGGTACCGCGGGTATATTAAATGCTCGTCTCAAGTGATTTTTCTTGAGACGGGCTTTTCTGTTTTTTTACAAAAAGCCTGTATAAGCCACACTGACATAAAAATTTTCCTGAAATCGGAGGAATGTAAAATGAGTACACAAAACGCAATGCCCGAACTTATGGATGTAGCACACCGTATCCGTGAAATGCGCGAGATAATGGGCTACTCGGAAGAGGACATGGCTCAAAGAACCGAGGTTACGCTTAAACAGTACCGTGAATACGAGAGAAGTGAAGCCGATCTCCCCTTTACATTTATCTATAAATGTGCTCTCGCTTTCGGCATTGAGCTTACCGAGCTTCTTGAAGGCCGTTCGGCAAAGCTTCAGTCCTACAACGTCACACGCTGCGGCAAAGGTCAGCAGACGGCAAAGGAGGACGGCATTTCAATTGCCAACTTAGCCCCCGAATTTAAAAGCAAAATCGCAGAGCCTTATTGGGTTACATACGAATATTCCCCCGAACTTCAGAACAAGCCTATTCACCTGACACGCCACAACGGACAGGAGTTTGACGTAGTAATATCCGGTTCTCTTCTTGTTCAGGTCGGCACAAACAGAGAGCTTCTGCATCAGGGCGACAGCATTTACTATAACTCATCCACTCCTCACGGCATGATAGCCGTCGACGGCAAGGACTGCACATTCCTGGCGGTTGTTCTGCCCGGTGAAGACACAAAGGAGTCGGTTGTAAGAAGCTCGGTTATCTCCACTCGTCCCACATCAAAGCTTATGTGCGAAAAATATGTTGAAGTGGAAGAAAACGAGAACGGCACTCCCCTTTCGGTCAACTTCAAAAATACCGACAGCTTCAATTTCGGCTTTGACGTTGTTGATGAAATAGCCGAAAAATACCCCAAAAAGCTTGCCATGATTCATCTTGACAAGAACAAAAAAGAGAGAAGATTTACATTTTCCGAAATAAAGAAAGAATCCAACAGAGTGGCAAACTATTTTAAGAGCCTCGGCATAGGCAAGGGCGACAAGGTTATGCTTGTCTTAAAACGCCACTATGAATTCTGGTTCGCTATGGTTGCGCTTCACAAGCTTGGCGCAATTGCGATACCTGCGACATATCTGCTTCAGAAGCACGACTTTGTTTACAGATACAATGCCGCCGGCGTAAAAGCCATTGTCTGCACGGCGGACGGCGACACGGCTTCAATCGCCGAGGATGCCGCAAACGAGTGCGACAGCGTAACACTCAAGCTCTTAGTCGGCGGACAGAAAGACGGCTGGCACGACTTTGATGCCGAATATCCCCTCTATTCAAGCAAATTCGCACGCAGTGATGATACTCCTTCGGGCGATGACCCCGCACTTATGTTCTTCTCTTCAGGCACAACGGGCGAACCTAAAATGGTTCTGCACAAGCACACATACGCCTTAGGACACTTTATGACAGCCAAATACTGGCACTGCTGTGAGCGTGACGGACTTCACTTTACAATATCCGACACCGGCTGGGGCAAATCCCTCTGGGGCAAGCTTTACGGTCAGTGGATGTGCGAGGGAGCCGTATTCGTATATGACTTTGATCGTTTCAACGCCGCCGACATTCTGCCGATGTTCGCAAAATACAATATAACAACATTCTGCGCTCCTCCCACAATGCTTCGAATGATGATAAAAGAGGACCTCTCAAAGTACGATTTCTCATCCATAAAGCATATGACGACTGCGGGCGAAGCATTAAACCCCGAGGTTGCGAAGCAGTTCTATAATCTTACGGGACTCACGATTTATGAAGGCTTCGGTCAGACCGAGACCACACTTACAATAGCAAACTTCTGCGGCACGGACGTAAAGCCCGGTTCAATGGGCAAGGCATCGCCGCAATACGATATTGACCTTATAGACAGGGACGGCAACAGAGTCGCAAACGGCGAAACGGGCGAAATTGTAATCCGTCTTGAGGGCGGCACACCTCCCGGACTTTTCAAAGAGTACACCAAAGAAGAAGAAAAGACAGCGGAAGCCATGCGAGGCGGCGTCTATCACACAGGCGACACTGCATGGCGTGATGAGGACGGCTATTTCTGGTATGTCGGCAGAGTGGACGATATAATCAAGTCCTCCGGCTACCGCATAGGGCCGTTTGAAATCGAAAGTGTTATCATGGAGCTTCCATACGTTCTCGAGTGCGGTGTATCTGCCGCTCCCGACCCCATAAGAGGGCAGATAGTAAAGGCAAGCATTGTTCTTACAAAGGGCACAGAGGGCACGGAAGAACTGAAGAAAGAAATTCAGAATTATGTAAAGACACATACGGCACCCTATAAATATCCGAGACTTGTTGTGTTCAGAGACTCTCTGCCTAAGACTACAAGCGGAAAAATACAGAGAAACAAACTGTAACAAATCAGCAATCGGCAATGAGGCTTCTCCAACGGTATTGGCAACCGTCTTAATCCGATTGCAATTTTGCGTTAGCTTATAATTAAAGTCCGACGGACTTCCGACATTATTAGTTGACAGTAAAAAGCTGTAAAAAAGCCGGGCGGATATTTCAAAAAATATATTGACAATTTCAGAAAGTTGAATTATAATCCAAAACATAAAGGCAAAGACGAAGAGTATTCCCGATAAACGCCCTTCAGAGAGACAGCGGTCGGTGCGAGCTGTCGGAAACAAATCGAGGAATTGTAGCTTCTGAGCCGAAAGGAAGAAAGCTTTTAAGCAAGTAGACCCTTTCCGTGATTGCTGCGTAAATGCATACGGCTTGTCAGAGCCTGAGTGGCACACAATGTGCAATTTGAGTGGTACCGCGGGTGTTAATTTCACACTCGTCTCAAAGTAATTCAACTTTGGGACGGGTGTTTTTTCGTTCCCAAAGTAATCGGAGGAACACTTATGAAACAGATTACAGCACTCGATTACAAAATCCGTGAAATGGCATCCCGAATCAGGGAGCTTCGTGAAATCGAAAACATTTCACCCGAGACAATGGCACTTAAAACGGACGTCACCGTTGACGAATACATTTCCTGCGAAAACGGCGAACAGGACTTAAACTTCGCATTCCTTTACAGATGCGCTCTCGCCTTGGGCGTTGACGTTACCGACATTATCGAAGGACACTCCCCCACTCTTAAATCATTTACAATAACCAAAAAGGGTTCGGGACAGGAAATTGCAAACGCCCACGGCATGACATACTACAATATGGCATACGCCTTTCAGAACCGTATTGCCGAGCCGCTTTATGTCAGGAGCATCTACGACGAAAAAGCGCAGATGCGTGACATTGAGCTTACAACACACGAAGGACAGGAGCTTGACATAGTCATTTCCGGTCACTTAAGAGTGCAGATAGGCGAGCACAGCGAGATATTGAGCGCAGGTGACACGGCATACTACGATTCATCAACTCCGCACGGCATGATTGCGGTAGGCGGCGAGGACTGCGAGTTCTATGCCATAGTTCTCAATCCCAACGGCGAGCCGATTCCCGAGCTTACACCCGAAAGGGCAATTCCGGAGACTTCCACCACTGCGATAGACAAAGAGGACCGCATTTACAGAAAGTTTACGGAAGTAACAAAGAACGAAAAGGGTACACCCACTTCCATAAAATTCAAGAACTGCGACAACTTCAATTTCGCATTCGATATTGTTGACGAATTAGGCACAACAAAGCCCGACAAGCTTGCCATGCTTCACATATCAAGAGACAAGACGGAACGCCGCTTCACATTCGGCGACATGAAAAAGGAGTCCGCAAGATGTGCCAATTACTTCAAGTCAATCGGCATAAAACGAGGCGACAAGGTTCTCTTGATTTTAGGACGGCGTTATCAGTTCTGGTTTGCGATGATAGGACTTAACAAGCTCGGTGCCATTGCGATTCCGGCTACAAATCAGCTTCAGGCACACGATATAGAATACCGCTTCAAAAAAGCCGGCATTGAGCATATGATATGCACCATAGACGGCGATGTGGCACAGCAGGCAGACGAAGCCGAAAAACTTTATAAGCCCCTCAAAAACAAGATTATCGTAGGCGGCAATCGTGACGGCTGGCGTAATTTTGACGAAGAATACACTGCGTTTTCATCGCACTATGACCGTAAACCCGATGCACCGGGCGGCGACGATCTGATGCTTATGTTCTTTACATCCGGCACATCCGGTTATCCCAAGATAGCCGCGCACAACTATAAATACGCATTAGGACATTTCCACACGGCAAAATACTGGCACTGCGTTGACCCGGACGGACTGCACTTTACAATATCCGACACCGGCTGGGCAAAAGCCATGTGGGGCAAGCTGTACGGACAGTGGCTCAGCGAAGCGGCGACATTCGTCTATGATTTCGACAGATTTTCCGCCGCAGACATTCTGCCGATGTTCGCTAAATATCACATAACAACATTCTGCGCGCCTCCCACAATGCTCAGAATGATGGTAAAAGAAGACATTACAAAATATGACCTGTCCTCCGTTAAGCACATGACAACGGCAGGCGAAGCACTGAACCCCGAGGTTTACCGTCAGTTTGAAAAAGCAACGGGACTTCAGATAATAGAAGGCTTCGGACAGAGCGAATCGACAATGATGATAGGCACATTAAGAGGCGACTCTCACAAAATCGGTTCGATGGGCAAGCCCGTACCTGTTTATGATATCACACTTCTTGACTCCGACGGAAACGAGGTCAAAAACGGTGAAGTCGGCGAGATATGCGTAAATCTCAAAAACGGCAGACCGTTCGGACTTCTCACGGAATACTATAACGATCCCGAAAAGACAGCCGAGGCAATTCACGACGGATATTATCACACCGGCGACACTGCATGGCGTGATGAGGACGGCTATTACCGGTATGTCGGCAGAGCGGATGATGTTATCAAGTCCTCCGGCTACCGCATAGGGCCGTTTGAAATAGAAAGCGTTATCATGGAGCTTCCCTACGTTCTCGAATGCGGTGTATCTGCCGCTCCCGACCCCATAAGAGGGCAGATAGTAAAGGCAAGCATTGTTCTTACAAAGGGCACAGAGGG
>CAVFPQ010000067.1:0-12538 GCA_963624415.1 Acutalibacteraceae bacterium | reverse complement strand
CCTGCGTGCTTACGCACTGCGTCACGGCCGTGCCGTTCCTGCGTGCTTACGCACTACGTCACGGCCGTGCCGTTCCTGCGTGCTTACGCACTACGTCACGGCCGTGCCGTTCCTGCGTGCTTACGCACTACGTCACGGCCGTGCCGTTCCTGCGTGCTTACGCACTACGTCACGGCCGTGCCGTTCCTGCGTGCTTACGCACTACGTCACGGCACCGCCCTCGTCATTCGCTGTCGCTCATTCCTCGGGCGTGCGGCTCGCTTCGCTCGCCCCATTGCTATTTGCTGACTGCCGACTGTTAATTTTATTTCTCTTTCCTCCTCTTCTTCTTTATTGCAATATATCCCATTGCTCCCACAACAGCCATTCCTGCACACCCAACCACAGCAATTCTCTTAACCTGTTCCATGCTTGACGGGATATGAGTCAGCACAAATTCCTTTATCGGTTTTTCAATTTTATCATTTGTCAGTTCATCGAATGTAACTGTATGCGTCTCAAACTTCTCGGTATTATTTTCATCAAGCTCAAAAATACGAACGCCTCTCAGCCTTTTCGGGCCGTATACATTAAAGCCCGCGCATTGCGTATAAATCAGCTTTATTCCTTCAAGCTCGGCAACAAAGGAGTTTATGTGGTCATGCCCTACGGCAACGGCAAGACATCCTCCGTCCCGCTTTAACAAATCAAATTCACCCGAGTTCTTGTCCGGTGTCGCAGGGGACTCGTGCATAAATCCGCCCGCTTTTTTAACTTCGTCCGGGAGTACGTAAAACTCATTTTTGTGCGTTCTGAACGCCTCAACCGCACCCTTTGTAAATCTCGATACTCTGTTTATTACATTATAAAATTCCGGCACGGGAATATGCTGAAATGCAATAAAATTCGGCTTATTCCCATTGTCTTTCTCGCAGGCACGCTCAGCCGAAAACCACAGAAGCTGTTCTTCGGATACCGGATAATATTCCCCTGTCAGCCCTTGTCCGCCGGAGTCAAACAAAAACAAGTCGAATGTCGGTGCTTCGTCTTTGTAAATCGTAATTTTCGCCGTACCCGGATTTTTGTCGGACATACTGTCGCCTGTTACGCAAAAATCCGACTTTTTATAAAATGCATACTGCTCATTGTTCGGTATGCCGCACTGTGCATCGTGGTTGCCGAATGTCACGGCAAACGGAACACCTGCTTTTTCAAGTGGTGCGATAAACGCCTCTATTACACCCTTTACATTATTTTCAGTCTTGCCTTTTCTTATGCGAGGGTCAAGTCCGTAAATCTGGTCACCTGTGAAAACGACCAAGTCCGGCTTTTCTTTTTCTATTGCGAGTGTAATCAGCTTAACGGTATCTTTTGAAACCGGGAAAATATCCTGTACGTCCGCAATTTGCATTATCTTGAATTTTCCGTTTTTGAATTTTAACTTGTCTGTATACATATATAACTCCGAAAAAAAGCTGCACACGCCCGCACGGGCATTATTGCCGTGTGAAAAAGCGTATACAGCATTTATTTTTTATTTACGTATTTATTTGTTTATCGAAAGACCCAAAAGCTTGAGCTGGTCGTCGTCGACAGGTGAGGGACACTCTGTCATGGCTTCCGTTGCATCCTTAAGCTTCGGATAGGCGATAACATCACGAAGGCTCTCCGCACCGAGCATCTGCATTACAAGTCTGTCGAGACCTATGCCGCATCCGCCGTGAGGGGGAGGACCGAAGCGGAAAGCGTCAAGCAGATAGCCGAACTTCTGATGTGCTTCCTCATCCGAAAGACCGAGAAGCTCGAAAATCTTGCTCTGAAGTTCGGGGTTTGTGATACGGATAGAACCGCTCGAAAGCTCAATTCCGTTAAGAACAAGGTCATATGCCTTCGCTCTGACCGAACCCTTGTCGCTCTCAAGATAGGGCAGACATTCATCCATGGGAGCGGTGAAGGGATGGTGCATCGCAACCCATGTGCCTGTCTCATCGTCCCAGTCGAAGAACGGGAACTCGGTAATCCAGAGAAGATTGTAACCGTGCTTTTCGATACCGAGCTTCTTTGAAACCTCGTTTCTCAGCTGTCCTAAAACGGTAAGCGCAAGTGTCTTTCTCTTGTCGGCGACAATAAAGATAACATCACCCTTCTTGGCGTCCGCTTTTTCGATTATAGCGTTCATCATGTCTTCGGAAATAAACTTGCCGAAGGAGGATGCGATGCCGTCATCGGTCATACGAACCCATGCAAGACCCTTTGCGCCGATACCCTTTGCAGTCTCGGTAAGCTTGTCGATTTCTTTTCTTGTGTATGTGTGAACGGCGTTTTCGGCTTTTATGCCTCTTACCGTGCCGCCGTCATTGAGTGCGCCGTCAAATACCGCAAAACCGCTGCCTTTAACAACATCGGACAGATCGAAAAGCTCCATGCCGAAGCGTGTGTCGGGCTTGTCCGAGCCGTATCTCTCCATTGCGTCCGCATATTTAAGACGGGGCAGGGGAGTTGTTATATCAACATCAAGTGCTTCCTTGAAAAGCTTCTTCATAAAGCCTTCGATAAGCTCCAGAACGTCCTCAACGTCAACAAAGCTCATTTCAAGGTCAATCTGTGTAAATTCGGGCTGTCTGTCCGCGCGAAGGTCCTCGTCACGGAAGCATCTCGCAATCTGCATATAACGGTCAAAACCGGCGACCATTGACAGCTGCTTATAAAGCTGAGGAGACTGCGGCAGAGCATAGAACTCGCCGTTGTGAAGGCGGCTGGGAACAAGGAAGTCTCTTGCGCCTTCGGGAGTTGACTTCATAAGAATGGGTGTCTCGATCTCTATAAAGCCGTTGTCATAGAAATAATCACGTGTAATTTTGGTGACCTTGTTTCTGAAAAGTATGTTTGACTGAAGATCGGGTCTTCTGAGGTCAAGATAACGATACTTAAGACGCATGGTCTCATCTGTACGGCTGTTGGGAACTATCTCAAACGGAGTTGTTTCACTCTTTGAAAGAATGCGAAGCTCCGTAACAAAAAGCTCAATGTCGCCTGTCGCAACCTTGTCGCTCTTTGACGAACGCTCACGAATTGTGCCGACTGCAGCAAGAACATATTCGCTTCTGGCTGTCGCCGCTTTTTCAAACACCGCCTTGTCGCTGGTCTCGTCAAACGCAAGCTGCAAAATACCCGTGCGGTCTCTTAAATCGATAAATATAAGACTGCCGAGGTTTCTCGCACGCTGTACCCAGCCGAAAACCGTAACATTTTTGCCGATATCGGCGGCTCTGAAGTTGCCGCAGTAATCGGTTCTCTTAAGTCCTGCCAAAAATTCCATTTTATTTTTTTCCTCCGTTCAAAAGAGTAAACAGCGGTGAATTCTTGTCACCGTTCTTCATCATATCAAGCATTCCGTTCATATCATCCAGCATATCGTTAAGCAGATAATCGCTGAATTCAGCCGCAAATGTATCAAGCTCAAACTTTTTTGTTTTGCCTGTGTCCATATTTTTGACTGTAATAGAATTGTTTTTTATTTCGTCTTCGCCCAGAACAGCGGTAAACTTTGCCTGTTTTTTGTTGGCGTATTTCATCTGTGCCTTTACCGAGCGGCCGGCAAGATCCGTAAGTGCCAAGTTTCCGTTTACTCTCAGGTCGTTTATTATGCTCATTGCTGTCACTGAAAATTCTTCGCTTGCGGGAGCTAAGTATAAATCGGGTCTCTCTTCTTCGGGGGTATCAACGCTCTGTGTCGCCAAAAGAAGCGAGAGTCTTTCGATTCCCATGCCGAAGCCGCAAGCCGGAATGTCATCTCCCGACAATTCTTTTACAAGTCCGTTGTATCTGCCGCCGCCGCAGATTGTGCCCTGCGCACCGATGCCGGTCGATACGAACTCAAACACTGTGTTTGTATAGTAGTCGAGTCCTCTTACTATTCTCGGGTTTACTGTGTAATCAATATACATCGCATCGAGATATTCTTTTACTTTTGCGAAGTGCTTTTTGCAGTCGTCGCACAGATAATCGAGCATTACCGGAGCGTCCTTAGCAATTTCTTGGCATTCGGGATTTTTGCAGTCAAGAATACGCATCGGGTTTCTGTCAAGACGGGTAAGACACGTCTCGCACAGGCTGTCTTTTTTCGCTTCAAAATAAGCCTTTAATGCTTTGTGATATTCTTTTCGGCATGTGGGGCAGCCGATTGAATTTATCTCAAGAGTTACATCCAGAAGCTGAAACATCTCGATAATGTGATTTGCGAGTGCGATAATTTCCGCATCTGCGGCAGGGGAGGCACTGCCCAATGTTTCAACTCCGAACTGATGAAATTCTCTGAGTCTGCCCGCCTGCGGCTTTTCGTAGCGATAGCAGGATGTCAGATAATAGAATTTCTGCGGAAGAGGCTCATTGTAAAGCCCATGCTCCAAAAAAGCACGAACACACCCTGCGGTGCCTTCGGGACGCAGAGTAATGCTTCTTTTGCCGTTATCCTCGAATGTGTACATCTCTTTCTGTACAACATCGGTTGTCTCGCCCACGGAGCGTTTGAAAAGCTCTGTGTGTTCAAATACAGGGGTGCGAATTTCTCTGAAGCCGTATGTCTCGGCACAATCCGTCAAAACCCCTTCAATAAAGCTCCTTTTTGAGCTTTCGCCCGGAAGTACATCCGCTGTGCCCCTGGGTGCTTTTGTTAAAAGAGTCATATGATTTTATCTCTCCGAATCAGGGAATTTATATTGTATTACTTTACAAGCTCACGCCAGTCAAGGTCGCCGCGTTCAAGTCCTCTTACGAGTGATTCCGCAGTCGCAATATTTGTTGCAACGGGAATATTATGAACGTCGCACATACGAAGAAGGTCGTGTTCGTTGGGTTCATACGGCTTGGGATTGAGCGGATCTCTGAACAGAAGCAGAAGATCTATTTCGTTGCAGGAGATACGCGCGCCTATCTGCTGTGCGCCGCCCTGCGAGCCGCTGAGATATTTGATTATGGGAAGTCCGGTGGCATCCTCGACAAGCTTTCCGGTTGTGCCGGTGGCGCATATCGTGTGCTGACTGAGTATTCCGCAGTATGCAATGCAGAACTGAGTCATGAGTTCCTTTTTTGAGTCGTGTGCTATAAGAGCTATTAGCATACTCCACCATCCTTTTTTATATATAAGTTTGTCTTAATTTGCTTAATAAATTGAATATTAACTGTACAAATTGTATCACACATAAATGTGCTTTTCAATATTTATTTTAATAATGAGAGCGTAAGCGGCGTGTTTTCTCCCGAAATTCTTTTTGAAATGCGTTCGAATGCGCCGAGTGCGGATGAATTTTTTCTGAGCTCCGAGTGATATTTCAGATTTTTGTCCTCCGGCACAATGCCGATAAGGCGTACATAAGACATATCAATCATTTTGTCAACGGATAAAAGTCTGCCTTTTTTAGCCGCTTTAAGCTCATATCTGTTTATTATCAGCCGTGTTGAAGCAACTCCGGCTTTTGTCAGCTTTTTGTCAACAGCCGCCGCACCTTTAACCGAGATTTCGTCACCGGTTGCAACGACAATGCCGAATCTTGCACCGTTAGCGGCACGGGTAAGCCCCGAACCTATTCCGGCGGGTGCGTCGATTAAAATCACATCGAAAGCGGGTGATACGGCGTTTACGAAAAGCTTAACTGCATTATCGGCACCTGTGTCGGGAAGTTTTCCGGGGGCAGGTGTTACGCTTAAAAAGTCGCTGATTTTTATTATAGCCTGTGCGGGTTCACAGTCGCCCGAAAAAGCATCGAGCCATGTAAATGCCGCGTTCTCACTGCATCCGAGCAGAGTGTCAAGCGAGCCGAGCCCTGCGTCACAGTCGATAAGCAATGTCTTTTTGCCCATATCCGCGAGTGCCCGTCCGAGCCCCGCCGTTATTGTGGATTTTCCCACACCGCCTTTGCCGGAGGCTATTACAATTGTCTGTGCCATTCTATATAAGTCTCCTTTAATCCGTCAGTGTGTTTTCGGAACGTACGGTTGTTACGTTATCCATTTTCGAAAAATAATATTCGAATATATCGGCGGCAACCTGAGCTGTGGAAGAACCGCTGCCGGCGTTTTCGACAACAACTGTAATCGCGATTTCAGCATCTTCGTAAGGCCCGAAGGCTATCAGAAATCCGTCTGTGCCGTCGACGTACTGTCCGTTGATTCTGAGTGTTTTTTCGGCTGTACCCGTTTTGCACGCTACCTTGTATTTGAGTGAGCCCAGCTGTGTTTTACAGCTTGTCTCGTTTGCGACAAGATACATACCGGCTTTTACGGTGTCAAATGTTGACTGCTTTATATTTGTCTGTGTGGCGATTTTTGTCTCGTGCTCATAAAGCACCTCGCCATAGTCTGATGACAGAACTTTGTTTACAAGATACGGAACATATCTTGTTCCGCCGTTTGCGATTGTCGAACAGTAGTTGACAAGCTGCAAAGGGGAGAAGGAGTTGTCGGACTGTCCTATTGCCGCCAGAAGCGTTTCACCGGCTTTCCAGCCCTTGCCGACGGAGTCACGGTATTCGATACCTGCCAGAATGCCGGCTGTTTCGTCTATCTCTATGCCTGTTTTCTGTCCGAGTCCGAAAAGCTTTGAATAAGAATTTAACTTGTCTATTCCGAGCTGTCTTGCTATTTCAAAGAAGAATATGTTGCACGATACGCCCAGCGCCCGTTTTACGTTTATGTTGCCGTGTGCGTTTTTGTTGAAGCAGGCGAATGTCTGGTCTATGTACTGATATTGACCTGTGCATTTGTATGTTGAATCGGATGTTATTACACCTTCTTCGAGTCCTGCCACCGCAACACACGGTTTCATGGTTGAACCGGGTGAGTACGCACTCTGACAAGCTCTGTTCCATAATGGCTTGCCCGCATCACTGCTCAAGTCGCTGTAATCGTCATAATATGTTGTAAGGCTGTAATCGGGGTATGACGCCATTGCAAGTATTGCGCCTGTGTTGACATCCTCAACAACCACGGCACCTGCCGCCGTAAGTCCCTTTGATGTGATAGACTCATCGGTAATTGCGAGAATACGCTCCTTAAGTGCTTTCTGAGCTATTTGCTGAAGGTCCATATCTATGGTGGTTTCAACAGTCGCACCCTGCTCGGGAGTCACGGAATAGCTTTCCGAAATTTCCCCTTCGGAATTAACGGAAATTGTCTTTACTCCGTTTTTGCCTCTTAGATAGCTCTCCATTGACTTTTCGAGACCGTTTTTGCCTATTTTGTCATTCAGAGAATATGAACGGGCGTTTATCTCCGCCGTTTTATCAGCGTCGCCCTTTGCGGCGGCGAGCTGCTCCTCGGTTTCGGCTTTCTTCTCGTTGTATTCATCGGAGTCTATCGAGCCTACAACACCGAGGACGTGTGCGGCTGTTTTGCCGTCGCCGACATATTTGCGGACGGACTGCACCTCGGCATCGACACCCTTATAAAAGTCATTGTTTTCTTTGACATACGCTATTGTGGTGACAGATACATCATCGCTGAATGTGTACGGTGCATAGACCGAAAATTCAAGCTTTTTCATATTGTATCTGACTGACATGATTTTTATAGCGTCTGTTTCTGAATATTCCTCAAGCTCAAATTCCTCTTTCATCGCGTCATAGCAGTTTTGTGCCGTGGCGTAGGAATTGAGATTGAACATTGATTCGGATTTAAGCTTTTTTATGTCACTGTCACGGTCCTCGATAAATTCGGGCTCTCCGCTGTCGCTAAGCTTTATCGGAAGCTTGTCTATCCACTCCTCGCCGTTTTTTCCGAGGTAGTTTATAAGGCTTAATATGACGTTGTTTATCTCTTTGTTCTCGGTCGGAAATTCAAGATAGTTGAATGTAAGCGTGTTTATCTGTTCGTTATAGACAAGCGCATTGCCGTTTCGGTCGAGAATTTCGCCTCTTGAAGCGGACACGGTAACGGAATAGCTTTTAACCGTGTCGGTTGCCGCCTTTGATGTGCTGTCGGAATTTACTACCTGTATAAAAAAGAGTATAACCCCAAAGCCCACCGCAGTTGCGGCAGACAGAATTGTAAATAATAAAAGTCTTGGGGATATCTTTTTCTTTCTCATTTTCAGTTGATTTTTGCGTGTGTCCTTCGGGACAGGTCTGTTATTATGTAATATATAATCGGGGCAAGTGCCGTTGACAGAAATATCGACGGCAGATAATTTCGTGTAAGCTGTCTTACGAGAAATTCAATATCTGTGTTAAAAATCGGAATTATAAGAATAATACAGAAAATTACGGATGCACCAAAAGTGAACAGCATTGCCGTAAGTGCGGAATTTCTGAACAGATAGTGTGCCAGAAGCCCCGCTGTGCAAGCGAAAACGGCAAAATAGAGTGTAAATATGCCGTCTGTAATCGAGCTTGAGGCAAAGTCAACCGCAATTCCGGTGAACAGTCCGTATACTAAACCAGAGTATTCTTTTTCAGCCATCGCAATTGAGACAGTAAAGGGGATTAATATTCCCGTGGGGAAAGTGAATGTCCCTTTTAACGCAGATGAAGCGGTATACTGAAGCCAGAATGCGGCGGCGATTATCAAAGCGAAAATAACACGGCGGAAAATTTTAAGTCCTGTTTCTTTTTTCATACTGCTTTATTCGGCACCGCCCTGTCCGTTAAAGGATGTTATTACAAAAACATCGGTAAGCGCTTTTAGATCCGTGCCGGGAGTTACGGAAGCGTAAGCGGAAATGTCAGTGCTGTTGTCGAATATTTCATTAACCGTGCCGACGATAAGCCCCTTCGGAAAAACTCCGCCTGTACCCGATGTGCATATTATTCCGCCGGGCACAACGGGAGTGGAGCGGGAAAGCCCCGAAATTCTTATGAAGCCTTCTGACAAAAGCGTTGAATCGGATTCGGTGTAGCAGTCCTCACGTGTGCGGACTTCATATACACTTGCACTGACTTTGGGATGAAGGAGTGTGTAGACCGTTGAGGATTCGGCGGTCACTTCTTTAACGCATCCGACAAGATTCTGACCGTAAATTACGGGATCGTTTACGCTTATGCCGTCGTCTGTTCCCTTGTCTATCACAAATGAGCCGTAAATGTCGCCGGTGTCACGAAGAATTACCGAGGCAGGTTCAAATGTGTAGTCGGGATTTTCTGATTTTATTTCAAGAAAGGCTTCGTATGAATCGAGCTTGTGCATGGTGTCGTAGTAGTCGCGAAGCTCCGTGCGGTATGTTTCAATTTCGTTCTGAAGCGATTCAACCTCGTCTTTGTACTTGTTTGAGGATTTGAACGAAATGTTAAGATCCGACAGCTTTTCGGCGGCGAACTCCGCGGCCTTAGTCAGCGGAGACAGCACAACACTTGCGTAATGCGACACCGGGGAAGAGCCGTCACCCGAAACGGCGGCGACAAAAACACCCATCAGCAGGCATACGATGAGGCACAGTATTATCTTGAATTTTGTTCCCGAAAAAAATCCGTGCATCGGTTCTCTCCAAAGTCTCAGCGATTGAATATATTGAGTGTGTCTTTTTCAAGACAAATTGCGGTGCCCGTCGCAACGCAGTCAAGCGGCTTCTCGGCAACCTTTACGGGCATGCCGGTCTTGTTGGCAATAAGCTTGTCAAGCCCTCTTAAAAGAGCGCCGCCGCCTGTAAGCACAATGCCTGTGTCCATTATGTCCGCCGCAAGCTCGGGCGGAGTCTTCTCGAGAGTGGAGCGAACGGCATCCACAATCTGTGACACGGGGTCAGATAACGCCTCACGAATGTCGGCGGATGTGATTTCTATGTTTTTGGGCAGTCCGTCAACAAGATTTCTGCCTCTTATATCCATTGCGCCTTCGCCGTCATAGGGGGCTGCCGAGCCTATGCTTATCTTGATTTCTTCGGCTGTGCGGTCGCCTATGAGCAGGTTGTATTTTTTCTTGACAAACTGAACAATATTCGAGTCGAATGTCTCGCCCGCAACTCTGACGGAACGGGAAGAAACTATATCACCGAGTGAGATAACGGCAACTTCGCTTGTGCCGCCGCCTATGTCGACAACCATGCTGCCTGCGGCCTCGGCTACGGGCAGTCCCGCACCGATTGCCGCCGCCATCGGTTTTTCTATAAGGCTTACATATCTCGCACCTGCCGCTTTTGCCGCATCGTGAACCGCTCTGCGTTCAACCTCGGTAACACCTGACGGAATGCATATCATAACTCTGGCCCTGCCGAACGGAGAGCCTTTCATGGCTTTTTTGATAAAGTGCGACAGCATATCGGCTGTCATTTCAAAGTCGGCTATGACACCGTCTTTCAGCGGACGCATCGCAGTGATTGAACCGGGTGTGCGGCCTATCATCTGCTTTGCTTCGTTTCCGACGGCGACAACCTTGGGCGGATTTGACTTTACGTCGATCGCCACAACCGACGGTTCACGGACGACAATGCCCTTGTTTCTTACGCAGACGAGCGTGTTCGCCGTGCCTAAATCTATTCCCAAATCTACGGAAAATAACATTATGAGATATCCTTTCTCGGTTAACTGAAGAAAAGTGAAGGGGAGAGCAAGGGAAGAGTGACCGGTATTCAGTGTAGCTTCATAAGAGGCTCAGCTTATAAATCCAAGTCAGCAGGACTTTCGGAATTGTTGATTTTCGGTTGACCGATAACTGTTCCCTGTCCTATGCTTAATTAATATGTGCCGCTCATATCCGCCTGAACGGATTCGACAATATTGTCTTTTTTCTTTGAACCGGCGATCTTTTTCTGAAGAAGCTCCCAATAGAGTTCTTCATCAAACGGAATATCAATATCTTTATTGAGCCATGAAGACATAAACGCGGCATTTGAGATGGTGAGACCGTTAATGCCCTCGGCACCCTCTGCTATAAGGGGCTCATTTCTTAAAATATGTGCCGCAAATGCGTTAAGCACGCCGGGGTGCTGGTCGTTCTGCCCGTCTGTCTCAACATTTACCCATTTGCCGGGAGCTTTCGCAAAACCGTCCTTTGCCGTCTTGCAGAACTCGGAAGTGGGAATGTCAAGAACAAACATTTTTATGACAAATTTATTTTCGAAGGGATCGTTTTCGCAAATTATTTTTGCTTTGTCGAGAGTGATTTCAAGTCTGTTTGTGCCGGGGCAGTCGCCTGTGGTTGTGATGAATGTTCCGGTGGCACCGTTTGCGTACTCGGCATAGATAGTTACATCGTCCTCAACCTCTATGTCGTGCCATTTGCCCTCGTGACATGTGGCTCTGATTTTAGTGGGCATTCCGCAGATCCACTGCCACAAATCGAGCTGATGAGGGCACTGATTAAGCATAACGCCGCCGCCTTCGCCTGACCATGTGGCACGCCAGTCGCCGGAATCGTAATATGACTGCGCACGGAACCAGTCGGTTATAATCCAGTTTACACGTCTTATCTCGCCGTATTCGCCGCTCGATACAAGCTCTTTTACCTTGCGGTAAACACAGTTTGTGCGTTGATTGAACATGATGGCATATGTCTTGTCGCTTGTTTTTGCGAACTCGATGAGCTCACGAACCTGCTTTGTATAAACACCTGCGGGTTTTTCGCTCATGACATGAAGCCCGGCTTTCATAGCTTCGATGCAAAGAGAAGGGTGCTGATAGTGCGGTGTTGCTATTATAACCGCATCGCAAAGACCGCTGTTAAAAAGCTCCGTTGCGGTGTTAAAGCAGGTAACTTCGGAACAGATGCTTTTTGCTCTTTCGAGTCTTTCGGGCTTTATGTCCGCAACAGCCGTTATTTCAATTTCGGGCATAAGACCCTGCATATAATTTTTGAGATGACTTGAACCCATATTGCCGACACCGACAATGCCTATTCTGACTTTATTCATAATAAAAAACTCCTGTATGTCAAAATCTAAAATATAATTATAATAAGTATAGCACAGTGGATATGATAAAATCAACAAGGCAGAGAACTTTATTTTTTTAAATTCGAATAGGAGATAATACATAATGTAGAATGCATAATGCATAATGCATAATTTCGGAAGACACTGCGTGCCTTGGATTATATAGCTTCGCAAGAGGTGGTATTTTAGGTGTTGCCGGGCGTTACTGCGGATTTTTAGTTATGTGTTTCGCAGAAGGTTGTCTTTTTCGTTGTCGCCGGGCTTTGCCGTACCGGCGGACTGTTCCGCCCGTCGGGGCACCCGGCTGTCCGGTCGGTGAGTCTTTCGAAATATGTCGGCTGAATGCCGGACAGCCGGGCACCGCCTCCGGGCGGAATGCCCTGAGCTCGCCTTCATTTGTTAAGCCGCAGGGGCTGCGGCTGAACAAATTCGGCTCCCTCCGGGCATTGCCGTCATACGCTGACGCTTCTGACGGCAGGGGCGCCGCCTCGCTATCCGAGGCGGCGTGCCGCTCGTCGCTCGCTAACGCTCGCTCCTCGCGGCTGCCCTCGCTTACGCTCGGGCTGTGCCCTCGCATTCGCTCGGGCTGTGCCCTCGCATTCGCTCGGGCTGTGCCCTCGCATTCGCTCGGGCTGTGCCCTCGCATTCGCTCGGGCTGTGCCCTCGCATTCGCTCGGGCTGTGCCCTCGCATTCGCTCGGGC
>CAVFPQ010000066.1:7798-13057 GCA_963624415.1 Acutalibacteraceae bacterium | reverse complement strand
AATGCCCCATGCACCTTTATTGCCCTCTTGTGTCTGACCTGTTCTTATTGCCACAATATATGGTGTGTTAAGAAAATTATACAAATTGTATAGTGTTCAAAAGTGCTGAAATGTTGAAAACTGTGTTGAAAGTGTTAAAAACCGATGTGAAAACAGGGGGAAATCGGGGAAATAAACGCAAATTCGGTGTCAAAAAGTTATTAACATTAAAAGTTTTCAACAATTTTGGTATTTACAGATTGTTATCTTTTCTTTTCCGTTATACAGAACGGAGATATTTTTTAAACAGAATTATCGGGATATTTTATTTAAATTTGCCAAAAACAAAAGTTCGTGTGAAAACCGTGTTCAAAACCCGGTGATAATCCCCAAATTTCACAACGGGAAAATAAAGGAGAGAATTATTTGTTCATAACGGAAAATAACGGCAATACATCGGTATCGGATTTCGGAAAAATCAACCTCTCCTCCACATTAAACTGCGGTCAGTGCTTTCGCTGGAGCGAAAATGACGGCGTGTGGTCGGGTGTCGCTTTCGGCAGATTTACCCGCATTTATCAGGACGGCGATACGCTTGTTTTTATAAATACTCCGAAAAGCGATGTCGAAAACATATGGATACGCTATTTTGATCTCAAAAGAGATTACGGCAAAATCATATCCGGGATTTCTTCTGATCCTATTGTCGGAAATGCCGTCGAAAAATACGGTGTTATCAGAATTTTGAATCAGGAGCCGTTTGAGGCTCTTGTGTCATTTATAATATCGGCATGCAACAATATTCCCAGAATAAAAAAGATTGTAAATACACTGTGTGAAAGCTTCGGTGAAAAAATCGACGGCGGATTTGCTTTTCCGTCACCCGAAAAGCTTTCAATGCCGAGTGCCGATGATTTGGCGGTTCTTCACGCAGGGTACAGAGTGCCGTACATAATGGACTGTGCGAAAACAGTCGCCGAAAATCCGGGTTATTTTGAAAATATATATTCTCTGCCTGCCGATGATGCCCGAAAAGAGCTTATGAAAATCAAGGGTGTGGGGCGAAAGGTTGCCGACTGCACTCTGCTTTTTTCGTTGGGGCGTCATGATGTGTTCCCGGTTGACCGTCACATAAAAGAAGCCGTAAAAACACACTACCCGAACGGACTGCCCGAATGCTTTAATATCGACATGGGACTGAGTCAGCAGTATGTGTTTATAAATGATTTGCCGAATGTTTAAAAAATCACGGTTGAAAAATATAAATATATAATATATAATGGCATTGCAATTTTGTCCGCAATAGAGTTGGAGGAAATGTTATGGATGAGAGGAAATTTAACAGAATCGGAAAAATAATAAAATCCGCCGTTTGTCTTGCGGTGGCATTCGTTTTGGCTTTCATTCCGAGTGCGTCATTTTTCGCAACCGAAGCAAAAGCGGCGGGCAAGTGGATTTCCGCATGGGCTACAAGTCTTGTTGACGGCTCCATTGAGCTCGGAAGCATAATCCCGAATGTGGCGGTGCAGGATGTCATTCCGTCAAAAAGCACAATAAGAATAGAGCTTACGGTTACAGCCGCAGGCTCCGCTTTGCGTTTTAAATTCTCCAATCAGTTCGGTGATGCCGCCATTACAATAAACGAAGCGAGTGTAGCCAAAACTCTCAAAGCCGGTGAAGCGTCCATAATGTCAGGTACGTCAAAAGCGATTACCTTCAACGGCGGCAGCGCATCCGTAACCATAAACCCCGGATGTGATATATGGTCCGACACGGTGAACATAAAAACCGAGGCTCTCGAAAAGCTCAGTGTCAGCCTCTATTTCAGAAATCTCACATACATAAAAACAACCGGTCTTGCGTCAGGCAGAACATTTCTGTCGTCAGGGCTTTTAACCTCCTCAAGCAAGGCGTCAAAGGTCAACAGCGCAAAATTAAGCTCGCCTCAGGAAATAAACATTTCATCTGGCACGATAACATACCATACAATTCCGTTCCTGTCATGTGTTGACACTCTTTCAAATGACTCAAACGCCTGTTCCGCCGTGTTCATCGGTGACTCAACACTTGTAAACGACACATATCTCTACTATGCCAAAAAGGTCGTAAGCGGCGGATATACCGGTATCGGCATCGTTAACGAAGCGATAGTCGGCAACAAGATTTTAAGCGACGGCGCGGGGCTTATCGGCAACCTGTACGGCAAGGCGCTTATTGACCGCTTTGACCGTGATGTTCTGAATATGTCCGGCGTAAAATACTGTTTTGTAAAAATCGGACTCAATGACATTCTTCATAAGTATTCAAAGAGCCTCTCATCATCCACACCGGATGTGTCGGTTGACGATGTTATAAACGGATATAAACAGCTTATAACTAAATGTCACAACAAGGGAATAAAAATATACTTTTTCTCAAACACCGCATACAAAGGGTACGAGAGAGAATTTCTCGGTCAGGCGGGCGACCTTACATGGAATCAAAGCATGCAGGATGAGACCGACAAAATCGACGAGTGGATTCGTACAAACAATCTTGCAGACGGCTACATAGACTGCTCGCCGCTGTCCGATCCGTCCGATACGGATAAGCTCTGCTCCACATTCACACCGGATGGTGCTCATCTTACAGACCTGGGTTCGATTGCTCTTGCGGATCTTATTCCCGTAAGCTTTGTCGGAGCGAACGAAAACAAGTGCAAAACAGCGGCGACAATCGCGAATGTTGATCCGTACAAAGAGAAAAAGCAGATAATCGCCGATATGAACAAGCCAAAGACCACAGCAAGCTCCGATACAAATTCAAATACGAAAAATAATACCGGCAATAATACAAATACCAAAAACAACACGAATACAAATACCAATACAAACAACGGAACAAATTCAAATTCCGATGTTGTTATAGTGACCGTTCCCGTAACCGAGGCGGTGACCTCTCCCGATGTGACCGAAACCGAAACAATGACCGAGGAAGCGACAACCGAGGAGTCGACCGAAGTGCCGGTATATGTCTATTCCGGTGGTGAACAGGTGACAGGCGACAGCAATTCCGGCAATAAATCATCCGAAGTAAAATATAATGTTATTGCGGGTGTCGGCTCGATAGGCACATCCGGCGCGAACGTTGGCTTTGTGCTTCTGTTCGTGACAGCCGTTGTCGCATCCGGCGTGGTTGTTGTTATTACGATGAATAAGAAAAAGATTGAGGAATGAGGCGAGGAGCGACAGCGACGAGCCGAAGGCGAGCGAAGCGAGCCGTAGCGGCGAGCGAAGCGAGCCGCATGCCCGAGCGAAGCGAGGGCACGCCGCGACGAAGCGGCGAAAGCCGCTGAGGAGCGGCACGCCGTCAGAAGCGTAAGCGTATGACGGCAATGCCCCGAATGAGCTGAATTTGTTCAGCCGCGGCCCGAAGCGGCTTAACAAATGAAAGCGAATGAGGGGCATCCGCCCGGAGGCGGTACCTGTCTGTCCCGACAACCGGTCTGCCTCAGCGAAAAAAGTTAATCGGGCAGACAGGTGCCCCGACGGACGGTTCAGCCCGCCGGTACGGCAAAAGCCCGGCAACTCGAAAAAACCGGTCTTATTTTCAATGGTATCCGATCCTGCGAAACGGATATTATATCACACTCGCGGCAAGTATATCATACGATTTATCGTATATCATATTGCGTTGGCAATATATCACATTGCGAAAGCAATATATCATTGCAAGAAGCCGAGGACTGTTCCTTGCATGAGCCTCCTGCCCCTTTCACTGACCACTCATTGCTAACTGCTAATTGCTGATTTTTTTGGAGATGACCTTATGAACCTATCTTCCCTCAAAAGCGGCACCGACATTCGCGGTGTTGCCGTCGGCGCCGATATGCAGCTGACCGACGAAATAATTGAACGTATCGCTCTTTCGTTCCTGTCGCTCATAAAAGACAGAACCGAAAAAGATTATAAAGACCTTACAATCTGTGTCGGTCACGATTCCCGCATCAGTGCCGACAGAATAAAAAACGCCCTGATTAGAGCCTTCTCGTCAAAGGGAGTAAAAATATATGACTGCGGACTGTCCTCCACTCCGTCAATGTTCACCGTGTGTCTTGACACCGGGTGTGATGCGAGTGTGCAGATAACCGCAAGCCACCATCCGTATGACAAAAACGGACTCAAGTTCTTTACAAAGGACGGCGGATTTGAAGGCTCGGATATTTCCGAAATTCTATCCCGTGCCGAAAAGCTTGAGCCGGTGGGCAATGTCTCCGCAAATGCCGAAAAGCTCGACTACCGTCCGGTTTACTGTAACCGCCTGAAAAAACTCATTTGTGATGCGTTGGGCGATGACAAACCCCTCGAAGGGCTTCATATCGTAACAGATGCCGGAAACGGTGCGGGCGGATTTTTCGCATCCGATGTTCTTGCTCCATTAGGTGCGGATATTACGGGCAGTGAATTTCTTGAACCTGACGGAATGTTCCCGAATCACATACCGAACCCCGAAAACGAGACAGCTATGGGCTTTATCTGCCGCAGTGTGCTGAAAAACAAGGCCGACCTCGGCGTTATTTTCGACACGGATGTTGACAGAGCCGCCTGTGTCGGAGCGGACGGACAGGAGATTAACAGAAACGCATTAGTTGCCCTCGCTTCCGTTATAGCTCTCGAAAATTCCCCGGGCGGCACGATTGTTACCGACTCCGTTACAAGTGACGGACTTAAAAAATTTATTGAACAGCACCTTTGCGGTGTTCACTACCGCTATAAAAGAGGATATAAGAATGTAATAAACAAGGCAATCGAGCTTAACAAAAACGGTATCGACTGCCCGCTTGCGATTGAAACATCCGGTCATGCCGCTTTAAGAGAGAATTATTTTCTTGATGACGGCGCGTATCTGATGGTTCGTATAATAATTCTTCTGGCTCAACTGAAAAAAGAGAACAGAGACTTGTCCGACCTGCTCAAAGATCTTGAAAAGCCTGCCGAGGCGAAGGAAATCCGCTATAAAATCAACACGGACGACTTTAAGAGCTACGGCGAAAACGTTTTGTCGGAATTACAGAAATACTGTGACAACTTCGATTTTCTGACTCCGGCGGACGACAACCGTGAGGGCTTCAGAGTAAGCTTTGACAAAAATCACGGCGACGGCTGGCTTCTTCTTCGCCTCTCCGTTCACGATCCCGTTCTGCCGCTTAACATCGAGAGCAATTCTGTCGGCGGTGTTGAAATAATTGAGCACTTCTTCACCGACTTTGTCAAAAAATTCGATAAGCTCACGGTTAAATAA
>CAVFPQ010000066.1:0-7708 GCA_963624415.1 Acutalibacteraceae bacterium | reverse complement strand
AATTGTTAATTATTAATTGTCAGTCGTTTTATCCTGCTGATTTAAAAAATATTTTCGGACCCTCCCGGTCTCCGATTCAATAAAGAAAGGACAATAATTATGTACAATTTTCCCATAGGCATTATTGTAGACAGCTTCCGCACCGATATTCCCACTGCCGTAAAAAAGGCCGCGGAACTCGGCGCAAACGGCATTCAGGTTTACTCCACTCAGGGCGAAATGGCACCTGAAAATCTTACCCCCGAAAAAAGAAAAGAATTTCTTGATCTCGTGAAGTCAAACGGCCTTGTAATTTCCGCTCTTTGCGGCGATCTCGGTCAGGGCGGTTTCGGCAATCCCGAGAAAAACCCCGCTCTCGTAGAAAAATCAAAACGCATTCTCGATCTTGCCAAAGACCTTGAAACAAATGTAGTAACAACACATATCGGCGTTGTTCCCTCCGATCCCAATCATCCCAGATATAAGATTATGCAGGAAGCCTGCGGAGAGCTTGCCGAATACGCCGATTCAATCGGTGCGCATTTCGCCGTTGAAACAGGCCCCGAAACAAGTCTTACTCTTAAGGGCTTCCTTGACTCCCTTCATTCCACCGGTGTCGGTGTAAATCTTGATCCCGCAAATCTTGTAATGGTAACGGGTGACGATCCCGCAAACGCAGTATACAATCTTAAGGATTATATTGTTCATACCCATGCCAAAGACGGCACAAAGCTCTTTGACAAGGATCCCGAAATTGTCTACGGCATCAGAAGAGATGACGCTCTTGTTACAAGCCGTTCATTTAAGGAAATGCCTTTGGGCGAAGGTCAGGTACCGTACACAAAGTACCTCAAAGCACTTGAAGACATCGGTTACAGAGGCTTCCTCACAATCGAAAGAGAATGCGGCGATGACCCCGCCGGCGACATAGCCAAGGCAGTATCATTCCTCAAGGAAATTATCGCGAACAACTGATAAAAGCGTGCGGCGAAAAAACAGCATTTGTCATTATTTTGTTTACTGTTTTTAATGCATAATGCAGAATGTCACAGCGACTAAGAGGCGCCGGCGGCAGCAGTTCGTCAAACCAAGGTCAAGAAGTTCTGCGGACTTGATTTATAAGCTTCGCAAACTTAAAAGCTGTTTATTTGATGGTTTTTATCTTTTGCGGAGCTTTACAATCCAAAACGCCTTGGCGTTTTCCTTCATTATGCATTCTACATTAACAAAGAAAGAAGTCCTGATAAAAATGTCCTCTCCCTCAGTCTCAGTAATCATCCCCGTATATAATGTAGAAAAGTATCTTGAAAAGTGCGTCGAAAGTGTGCTTAATCAGGATTTTTCTGACTATGAAATTATTCTCATAGACGACGGCTCCGTTGACAACAGCGGCGTGATTGCCGATAAACTGGCAGAAAATAATTCGAAAATAACCGTTATTCATCAGAAAAACATGGGGCAGGGCGGAGCGAGAAATACAGGCATACAAAAAGCGGCAGGGGAGTATCTGCTGTTTGTTGACAGCGATGACTGTATAAAAGAAAATACACTGTCATTTCTGTATGACACCGCAAAAAAGAATAACTCCGACATGGTTTTGTTCGGAATGGATTTTGTCGACGAGAGCGGCAAATCCGTAAATTCGCTTGTGCCGTGCGGCAACGGCATAAAAAATCTTTCGGGGCGTGAGCTTATGCTTGCTCTTATAAACGACACATACGCCGCCGACAAGCTTTACAGACGCAGTCTTTTTGTTGACAACAACATAGAATTCTTAAACAGAGTATGGTACGAGGATTTCGGCGTTATCATGATGCTTTCGCTCTTTGCCGAAAAAATTACGCTTACAGATAAAATTCTCTATTATTATCTTCAGCGTGACAACTCAACCATGCACATTAAAAACACCGACAAAAACGAGGATATGCTGACGGTTGTGTCTGCCGTATCCGATTTCTATAAAAAGAACAACGCATTCGAAAAATATTATAATGAGCTTTGCTTTATGACGGTTATGCATATGCTTGTGCTTTGCACTTTAAGAGTGTCAGCCGATGACGCAAAGCATCCGCTTCTTAAAAAATTCCATGATTATGCACAAAAGAATTTCCCGGATTTTAAGAAGAACAGATATGTAAAAGAAAATCTTTCAAAGAAAAGAAAGCTGATATTCTTTTTCTCAAAGCATAAAATGTACGGTATGCTTAAGCTCCTTAACAAAATAAATGAAATGAGATAATTCAGGTCGGAGAGTAATAGTGAAATGAAAAACAAACTCGCGTTTTTTGACAAAAAAATGAATTTAATCGAAAATCTGTTTACCGTGATTTTTCTTGTTTACGGTATAATGAACTGCTGCGGCATTACATTCGGCAATGCGATTATAAAGCCGTTTATGTACGGCTCGATTCTTTTAGCGGCTGTAATTCTGCTTTACAGAGTGGTGAAGATAAAAAGCTATGCCAAAATTCCGCAGGCTGTTCTGGCTGTTCTGCCTGTTGCCGCAATCGGTTTGTCAACGCTTTTAAACCATGGATATTCATTTAAAGAAAATGTAATCTTCTGCATTTACTGGGCGTTTTATTTTCTTATTCTGTTCATAACAAAAAAAGACAGAAGCGAAAAAGAGTGCAAAACCGCTCTTTTTGTTACCGGTACGGCTTTCGGTGTCTATACTTCTCTCTTTGCTTTAATCGCCCTTATTATGTATTTTGCCGGTATCAGCAAGCTGATTGTTGTCGGCAGCACAGAAATATGTCTCGGCTTCAGATGGGGCAGACTGTGGGGACTGTTTATTAATCCCAATATAGGTGCCGTTGCGTGCGCCGTGACAATTCTGTTCCTTGTTTTCGCTTTCAGCCGCGTTAAAAAAGTATGGCAGAAGGTTCTTCTCGGCATAGATATGTTTATCTGCTTTGCGTATATCGTACTGTCTGACTCTCGCTCCGGTGCGGTTGTGCTTACATTCGGCATAGGTGCGTATGTTCTGGTTGTGCTTCTGTGCAGATTCAGAGGTGAAAAAATATACAAAAGCCTGCTGGCTGTTGTGCTTGCCGGTGTAATAGCTCTCGGCGGATTTTTTGCCGTAAGACTTGCCAGAAAGCCCGTAAACTATATCATTGAGCATGTTGAAACAGAAAACGGCGACAACGATGACGACAAAAATATCGATATGACCATTGACAGAGGCTACGATCTTTCAGAAGACGTCAGCAACCGCAGATTTGATGTGTGGAAGAGCGGCGTAGAGGTGTTCACTCACTCCGGAAAAAAGATGCTTTTCGGTCTCTCGTTCTGCGGCTTTACAGACTATGCCAAAGATAATATGCCCGACACCTATATCGTCAATAACGATTATCAGAATATGATAACGCTTGATAATGATATTCTTAATATTATGATATCAAACGGCATATTCGGACTTCTTGCGACAGCGGCATTTGTAATTTATATACTCCTGTTTGTCATAAAGAAGTTTAAGACAATAAAGAAAGAGGACACCCCAATGGCGGCGGTTGTAATTGCCCTGCTGTTCGCTCTCTCCTGTGCGGCAATGTTCTCATCCGTAATGTTCTACCGTTTTTCGCCCATAGCAATACTTTTCTGGGCGGTATTAGGGCAGTTTACGGCTTATTTAGAGATAGGGGATAATAAAAATGAACTTTGATATTGATATTGTTGTGCCGTGGGTTGACGGCGGCGACCCAAAGTGGCAGGAGGAAAAGAAAAAATATAAGCCCTCATACGGCAGTGACGACAATATAAACCGCTACCGTGACTGGGGACTTCTGCCGTACTGGTTCAGAGCCGTTGAAAAATACGCCCCGTGGATTCGCAGAATTCATTTTGTGACATGGGGGCACATTCCGTCATGGCTCAACACCGAAAACGAAAAGCTTCACATAGTAAAGCATACGGATTTTATCCCGGAGCAGTATCTGCCCGTTTTTTCGTGCAATCCGATTGAACTGAATATGCACAGAATAGAGGGACTGTCGGAGCATTTTATATATGCGAATGACGATTTCCTTTTTAATGCTCCCTGTTCACCTGAGGATTATTTCAAAGACGGCAAGCCCGTTGATATCGCAATGGAAATTCCGTTCAGATTTATGTGCGGTCAGATTGACCATATCGCCGGCAATAATATGTTTATCATAAACAAGCACTTCAACAAAAAAGAGGTTGAGTTCGGCAACAAAAACATATGGTTCTCTCCGAAAGCACCCAAGGCGACACTTAAAAATCTGTATATGCTGCCGTGCATAGGCTTTTCCGCTTTCTATAATCCGCATACCATGCAGCCGTTTCTTAAATCCACGCTTGAAGAAGTCTGGCAGGCGGAGGAAAAAAAGCTCACCGAAACGTGCTATAACCGCTTCAGAACCGGCGAGGATGTCACACAGTGGCTTTTCAGATATTGGCAGATGGTCACCGGAAAAATTGTTCAGAGCGAAAAACCGAGAGGAAAATTCTTCTCAATAGGCAGAGATAACAAGCTGATTGAGGACGCTGTTCTGGGACATACATATAAAGATATATGCCTGAGTGATGACGATGTCAATTACGATTTTGAAAAAGAACAGGCATTTTTAATCGGACTTCTTGAAAAAACTCTGCCGGAAAAATCATCATACGAGAAAGACTGACTTAAAACAGATTACAGGTAAGACTGTGAAGCTAATGCAGAATGCATAATTACGGAAAACGCTATGCATTTTGTATTATAAAGCTCCGCAAAAGATAAAAAGCTTTTATGTTTGCGAAGCATATAAAATCAAGTCCGCAGGACTTCCGACATTATGAATTATGAATTATTAATTGAAAAAAGTATTTTCGGAAGATTAGCAGGTGCAATATATTATGAATAAGTATCAATTATACGAAATGCGGCCGAAAAAACAGCACGCAGGCAGCAAAGCCCGTGACGATGCTTCGTTTTTCGCCGAAGAAGCGGGATATAAGCCGCTCAATATAAAATGCTGTGAGATAAGCGATTCGATTTTCGGCAGACTTCTCAGAAGATGCCGTCCGTTTATGTCCTATCTTTCGGCTTATCATAAAATAGAAAATAATTCGATTGTGCTTCTGCAGAATCCCTTTTACTATAAGCAGTTCGGGCGTGAAAAGTGCATAAGCATGCTTAAAAACAAAAAGAACTGCACGATAGTTTCTCTTATTCACGATGTCGAATTTCTGCGTGGCTCTAACTGGAAGAACACAAGCACACAGCCCGAATTTGAGTTTATGAAGGCGACTTCCGACTATTTTATCGTGCATAATGACTCAATGAAGGCGGAGTTTATAAAGAACGGCTTTGACGAAAAAAGCCTAATTTCACTCGATATTTTCGATTACAGAGTTGACGGTGAGCTTAAGGCAAAGCCGGTTGATGAAAATACCCCCGATGTTATAGTCGCGGGCAATCTCAATCCGATAAAAAGCCCTTATGTTTATCTTCTGAACAGCCCCGAAGTCGGAGTACCCGCAAATCTCTACGGCCCGAATTTTGAAGGCGACAAAGACGATAAACTCATAAAATATAACGGCTCGTTCCCGTCCGACAAAATCCCCGAAATAATAGAGGGCAAGTTCGGTCTTATATGGGACGGCGACAGTATAACGGGATGCAACGGCGAAACAGGCCGCTATCTCAGATATAACAATCCGCATAAGACTTCGCTGTATCTTGTATCAAGACACCCTGTCATAATCTGGAAAGAAGCGGCAATGGCAAAATTTGTCGAAAGAGAAAATGTCGGTATTACCGTTGACTCATTGAGCGAAATTCGCGAAAAAATCGATGCCGTTTCCTCTGACGAGTACAACAAAATGCTCAAAAACACCGAAAAAGTCGCCGAAAAGCTTGAAAAAGGCTATTATCTCAAGAGTGCGCTTGAAGCGATAGAAAAAAATGTAAGCGGAAAGTAATATAAATCGGCATTTGGCAATCGGCAATTTCGGAAGTCCTGCGGACTTGATTTATATAGCGTCGCAGACTTATAAAACAATTTGCAGAGAAAACTTATTTTTTTGCGAAGCTTTATAATCCAAATCGCATAGCGTTTTCTTTGCTTTGGTTTGACGGACCGCTGTCGCCGACACCTCTTAGTCGCTACGCTGAAAATCATTTACCGGATGATTTTTGTCTGCGACATTATGCATTGTATTAGCCCCGTCCCATGCTGTTTCAGCAAGCTTATAATTTTGAAAAAAGGAGTCCCGCAGTTGAAGGGTAAAGTCGTAAAAAATTACATATACAACACGGCATATCAGATTCTGCTTGTAATTATGCCGCTTATAACATCGCCGTATCTGTCAAGAACACTTCAGGCGACATCGGTCGGCATATATAACTATGCGTATTCAATCGTGTCGTACTTCGTTCTTTTCGGCACGCTCGGAAGCTCGCTTTTCGCTCAGCGTGAAATAGCTTTCTATCAGGATGAACCCGAAAAACGCTCGAAGGTATTCCGGGAAATCGCGATATTAAGAGTCTCGACCGTCGCAATAGCCGTTGCGGTGTATCTCGGTTTTGTGTTTATAACAAACAGCTACCGCAATGTTTTTCTGATTCTTATAATCGAGCTTGTGGCGACTGCGTTTGATATAACATGGTTCTTTCAGGGAATGGAGGATTTCCGCAAAATCGTCATAAGAAATACGATTTTCAAGCTCCTCGGCATTATTCTTATATTTATTTTCGTAAAGTCGTCCGACGACCTGTATAAATACGCCTTCTGTATCACAGCTCCGACACTGCTCGGCAACCTGTCACTGTGGCTGTATATGCCGAAATATCTTGTAAAGGCAAGACCGCAGATAAAGTCGGTTCTCGGCTATATAAAGCCGATGCTCGCTCTCTTTGTGCCGCAGATAGCAATAGAAGTCTATACAATTCTCGACAAGACCATGATAGGCGCACTGTCGACCGATATACAGAACGTCGCATATTATACCTACGCTCAGAATATTGTAAAAACGCTCTTGCAGCTTATAACATCCCTCGGTGCCGTTATGCTTCCGGCAATGACAAACGCTTTTGCTCATAACAGACTTGATGAAGTAAAAGAGATGATGGACAACTCCATAAAGTTTGTGTTTATGCTCGGCTGTCCGATGATGTTCGGAATTGCCGCCTGTGCGAATAAACTGGCGGTGTGGTTCTACGGCGAAGGATATGAACCCGTCGGCACAATCATGATGTCAATATGCCCCATTATTATGGCAATAGGTCTGTCTACGGTAATAGGCAAGCAGTATCTTCTGCCGTCAAAAAAACAGACGGCGTTTACCGCTTCCGTTGTCAGCGGTGCGTGTGTAAACTTTGTGCTGAACTATTTGCTTATACCGAAATTTAACGCAATAGGCGCATCCGTTGCAACCGTGTGTGCAGAGCTGACCGTTGTTGTCGTTCAGATTGCATTTGTAAGAAAAGAAATAAGCTTTTGGCATTACATAAAGCATAATATTAAGTATTTCATTTATTCCGCGGTTATGTTTGCCGCCGTATATCCCATTTCGTATGCGCTTGACGGCATTCTCTGCACCCTTGTACAGGCCGCCGCAGGTGTTGCGATATACGCATTGTTCCTTGTTATCACAAGAGATAAAAATCTGAGTTTTCTGATTGATACGATTAAGAAGTCGGTTTTTAAGAAGAAAGCGTAATTATAATGCATAATGTAGAATGCATAATGTAGAATGCATAATGCATAATTTCGGAAGT
>CAVFPQ010000065.1:0-13096 GCA_963624415.1 Acutalibacteraceae bacterium | reverse complement strand
AGTCCGATAGCATAAGATACACCGTTATATTCCTGACCGAAAAGTCTTACATCTGCGGTAGGGTTGTAGTGTGTCAAATAACTGAACGCAGTGGAAAGCATACCGCCTGTTCCGCAAGCCTGGTCACATACTGTGATAATCTTTCCGTCCTCAAATATATCGTCGCATCCCTCAGCGATAAGCAGAGAAACACAAACCTTGATAATATCTCGTCCTGTGTAATATTGTCCGGCATCTACATTCTGGAAAAATCTGCCGATAAGATTTTCAAAGATATAGCCCATCTTGATAGAATCATATGTTTTCGGCGACAAATCAAGCTCGGAAAAAGCTTTGATAACGGTATAAAGGCAACCGCCCTTGCTCATGGTCTTGATATGTGAGCCGAGATTTAATGTATCTTCATCATTCAAAATCGTCTGCACATTTGGAGAAAAAGACTCAACATAAGCTTTGAAGTTTGCTTCAATATGGTCGGCATCATTGCAAAGCTCTCTGAGAGTAAATTCACTTGTATTATAGAACTGAAAACCGGAGATTCTGTACATAGCCTTTTCAGGATAGTTCGGATTCTGCCGGAATTTCTCAACAACTGCCTGTTTAGTCGGCTCTAAAGCACACTCCAAGCGTCTGATAATGGTCATGGGGATAATGACATCGCCATATTTATCGGGCATATAAACACCCCTTAATTTATTGGCAATGCTCCATATAAAATTTGCTTCCGATGTGATATCTATCGGGTTATCGTCCCATAATACATCAATATTCTCAGCCATTATTGTTACCCTCCGATTTATAGTCAAGTCATGCTTCTTCCGAAACGGAATAATCGTATCCGTTTTTAAGACAGCAGTCTTTTTATTCTTCATAGCCGCTCAAATTAGGTTTTGCCTTGCGTTTTTCACCTGTTCACGGCAGAATCAGCCGTATGAAACTTCTCGGCAAAATCTGTCTGTAATAAAACTGATTCTCTTAATTTCTTCCGAAAACTCAATGTTGCTTTTCCTTTGCTTATGATTGTTGCCGACACAGCGTTATTATAACACAAGGTTGATATAAATTCCAGTAGTTTTAAGCATGACTGCCATTAGAGTACAAAAAAAAGGACAAGCAAAACCCACGCACTGACAACGAAGTATTGGTTTCTCACCGAAAAATCTTCCATCACTGAAAATTTGCAAAAGATGACTGTTTTGACCGCTTTTTCATTCTTTAAGAGAATTATCAGAAAAAAAATAACTTAGTTTTATAGATTTCCTATTGTTAATTGCCTATGAAAGAAAAAAGAGCTGCCGTTTTTGAGGCAGCTCTGTTTTTTTTGATTTGGGATAAATCACTCGTTAAGTCTTGACTGTGCCTCGGAGAGAAGCTCATCAAGGAACTGGCCTGCGTCACTTACGGCTGTTGCGCCTTCCTGATCGACAGGACCTGCATTATCGGTGGCTGTTGTTGAATCACTGCCGCCGAAGAGTGAGAAAATGAACTTGAATATCTTCTCGAAAAACTTGAAGACAACCGAGAACTTAAGCTGAGTGAAGTTAAAGGGAACGACAAGACCGTCGTTGTTTTTAATGTTGCGTGTTGTGTTTTCGACAACCGTTGTTGTTTCAGCCGCAGCTTCATCCTCGGCAAATGCGATTGAAGCCGTTGTGAATACCATAAGAACGGCGAGGAAAACAGCAATTATTTTTTTCATAGCCGATGCCTCCGAAAAAATTATTTTCTTACATCACAAATTATAGTCCAAACTCATAAAAAAATCAACAATAATATTATAAGAAAACGACTTGCCGTAAAAATTCGTGAATATTCCACACACCGCCGCTTCATAATTTGTTCATTTTCACAAGCACAAAATCAGTTAACAATTAATAACTGTTAATTAACAATATCGGAAGTCCTGCGGACTTGATTTATACAGCCTTCGCAAACCTGAAACTCATATTTGCATATATAGTCCAAGGCACACTTCTTACGATTTTTTACGCTTACAGCAAGAGCTTAATAAAGTCCCTGCTCAAGCATTGCCTCCGCAACCTTACGGAAGCCCGCAATATTCGCGCCGGCTACAAGGTCATAGCCGAGACCGTATTCTTCGGCTGCGGCGGCGGATGAATCGTGAATATTCTTCATGATGCATTTAAGCTTGCCGTCAACCTTTTCGGCACTCCATGAATAACGCATAGAGTTCTGGCACATTTCGAGAGCGGATACCGCAACACCGCCGGCATTAACCGCCTTTGAAGGAGCAACAGCCTTGACATTCTTTTTAAGATATTCGAGAGCCTCGTTTGTTGTGGGCATATTGGCGACCTCGATATAATACTGTACACCCGCCTCAACTATACGCTTTGCTTCTTCAATTCCGACTTCGTTCTGTGTCGCGCAGGGCATGACAATATCGCACTTTATGCCCCACGGCTTTTCACCGGGATGGAACTTAGCACCGAACTTCTTTGCGTAGTCTGCTGTGTCCATCGTATTTGAAGCACGCATCTCAAGCATATAAGAAATCTTTTCGTCCGTTGAAATGCCGTCTTTATCGTAAACATAACCCTCGGGGCCCGAAATGGTAAGGACTTTTGCGCCAAGCTCGGTAAGCTTCTTTGCAGCACCCCACGCAACATTGCCGAAGCCGGAAAGAGCAACCGTCTTGCCCTTTATGTCGTCGCCGAAATGCTCGAGAACGCTCTGAAGATAATATGTCGCACCGTAGCCCGTAGCCTCGGGACGGATAAGCGAACCGCCGAAGGAAGTTCCCTTGCCTGTCAGAACGCCGTTGTTGAAGCTGCTTGTAAGGCGTCTGTACTGACCGTAAAGGTAGCCTATCTCTCTGCCGCCGACACCGATATCACCTGCGGGAACGTCAACATCGGGCCCTATGTACTTATAAAGCTCGGTCATAAACGCCTGGCAGAAACGCATTACTTCCGCATCGCTCTTGCCTCTGGGGTCAAAATCCGAGCCGCCCTTTGCGCCGCCTATCGGAAGTCCGGTAAGAGAGTTCTTGAATGTCTGCTCAAAACCGAGGAACTTCAGAATACCGCTGTAAACGGTGGGATGGAAACGAAGTCCGCCCTTGTAAGGTCCTATTGCGGCGTTGAACTGAAAACGATAACCCTTGTTTATACGGACATTGCCGTTGTCGTCAACCCATGTAACTCTGAAGGAAATTCCCCTGTCGGGTTCTGCCATTCTGCCGAGAATGTCATTTTTCTCGTACTCGGGATGAGCGTTTACAAGGGGTTCTATTGAACGGTAAACCTCCTCAACGGTCTGAATAAATTCGGGCTCGCCGGGGTTTGCCTTTTTTACGTTTTCAATTGTTCGCTCGATATAAGCATTCATGATAAAAGCCTCCTTAACGTCCGAAAAAGGGACGCCGAATAAAATATGTATAAAATATTATTATCATTCTTTTTATATGTCAATTCGATTATTTGTATAGGATATGCTTATGGGTTATATTTTTGTTTATTATATCTAAGTCGAATTATCAAAACCATAAACATTTGATTATAGTATTGTATTGATTGCACAAAAATTTTAGCGATTAAAAGCGATGAATTTACAGTGAATTTCTCATTTTCAGACAGGTGTCGGAACAAAAAAATTCAATTTTTATCGGCAAAATAGCCAAAATTTGCACTTTTATTTTGGTATTGAAAAACGTGTGATTATATTATAGAATGTAACCGTATATAAATATAAATAATTAAGTCGGCTGTTTTTTATGCCGGCTTATGAAAGGACACATGATATGCTTAACGAACCGCAGATTTCAAAGCTTATTAAAAAGCTTGAACGCTTTTCAAAGCAGCTTGAACCGCACATCTTTGAAAAAATCGCAGAGCTTGACGACACCGAATACTTCCATGCCGGTGTAACTCAGCACCACAAAGTCCCCGAAAATGTCGAGTGGAAAAAAGCCGAAAAGGGCATGACATGGACGGGAGAGAGCACCTATTGCTGGTTTAAGTCCGATTTTACCGTTCCCGAGGAGTATGACGGCAAAACTCTTTTCGTAAAGCCCCACATCGGCGGCTATGAGGCTCTTTTGTGGGTTGACGGTATGCCCTTCGGCACATTCGCCACAAAAATTGTCTACACTTCTCACGGCAACCACTACTGCGACATGATAAAGGCAAACGCCAAAGCAGGAGATAAGATAGAAATTGCCCTCGAATATTATGCCGGTCATCTTTATCCCGGATGCCACCCCAATGAGACCTTCCCCATCACGGATTTCACATTCCCCTACAACGGAATTGACATCTGCATAAAGAATTATACCGTACAGGACTTCTATTTTGATCTCTGCTCCGTTATCGAAATAGCAAAGGAGCTTTCAAAGGACTCCTTCAGACGCGGGGAGGCCGTAAACACACTTCTTGAGGTTTTCAAGATCTGCGATATGTCAGTTGATGTATCCGATTGGGATGATATCATGGAGACAATCACCGAGGCTTCTCCCATTCTCAAAGAATTTCTGTCAAAGAAAAACGGCGACTCAGCACCGGAAGCGGCAATTATCGGTCACTCCCACATGGACACCGCATGGCTGTGGCATGTAGGCGAAACACAGAAAAAGTGCTGCCGTACATACGCAAATCAGCTTAATCTTATGGAGCAGTATCCCGAATACAAATTCGTTCAGAGCTCCGCCTGTCACTCAAACTTTATTCTTAAAAATTACCCCGAGCTTTTCAAGCGTATTCAGAAGGCGGTGGCGGAGGGCAAATATGAACCCAACGGCGGCGTATGGGTTGAATGCGACTGCAATATTACATCGGGTGAATCGATGATCCGTCAGTTCTTATGGGGTCAGCGTTTCACAAGAAAGTATTTCAACTTCACATCAAACTGCTTCTGGCTGCCCGACACATTCGGCTATTCGGCGGCAATTCCGCAGATTATGAAGGGCTGCTCGGTTGACTATTTCCTCACCACAAAGCTCAGCTGGAACGACACAAACAAGTTCCCGTATGATACATTCTATTGGCAGGGCATAGACGGCACAAAGGTACTTACACACTTCAATACCTCGCACCACTTCCCCGATCCCAAAGACATAATAAGACGAATTGAGAACAAAGACGGCATTATGCAGAAGAGCGTAACAAACAAGCGTCTTCTGTCATTCGGCTTCGGCGACGGCGGCGGCGGACCTCAGTATGAAATGCTTGAGTTTGCCCGCAGATGCGAAGACACGGCAGGTGTTCCCAAAACGCATTATTCCCTTGTCGGCGACTTTATGAAGGAGCTCGAGAAGGACGCAAAGAACCCCAACACTTACCGCGGCGAGCTGTATCTGGAGCTTCACAGAGGCACACTTACAAATCAGCATAACATAAAGAGAAACAACCGCAAATCGGAGCTTGCGTTAAGAGATCTCGAAATCGCCGTTGTATCCGATGCCGTAAAGAAGGGCGAAATTGCCGCAAGCGACAGAACAGCGCCGCTTTATGAGACACTTCTTATAAATCAGTTCCACGACATTCTGCCGGGCACCTGCATAGCAAGAGCCCACACCGAAAGCAAGGCACAGACCTCGGCACTTATAAAGAGCGCAAGACAGCAGACAAAAGAGCTTCTGTCAACCGAGAGTGACGACACGATTTCATTCACAAATACGCTTTCTTTCGACAGACACGACTGCATTTTCGCTCCCTATAAAGAGGGCTTCATAATCGACGGCGGATACAGACAGCAGGTCTATACGGCTCTTGACGGAGAAAAGAAGCTTCTTATCGCAGGTGTCACAATTCCCGCTTTCTCAACTGTCACACTTAAATATGTCAAGGGTGAGATAAATGCGAAAAACGACGCTTTCAAGGCGGACGGCAACGCACTCACTACTCCCTTCGCTTCCGTTAAATTCGCCGACAACGGCACAATAAGCTCCTTTGTCGACACACGCGCAAACCGTGAGCTTGTCAACGAAAAGCCCTTCAATACATTCATGATTGCAGAAGATATCCCCTGTTCATGGGACAACTGGGATGTTGACGCCGACATTGAATATAAATTCAAGGACTGCTCAAATCTTGTAAGCCGTGAAGTTATCTCGGCAGGCGATGTCGCTTATATCATAAGAAGCGAATATAAGCTCAGCAAGAAATCAACACTCAAGCAGGATATGATATTCTTTGCGGATTCCGCAGAAGTCCGTTTTGATACCGCAATGGACTGGAACGACGACTGGCGTTTCCTTAAGACATTCTTTGACACGGGTGTATATGATGACTTCGCACGCCACGACATTCAGTTCGGCTGCGCAAAGCGTCCCACCACAAGAAACAATTCACTTGAACAGGCAAAGTTTGAGGTTGTCAACCACAAGTACACGGATCTCAGCGAAACCTCATTCGGTGTTTCAATTCTCAACGACTGCAAATACGGCATATCGACAAACGGCGGCACTCTCGCTCTGTCACTTCACAAGGGCGGACATCATCCCGATGTAAACGGCGACAAGGACGGCATCCACGTATGCACATACTCCTTCCTGCCGCACATGGGCTCGTTTAATTCCGAAAGCGTTATTCGCCCCGCATATGAGCTGAATGTTCCCGTGATTGAAACAAAGGGCACGTGCTCACTCGAAAAGCTTGCAAGCGTATCCGCACCCAACATTTTTGTTGAAGCGGTAAAGCCCTGCGAGGATGCCGAAAAAGCATACATCGTAAGACTTTATGAAGCGGAAGGCACATACACAAACGCAACTGTATCATTCGCCGAAAACGCAAAGCACGCACAGATAACAAACATGCTCGAAGAAGTTCAGAGCGACCTGCCCGACGGCGATACATATGCTCTTACCTTCAGACCGTTTGAAATCAAGACAATAAAAGTAACCTACTAAAAAGAGGAGGGGAAACAAGTGACGGTAACAAAAAAATGGGGGCTCTCCCCTGTTTTCACGGGATTATTCTGCACGGTACTGCTTATTGTTTCCCGTTTTATCTCGCTTTATCCTCTGATAAGCTCACGCCTCGGCGCAATAAACACTGTCATAATAATTGTAGCCCTGTGTGAGTGCGTGCATCTTGTCAGAGGAACCTCGGCTATGTTCTATAAACATGTATGGGACAATATTCCGGGGCTGATTTTGCTGGCAATGCCGGTTTCTAATCTTCTTGTGACCGCCATACAGCTGTTTTTCAACAATCAGACAATAATGCTGAGCGCATACTTTACGGGATTTCTGACACTCGTTTCGCTTCCGGCGTTCTTCTGCTACTATTTTACATTCTATATAAAGAACTCCGTAAAAAACAATTCATGGCTTAAGAACACACAGCTTGCGAAAATACTGACAACAGTTCTGCCCGTAATGGGAGCGTTATATACGCTTATCCGCTTTCTTGACAAATCCCTTTTTCCGTATCTCGGCACAAAAAGTGTCGCAGTTCCCGAATTTCTCGCAAAAGCCGTTTCGTGCAGCTCGTCGGTGTCGTTCGGAATGTACTTTCTGGCGGTTGCGGGGTTTGTGATAATGGGAATATCGGCAGGGAGAAAAAAGTCGGCAATCAGCAATTAACAACAATTAACAATTAATAATTAACAATGTCGGAAATCCTGCGTACTTGATTTATATAGCATCGCTGACATTAAATCCGATGTAAAACAACAAGACAATCATTTGCGAAGCTTTATAATCCAAGACACGCAGTGTCTTCCGCCATTATGCATTATGCATTCTACATTATGCATTATGTAAGTTGTACATTACAAGAAAATTAAAGCGAAAGGAAGTTTATGCATGAAGTATATTATCGACAAGAAAATTCACGCTGATTTTTCCGTTTTCGAAAAGAACAAATTAGCTCCCCGCGCGTATATGATTCCGTATTCAGACAAGGAAAAGCTTGTTAAAATGTCGGAAAAAGAGGAGAGATATTCCTCCGACACGGTTCATGTGCTGTCGGGCGAGTGGGATTTCAAATTCTACAAATCAATAAATCTTCTGCCCGAAAAGCTTGACACGATAAAGGTCAAGTTCTCTAAAATTCCCGTTCCTGCGGACTGGCAGAGACACGGCTTTGAAGAGCCCGTTTATCTTAACTGCCCCTATCAGTTCAAGACAATGGAGCCCGATGTGCCCGAAGATATGCCCGTCGGCGTTTACAGAAAATTCTTTGACATTACCGACGACACAAAGAATTACATAATCTCGTTTTTGGGTGTCGCCAACAACCTGTCACTGTATATCAACGGCAAGTTTGTCGGCTATTCCGAAGGCTCGCACAACACCGCCGAATTTGACATAACTCCGTTTGTTCAGTCCGGCAGCAACGAGCTTGTGGCAGTCTCTTTCAAGTGGTGCAACGGTTCGTTCCTCGAAGCACAGGATATGTTCAGAGACAACGGCATTTTCAGAGATGTTCTGCTTTATGAATACACAGACACTTATCTTTATGACTGCTATGCCGATACAAAGAAAACCGAAAACGGCTACGAGCTTAAGGTTAACACAGCCGTTGCGGGCGATGCCGATGCAAAAATCGAAGCTGAGCTTTATGACAACGCCGGCAAGCTTATAAAGAAGGTGTCCGACAGTGCCGCAAAAGAAAACGTTCTTGATTTCGGCACACTTAATGTAAAAGAATGGAACGCCGAACAGCCCACGCTCTATACTCTTTTTGTAACGCTTACGGCAAACGGCACTTCAAGCACGGTTCGCATTTTTGTCGGCTTCAAGACGATAGAAATAAAGAACGGCGTATTCTGTTTCAACGGCGCTCCCATCAAGATTAAGGGCGTAAACCACCACGACACCGATCTTTATAAGGGCTATGCCATGAGTCTTGACGACATGGAGCGTGATGTTAAGCTTATGAAGCAGTTTAACGTCAACGGTGTTCGTACATCACACTATCCTCCCGATCCGTTCTTCCTTATCATGTGCGACAAGTACGGTCTTTATGTAACGGATGAAGCCGATATTGAAACACACGGCTGCTGGGAAATGGCACATGACGTAAGCTATATTTCCTCTCAGGCAAAATGGGTTACACACTATGTCGACAGAGTAAAGCGTATGTATTTCCGTGACAGAAACCACGCTTCAATTACAATGTGGAGTCTCGGCAACGAGTCAGGCGGATACAAATGTCAGGATGCGTGCTATAAGTATCTTAAATCAACAGGCACGATTATTCCCGTTCACTATGAAGGTGTCAGCCCCCTGAAACGCTTCCACTACGATGTAATTTCCGAAATGTACACAAGCACCGAGAACATTGAGCTTATGATGAAGAACAAGCGTGTATGGTGCTACACTCAGAAAATATCCAAGGAATATTCAAAATATCCGTTCTATCTTTGCGAATACTGTCACGCTATGGGCGTAGGTCCCGGCAACCTTGAAGAATACTGGGATCTGTTCTATGAGTGGGACAATTCCATGGGCGGCAACATCTGGGAGTGGGCAGACCATGCGGTTTATCATCCCGATGACGACAAAAAATACAAATATCGCTACACCTTCGGCGGCGACCACGGCGAAAAACAGCACGACGGTCACTTCTGCGTTGACGGACTTATGTACGCAGACAGGCGTCCGCACACCGGCGCAAAAGAGATGCGTGTCGTTTACAGACCTTTAAGAGCATCTGCGGCAGGCAAAAAGCTCTATTGCATCGAGAACACCAACAGATTTTTAAGCTCCGACTATATAAATATTTCGTGGGTTCTTCTTGAAAACGGCATCGAGATTGACAAAGGCTCATTTGACACAAATATAGCTCCCATGCAGTCGGAATGCTTTGAGATAAACCACAAGGATTTTGACGAGTGCAAGGATGCTCACATAAACTTTATTTACACCGACAAGAACACAGGCGAAGAAATCGCAGTCGAGCAGCTGACGCTTAACGATGTCGAGTATGAGTATGATATTGAAATCGGCTCAAAAATTTCCGCATCGGTGGAAAACGGTATCGTTACGGTTGATTTTGACGGCGGCAAGGCTGTATTTGACGGCAAGACAGGCGAATTTGCGGAGTATGTGCTTAACGGCAAGAATATTCTGAATACCGAACCTGCCGAAGTCGGCGGAATGCAGTTCAATCTTTACAGAGCGATCATAGACAACGATGCGGCTCTTAAAGAAAAATGGCAGAAGGGCGGACTTAACGCACTCAAAAAGCGTCTTGTTTCGTTTAACGCAAGTCTTGAGGACGGCGAAGTTGTAATTGACACGGCATTTGATTTATTAAACGGCAAAAAACCGATGTACAGAGCAACTGCTTCATATACCGTTTCTTCACTCGGCGCAATCGAAGTAAAGACAAATCTTATCACAGTATCGGATGAAGCTGTAACGGACATTCCCCGTTTCGGCATCACAGCGGAGCTTAGCAGAGCCTTCGAGAAATGCACATACTACGGCAGAGGCGAAAGCGAAAATATGCCCGACTTCAAGTGTCAGTCCCCTGTCGGAATTTACAGCGCGAATATTGACGATATGTATGAGAAGTATGTTTTCCCGCAGGAAAACGGTATGCACTGCGATACAAAGTGGATTAAGCTTGAGTCAAATGACGGTCTTACGCTTGACATATACGCGAATGATACATTCAATTTCAGCGTTCATCACGTAACTCAGAATGCGATTGACAAGGCAAGACACCAGGAAAATCTGAGCGACATGAACACAACGTTCTTTACTCTTGACGGTTTCACAAGAGGCATAGGCACTTCAAGCTGCGGCCCCGACACAAGAGCGGAATACAGAGCAGACGCGTCAAAGGGCTATGAGCTTTCGTTTACGCTTATCCCGCACTGCGAGAAGTAAGCAAGGAGCAGTTAAAATTCCGAAATTATTGCTAATTGCTCATTTTTAAGCAGATTATCTGAATAGATATCATTTAAAAATCGGAGGGTATCCTGTTTATATCGGTGCTCTCCGTTTTTTGAAATAACATAAACAGAGGATTTTGTTATGTTTGAAAACTGTAATTTTCTATCTTTTCCGCAGTCAAAGGCGACACTTTGCAGAACCGTTTTTGATGTTCCGGAATTTTCAAAGGCAGAGCTTCACATATGCGGTCTCGGTTTTTTTGAGGCGTATATAAACGGCGTGTCTCTGAGTGAAAACAGGCTTATGCCGCCGAAATCGGATTACTCTCAAAGAGATTTGTCGAAGGCGATTTATCCTATTTTTGACGAGATGACGCATCACACATACTATCTCGATTTTGATATTTCCGACAAAATAAAGCCCGGCAGAAATATTCTCTGCTCGCACGTCGGCGCAGGCTGGTATGCACAGGAGGACTGCAACATTGAGGGCATGGGCAAGTGGGGCGACTGCCGACTTATTTTCACTGTTGATATTACCCTGCCCGACGGCTCGTCTGTCACTCTTACACCGAACGACACCGAAAACAGAGCAAGAAACAGCTTTGTCGAAAAGACAAATATATATTTCGGCGAAACGGTGAACGGCACTTCGTATCCCGTCGGCTGGCTCAATTTGGATTTTGACGACAGCGACTGGTTTATTCCCGCACAAATAAAAAAAGACGATACCGAATTTCTGCCTATGGACTGCCCTGTCGACAAGGTTATAAGACAAATAACGCCTATTCTTATTCATGAACAGGACGGCGTAAAAATCTATGATTTAGGCGAAACGGCAGCGGGCACTCCGATTATCGACTTCGGTTTTAATGCCAAAGAGGGTGATACGACGAGAATCCTGTTCGGCGATGTCTTAAACGATGATTTTACGATAAATCAGCATTACACGGGCGGCGACTGCCGAAAGCAGGATGATATTTTTGTTTATTCGAAAAATTATCCCGATGAGTATCGCTTGTTCTTTACATGGAACGCCGGGCGTTTTGTGAGAATTGAGGGCAAGGGCAGGCTTAAACGATTTGATGTAATTCACACGGACGTAAAACAGCGTGTGTTCTTCAAATGCGAAAACACTATGCTTAACTGGTTCTTTAATGCCTATGTCCGCACTCAGACGGCAAATATTCACGGCTGCATTCCGTCCGACTGTCCGCACAGAGAGCGTCTCGGCTACACCGGTGACGGCGAGCTTTGCGCAGGTGCGGCGATGAGCATTTTTGACGCCGACAAAATGTACCGCAAATGGATGCTTGACATAAGAGACTCTCAGGACAGAAAGAGCGGTCACGTTCAGCATACTGCCCCCTTCTATGGCGGCGGAGGCGGCCCCGGAGGCTGGGGCGGTGCGGCTGTCATAGTTCCGTGGACACATTATCTTACATACGGCGATGTCGGTGTGCTTAGGGATTCATATAATTCGATGCTTATGTATCTTAAATATATGCTGTCCCACAGTGACGAATATGTCGTAAACAGAGGCGAAAAGGGCGGCTGGTGCCTCGGTGACTGGTGTCCTCCGCACAACAAGGTAGAAATTCCCGAGACCTTTGTAAATACATATTTCTTCGCGAAATGTGCGGATATAACGCTGAAGGTATCCGAAATTCTGGGTATTGACGAGAATAACGACACACTTACAAAAATGTCAGAGGGTGCAAAGAAAGCGTTGTCTGACAAGTTCTATTCCGACGACACAGGAAGTTTCTGCGGCGGTGTACAGGGTGCGGATGCGTTTGCCGTTGACCTCGGAATTGCGAACGAACGGACGATAAACAATCTTATCGATAAATATACCGCACTTAACGAATACGACACCGGTATTTTCGGAACGTATCTTCTGACAAAAACACTGTTTATGCTCGGCAACGGCGAACTTGCTATAAAGCTTCTGACAAACACAAGCGACAATTCATTCTATAACATGAAAAAGCACGGAAGTGAAAATCTGTGGGAGAACTGGGACGGCTGCGACTCACTCTGTCACCCGATGTTCGGTGCATCCGCCGAGCTTATCGTAAGCAATGTTCTCGGTATCTCGCCCGAATTTTTCAGAAAGGGCAACACTTCCCGTTCCGTCACTCCCGACTATCTGCCGTTAACCGGCAATGTTCATGCACGTGTTATTACAGGTGATGGGGAGTATGAAATCAGCATAACATACGATGATGACGGCAAGCAAAAAGCGGTCATCAATCAGTTGTCGGCGGTCAACGGCTGAGAAAAT
>CAVFPQ010000064.1:0-13121 GCA_963624415.1 Acutalibacteraceae bacterium | reverse complement strand
AAGTTTAACTACACCATGAATCACAAAGCGGACGAGGCGTATATGGCAAAAATGTGCGCCGAAGGCTGGGCGGCCACGAGCCTTGTTGAGGGTGTCTGGACGTTCGAGCCGTGCAAGCCCAATCAATATGTCTATCGAGTCTGCTACCTTCGAGGTAAATCCGAAAAGGAAGTTGAAACGCTGAAAGCAAAGCTTGCCGCAGAAGGCATAGAATATGTCTCCCGCTATTCATTCTGGGCGATTTTTCGCAGTGAGCATGATTTTGCGCTTTATAAGGGCGAAGAGGAGCTTAAAATCTGCGAGAGCATACGCCGCCCGATGCCCGTTCGGTGCGGCAATCAGCTGGATTTTGTGTGCGGTATCGGTTTTCCTTGCGGTTAAAGTCAGCGCATGGTTTGCCGTGCTGAGCGTGCTTCTTGCGGTTTATGCCTTCATCTGCACCTGCCTTGCGGTATCCTATGGGCGGCTGATTCGGTCAATAAAAGCACATAGCATTCGATAAAACAAAACAAGAGGCTGTCCGAAATGGGCAGTCTCCCGTTTTTTATTATATGGGGTTATTCAAGCCAATCCTCTGGTTCGTCAAGTTTGACGGCGGCACGAAGAATAATGCGTTCATGAGCTTTTTTGATTTGCAAAAATTATTTAGTTATGCTGTTTCTCCGTCGTGAAGGCGAAGCTGTTCGAAGCCGTTTTTGCGGAGAAGCACGGCACCGATGAGAAGAGTGCCCTGTCCTACCGTGTTTACGCCTTCCGCAATCCAGTTCATCATGGCGCCGTCAAAGTCACGGGATGAGAGATATCCCATGCAAAGGGAGCATATAAACGATATAACAAACAGAATTGAAAGCACGGGCTTTTTAAGCTTTGATGACATTATGCACAGACCGACATTCATAAGTCCGAGTCCCGTAACCATAAGTCCTACAAATACGAATGTGCCGCTGAAAACTCCGGGGGCAGCAATCGCCGCAGCTCCGACAGTCTGTCTGTGACATAACAATGCGAGCATTCCGATGCCGGCAAGCATAAATCCGAGCGACTGCATAGGGAAAAAAGCATCGCTGAGCGCCTCAAAATCGCAGATATTAAGAGCATAGAGCAGTTTATATGTCGCCTTCAGGAAGCCTGCACATATAACATCAACCGTTCCCGCGGCAAAAAGAGCAAATGCGCCCTTGCTCATCTTGTTGTACATATCTCTTATGAGAATTACGGACGCCGCCGCAAAAAGAGCAACGGGGATATAGTCCGCAAGAGACATCAGCACTGAAAATTCTTTCATAACAATGCCTCCGTTATCCTTTTTTGTTAAGGTGATAAATCGGAAGAAGCGGAATTATAATAGGTGTTTTGTCGGCATAAGCATTATATTCCGCATTGTCACCGTAACGCTTCATCTGACGCTTTTCAAGACGCTGAGCGCCGTTGAACATTATGAAAATTATGCAGATAAGAGCAACAACTGCGGTAATCCACTGACCGACTGTGGCATATGTTGAAATGCCGCCTACAAAAACTCCGATCCAGAATATGATTTCACCGAGATAATTGGGACAGCGGACAATTTTGTAAAGTCCTTTTTCGGCAACCATATCGGGGCGTACTTTTTTCTGAGCCGATTTCTGAGAATCCGCCACTGATTCAAGAATGATTCCGAATATCGAAATTGCGATACCCACAAGCGGAAGTACGATATCCGTTGAATTGTTCACGATTCTGAAAAGCATGGGGCTGACCTGTGCGACATACAGAACCGCAACAACAACCCATATTGTAAAGAGAACAAAGAACGGCATTTTCTTTTCGCTGTCTTTGTCAAGCGTGCTTTTTGCAACATCCGTTTTGCGATATGAGGCATTTTTAAGCTCACGGTAAAGCAGAAATCCCGAAAGACGCGCACCGTATGCTATAAACAGAGCAAGCTGAAGAAGAACAACAAAAATCGGAGTATCGGTAGGATTTACAAGGTACATTATAAACACGGCAATACCGCCGCCGGCTATTGCGAAGCCGTAACCTATCGACAGAAAATAAACAAATTTATAGAATCCGACTGCGCACATAACAGCGCATACAGCCAGAAGAATTCCTAAAAGTGACCAAGGCATACTGAAATTACTCCTTTCCGAAATAGCTCTTTATATATGCGGCAAAGCTTGCGTCACCGACCTTTGTATCACCTACAAGGTCATGACTGAGAGTCCATTTTGAGAAAAGGATTATATCGTGCTTTCCCTCTTTTTTGATTTTCGGAAGATTGGCAAGTACACCGAAAAGCCAGACGGGAGCCCATTTTATTTTAAGCGGCTTGTTTGCGGCATCAAAACACATTTTTGCCATTTCTTCATATGAATATGTTTCTTTTCCGCCGACATTGTAAACGGCATTCTTGTCATTCATATGCTCAACAATAAAGGCGGCAAAGTCCGGGCAGTCAACAACATTTGCTTTTACACCGCCGAAGCCTTTAAGAAGCTGCATTTCGCCTTTTTCGACATAGGGCTTGAAAACCTTGGCAATATCATAGAAATAACCTGTGGGACGGTAGATAACATAATCCATAGGCTGTTTTTTGATTTCTTCCTCAACAAGATATTTTGCGTGAAGCATGGGAACATCCTCCGCACCCTTCTCATCACAGGAAATAACGGAAATATAGTTGAACTTCTTTACGCCGGCTTTTTTCGCCTCGTTATAGAGATTCATGTTTCCTTTGTAGTCTATATCATATGCCGTAAATCTGACGGAACCCGATGTAAGTCCCATTGTCGTTATAACAACATCCGCACCGTCGCAGAGTCCTTCAAGAGTTTCGGGCTTTGTGGCATCGATTGCGACAAATTTATATTTGCCCTCGGTGCCGTCTATCGGTCTTTCTTTTATATCTGCGGCAACGACCTCGTGACCGTTTTTGCACAGAGCTTTTAATATTTCGGCGCCTAAATTTCCGAATGCGCCTGCAAGAACAACTTTCATTTCAGCTGACCTCTCTTACTTTTTATTTTTTTCTTTGGAACGTTTATCGTTTATGATTTTCATGTGTTCGGCGGTTACCAGTTCAACATTATTTTCTCTTGCCCACTGAACACAGCCTTTAAGAACGGTTGAAAGGAAAACACGTGGCACACCCAGAATGGTTTCAAGCGCATCATCGGTAAATTTGATTTTGTCATCGACACGATCGGCAGCGTATCTTACGGATTCAAGTGTAGCCTTGCGAACCTGCAGAAGCTCCGCTCTCATGCGGCTTTTTCTGTGGAACCAGAAGTTTTTGGAATCACGATAACCGTAATCAACGGGAAGTGACGGAAAGTCCTTTGCACGGACACCGTTTATTATGGCATCGCTGTATTTTTTCTTCATAAGAATTTTATCTACACGAAGAATAAAATGCGCGCCGAATTTGCTTGTAATGCCGTTGAAATCATGGTAAGGCGGCTCGTATCCGTTGAGTTCACCGGGCATATCTTTATCTGCACCGTCAAGCTCACGAACCCATGTGCATTCAATAGCCTCGATTGCATCGGTAAGAACCATGGGTCTTTTTTCGCCGGTCTGTTCTTCTATCATGCTTTTTTCAAGCTTGAAATTGCACTTAGGCATTTTGTCGGAGGGCTTGTCACCGGGCCACGAAAGCTTTACGGCTTCTTTGAATGTCTTTGGATTGTCATCAATAAAGTTGAGAGTGCACTTGCCGTTTTTCAGAATGTTCTGTGCCGTGTTGGATGAGTTTCTGCACGACAGAAGCATTGCATAGAAATCCTTGCCGGCAACATAGTAGGGCTGAACGAGAGAATACGGCCCCAATGTAGTGGAACCGTCTTCGCACAGGGTACTTATTATTACCGTCGGCATAGGGAAAAACAGTGAAGTCTGGTAAAAGTTGTCTACGATTCGCAGGTTTTCAAAGCTGCTCATTGTATTCGTCTCCTTTATATTATAAAAGATTTTGCAGAATTGTATACAGTTTATCGAAAGGCTCTCCCGCTGTCACCCAGGTAAGAAGGCTTTCCGCAATAAACTGAGATAAGAACTCGGGCTCATCGCTGTTTTGACATACGGGAAGCAGAATTTGCGCGACCTGATTTCTGAGAAGTCCGTGCCGCTCGGTGAATACGGAAGAATATTTTTTTGCGGCTTCGGGGTCCTTAAAAAGGGCTTTATGCTGTTCCTCAAAATTCTTGAGCATATCATATACGAGTTTTACGGTTTCCCTTGCGCCGACCGGAGAAGAGCTTCTGAATTTTTCGGTACATTCTTTCCAGTCCTGTGCCACAACGGACGCGATAAGCATATCCTTTGATTTGAAATAATTATACACGGTCCCCACCCCGATGCCGCATGCCGAAGCAACGGAGCGAATTGTCGTGTCGGAATAGCCGCACTCTGCAATCTGCCTTGCGGCTTCCTTCTGAAGCTGTTCTTTTATGTTTTCTATGATTTTCGGCATGATTTTCCTTTCGAAAAAGTTTTTGTGAACCTGTTCATATAAGCATTATATGCCTTCGGATTTGTATTGTCAACAAAATTCGATAAGCTGAAAAATTTTTTTCGGCGTAAAGTTACTTGCGGTTACGCTGACAATAAAAAGATAAAAGGATTTGCGAAAAAAGCTGCAAAAAAACTGACTTAGTAAAAAGATAAAATAATATTCGGCGAGTAAAAAAAGCCTCCCTGCTATGTGGCAGAGAGGTCTTTTTATGTGATGAAATTATTTCTTACCGGACAGGTATTTTAAGAAGCTGAAGGTGGTTTTGAACCATTGGACAAGGGCCTTGAAGAATCTTGAAATTTTTGCGGAGAAGCTGTCATCTTCATCAACTTCGTATGTTTCGGTATTGCAGTTTTCGTCTGTCATGGGATAGCAGACATCGTTTTCTTTGTCAAATACCATAAACTGTGTTGCGCCGGAAATGTCGTTAACGGTTGCCTGACCATCATAATTGAAAACGTGTACAATAATCGAGTTTTCTTCTCTGGTCCAATCGTCATGAACGGCATTTTTGAAGAACCATGTATATTCGGGCAAAACGCACGTTGAAGCGTCAATCTGTTTATCGGGGGAGATATATTTTCCGTAGCCGAGAGCAGTACGTTCCGCTATATATTCATCGGAGAGTGTAGAACCGGCTTTTGATACCGTAGCACCGAGAGATGAATATTTTGTCGATACCCATACATCGCCCTGTTCATCCTTTAAGTCGGTGATGGGAGGCATCTGGAAGCCGTATTTTGAGACAATGCAAATCTTTACGCCGTTGTCTTTGGCTGTCATTAACAGCTCGGGGATACGCTGACGGACAAGAGTATCATAAGCATCAAGCTTTGCGATAAGACCGGAATAGTTCTGATATTTTTCACTGTTCTCGTCACCGAAAACAAATGTTTTTGCCTCTTGGTATCTTTCAGCGGACACCATACTCCAATAACCGGGCCATGTGCCGTATGTTGTGGTTACAAGAACGGGGATAAGTCCCTTATACAGTCTGTTAACAAGGAGCTTCATTGCGGCATTTGTTGCAATATCACCCGCACCGGAAACATTTGCGAGATCAAGTGTGTCTGTAATAAATTCCATTACAACGCTGTCAAGATTCGAGAGCAGGTCGGAAGCGAATTTATCCTTTGCGAAACGTGTAATAGTCTCGCAGTCAAAATTAACATGTCCGGAGTAAACCTCACTTGCAAGGTCCTCACCGAAGGCAACGGTTGAACCGAAGCCTATGCCGTTAATCTTTGATGTGCCGTATTTGGCGATATAAGCCAGAATAAGGTTGCCGCCGAGACATTTACTCATAAGGTTAACCTTTTTTGCACCGGTAGTCTCAAGAACGCAGTCAATGAACTTATCAATTTCATCGGCTGTTGCGAGAGGATCAAGACGCCAGTCATTATGATACGCATAAGCGTCATAAAAGAACTGACCGTTGGAGAGTGCCTGGCTTTTGGTTTTGTAGGTTTCCAACTGTGCCTTGCACTCTTCGGAAATGCCCGTGCCGTATCTGGGGTTGCCGTTATTGTCAAGTATGCACCTGTCGTAGAGCTTTGTCATCTCTTCACCGAAAACCTTGTAGTATTCATCAAAGTTGCCGGTAAGATAGCCCTTTGTAAATGAAGGCAGAACCGTCTTGGCGATAGATTTTATCGTGTCGCTGTCAACATCAAAATCGTATACGACGTTGCCGTCCTCGTCATAGATGGAGCCGCCGTTGCCGCGGAAATACAGCGTGGGACAATCTGTGGTGTTTCTGAACGGTACAGCATATACCGCAGGAACAAAGAGGGACATGAGCATAATAAGTGCAAGAACCACGGAAAAAATCTTTTTCATGATAAATGTTCTCTCTTTCTTTATAAAACTTTAACATAATTTTAGCACCCCCCCACACAAACTGTCAATAGTTACAAATATACAATATTGTCTTGTTTAATTATGCAAAATGCGATATGAAGCTAAAATACACGAGTTAAGGAAGATGGAGCGGGACAATGCAGAATAATGTAGAATGCAGAATGTATAATGCATAATGTCGGAAGGCAATTTGTGCCTTGAATTATAATAAATCAAGTCCGCAGAACTTCCGAAATTGCTGATTGCTAACTGCTAATTGCTAATTGTTGATTGCCGATAGTTGACAAATTTTCTATTTTAAATATAATATATCATAGGTGATTGTATGAACAACAGTATAAAAATATTAGCGGCGATTACGGCTGCGGTTATGTGTGCGGCGACACTTGTTTCCTGCAAAAACGGCGATACTTCGTCGGGGGAATCATACAGCTATAATTCAAAATCCGGCGACACTACCGACAGTGCCGTTGCCGATCCCGAAAAGGAAATAAATGTCAACACATCGTGGCAGAGCAATTTCAAGATAACATATGACTATTACAATGCCACTTCAAATTCCGAAACCGTTAAAATAGTCGAGACCAGAAACGACAAGGCATTTACCGCGGAGTACCCCGACGGCGGTTCCACTCTCTATTATGTGGCACACGGAAACGACACAGATTATTATGTAATTGTCGACAGCGAAGAAAAGGCCGTGCATTCTCTGCTTGAAAACAGTAGATTTTCGGATATTTCAACAACATTTATGAAGCTGTCAACCGTATCGTCATCCATGCCGTCCATGTCTAATGTCATGTATATGTATGACGAAAATGTCGCAGGACGAGTCTGTCACAAATATGTGCAGAGAGCATACACCGGGGGCGAAGTTACCGAGACCGTGTATATATGGATTGACTCGGAGTACGGCTTTGCGGCGAAGTGCGAATCGTATGATTCAAGCGACACGTTGCGTGTAAAATGGGAGATTGAAAGCTTTGAAACAGGCAGTGTCGGCGAAAACGACATAACCGTAGATTTCTCAAAATACACGGTAGTTGAAGAGGAGGAGACAGATTGAACGTATACGACTTTGACAATACCATATATAAAGGCGAAAGTCCGTTCCAGTTCTTCTTTTACTATCTTAAAAGGACACCGTACCTTATAAAATACATTCCTATGGTAATCAAGGCTCTGACAAAGTATAAAGCCGGCAAGATTACCGTTGAACAGGCACTCACCGAATACGCTCCTTTTGTTGAGGATTATCTCAGGAGCATTCCCGATATAAGAGCGGACGCAAAGGATTTCTGGGACAGGCACGAAAAAAATATAAAGCCGTTTTACAAGCTTCAGCAGAAGGATGACGATGTTATAGTTACCGCTTCCCCCGAAATTACAATGGCGGAAATATGTTCAAGGCTCGGCATAAAGCACTGTGTGGGAACGGTGATTGACGAAAACACATGGCGTATAACAAGACTGTGCATGCGGTCGAAAAAAGTACCGGCTTTTCTCGAAAAATTCCCGGATGCGCACATAGATGAATTTTATACGGACTCCCCCAAAAACGATGCTCCGCTTGTTGATCTTGCGGACAGGGCATTCGTCGTAAAGGGCAACAAAATAACAAGAATAAAGTAAACGAAAGGAAGATATAAATGGATTTCAGAAAAATTTTGGAGAACGCAAAAGAAAATCTTGCGTCTTATGCCGATTTTTCGGTAAAGAACATTACACACATCTGCGATGAGATAGGTCCGCGTGAATGCGGCAGTGAGAGCGAAAAGAAAGCTCAGGAATACATGGCGGATATTCTTAAAAATTATGCCGACAGCGTAAACCGTGAAGAGTTTGATGCCCACCCCAGAGCGTTTATGGCGTTTGTACCCATTGCGGGCGGTCTGCTTCTGGGCTCGACAGCCGCAAATATCGCAGGTGCGTTTAAAAATAAAAAAGCCCTCTCGGCACTGTCAATTCCTGCACTCGGTGCAACGTTCGGCAGTCTCTTGGGCGAATTTGCCGTTTACAAAAAGCCGCTTGATCCGCTGTTCAAGAAGACAACATCCGGAAATATTGTAGCCGTAAGAAAAGCAACCGGCGAGACAAAGCGCCGCATTATAATATCCGGTCACACCGATTCCGCACCCGAATGGACGTATACATACAAGCTCGGTTCAAAGGGCGTAATAAGCGTTTCGGGATATGCAATAGCAGGTCTTCTCTATGACATTGCCTCAACAGCGGTAAGTCTTAAATCGAAAAATGACAAGCTTAAAAAGGGACTCGCATTAGGACAGCTTGCATTTGCACCGGCATTTGCGGGACTTTTCAAATTCACAAACAACAAGCGTTTTGTTGACGGCGCAAGTGATGACCTCTCGGGATGCTTTATTGCAAATTCCGTTATGAAGTTCCTTGCCGATAATGATATACGTTTTGAAAACACAGAGGTTATCGCACTTCTTGCAGGCGGTGAGGAAGCAGGACTCAGAGGCTCGGAAGCGTTCTTCAAGGCTCATCCCGAGATGCTAAATGACGGTGTTGAGACAATATTCACAGGTTATGATACAATCCGTGACGAAGAATATATGATGATTTACACCAAGGATCTGAACGGTCTTGTAAAGAACGACGTACCCACATGCACGCTTGTTCAGAATGCCGCCAAAAAGTGCGGAAAAGATGTTCCTTTCGGTGCGATTCCGCTCGGCTCAACGGATGCCGCCGCAGCATCACGTGCGGGTTGCAAGGCTTCTTCATTTGTCGCGATGGATCCGGCGCCGGCGAGATATTATCACACTCGTCTTGACACAGCTGACAATCTTATTCCGTCAACGATAGAAAAGACGATTGAGATTGCACTTCAGGCAGTGTTTGATTTTGATGAGAACGGACTCGAAGGCTGAGACAGGGCATCAGAGTATAGGTTAGCGAAAATCGTTGACGAGAGAAATTAAAAATATCGGAAGTCCTGCGGACTTGGATTTATAAGGCTTCGCTGTGTGGAAGTTATTTCACATAGCGGGGCTTTTTCTTGAGGGGGCCGCGAGGAGGCGGCGAAGCCGACGACGAGCGGTGCGGTCGGCTCGGATAGCGAGACGACTGCCACGTTGCCGTCAGAAGCGTAAGCGGTATGACGGCAAGCATCGCACCGGCGGCTACGAAGCCGTAGGCAGCTGCTTGGCGGCGGTGTCTGTCTGTCCGTTGTTTTGGTTAATTTTGGCGATAAATGTCATCCGGGCAGACAGATGCCCCGACAAACAGCTCATGTCCGGGGCAAGGGTGGCAGTACGCTGACGAAAAAATCAGATAACTCTTTAATTGTTAATTGGGCACCTCTAAAAACTAAGATATTTCTATTTATAATTCTCTAAAAGAATGAAAAAGCGGTAAAAACAGCCATTTTTCGCAATTTTTCGGTGTTTTTTTAAGAGACTAACGAGTTTTTAGAGATCCCCAATTGTTAATAAAAAAAAGGAAGCCCTTGGACTTCCCTTTCATTTCATTTTATTTTATGTTATGTTTATCTGTTTCCTCTGCGGGAGCTTCTCTGTTCGCCCGAGCGTTTGAGTGCGGACATTTTTTCGTCACTCTCCTGCTTGAACTTTGCCATCATATCCTCGAATGTAAGCGGTGCGGAGGGTGTGGAATTACGGCGAGAATTTTTATTGTCATAATTCTGTCTTGGGGCATGCTCTCTGCTTGACTGATTATGATTATCTCTGTTTCTCGGAGGATACTGCTTCTTTTTTGCGTCGGCGTTTTCGGATTCCGGAAGTGCCTGTTTTATGGACAGACTGATTTTGTTGGCTTCATTTATGCCTATGACCTTAACCTTGACTTCCTGTCCCTCGGTTAAATGTTCTTTAATGTCACGAACATAAACCGGGGCTACCTCGGAAATATGAACCATTCCGGTTTCGCCGTTTGAGAGTTTGACAAACGCACCGAATGTTGTAATTCCTGTGATTTTGCCGTCGTAGATTGCGCCTTCCTGTGATTGCATAAAAGCAAATGTCCTCCTGAAATTGATTTATATGTCAGTTACCCGGGGTAACATCATAATATATTTTCTCGTCGGGGTATACATAGCCCCTCTCACGTGCAAGATGCTCAAATCTTTCGGCATCATCGGCGTCGTTTATAAGGTATTCTATATCATCATTCTGCTGAGAAATTTCTTCATAAACCTGCTGAAGGCTTTCAAGCTCTGCTTTAGGGGCATACAGCTTCGCTTCGATAAAAGCAAAAACGCACACAAACGCACCGACAGCACAAAGAAACGCAGCGGCTGCAAGTATGCTGATTTTTCTTTTCGGCTTTTCTTTCATTATACAGCTTCCCCTTCCCCATTAATACTCTTTTGATTATACAACATCCGCCGGGATTATTGCAACAGTTTTTTTTGATTTTCACGGATTAATTCCGAATTTTTTCGCACGATGAATTTTATCGAAAGAACGGTTTAATTTTTGCACTATTACTAAAAACAAAGCTTAAATTTCGGTAATTTATACAGTGAGAATTTTTGCCGAATGTGTTAAAATATAGAAAAACAAAAGCGGACACTCCGCACGAAAGGAACGAACAAATATGGTAAGAATAGAAATGGACAACGGTGCGATAATCGACATTGAGCTTTATCCCGACAAGGCTCCCGAAACAGTCGCAAACTTTGAGAAGCTTGTAAAAGACGGCTTTTATGACGGACTTACATTCCATCGCATTATCAGGGGCTTTATGATTCAGGGCGGCGACCCCGACGGCACAGGCTGCGGCGGTTCCAAAGACACAATCCACGGCGAGTTTGCCGCAAACGGATTCAAGGGCAACGACATCAGACACACACGCGGTGTTATTTCAATGGCACGCACAATGGATCCCAACTCCGCAAGCTCTCAGTTTTTCATTATGCACGAGGACGCACCGCACCTTGACGGCAGTTATGCGGCATTCGGCAAGGTTATAGACGGCATGGACGCTGTCGACGAGATAGCGAGCGTTCCCACAACATACGGCGACAGACCCGTAACACCCGTTGTCATGAAGCGTGTTACGATAATCTGATTTCCGCATTAAAATCGAAGGAGAGATTTTTATGGCGAAAACCGTGGCAAAAGACAGAACATTCGCGCGAAACAAGTGGATTTACAGTCTGGGCGGCATAGGCAGAGACCTCGCATACTCGCTCTATACATACTTTTTGCTGACATTCATTCTGTACACAAAAGATGTAACAGACGGACAGTTTGCGGCAATAAGCATAATTATGATAGTATGCAGAATCTGGGACGGCATTAACGATCCTATTATGGGCGGCATCATAGAAAACACACGTTCCAAATTCGGCAAGTTCAAGCCGTGGATACTTATCGGCGCAATTACAAACGCTGTTGTTCTTGCACTCATTTTCTCAATTCCGCTCAAAGGCACGGCGTATGTCATAGCGTTTCCGTTTCTGTATCTTATATGGGACATGACATACACCATGAACGACATCGGCTACTGGTCAATGCTCCCTTCCCTTACAAGCGAACCGAGAGAGCGTGACATTATCACATCCATGTCAAATCTGTTCGCAGGACTCGGCACAATTCTTGCAAACGGACTTATTCCGATACTCACCGTCGGCAAAATGGCAATCGGAAACAGCGCCGTAACGGGCTACAAGGTTGTGTCAATAGTAATCGCACTGCTGTTTATCGGCTGTCAGTCGTTTGTATGTGCCGGCGTAAAAGAAAAGCCGCTGAAACCCGCTTCCGCCGAAAAGACAGGCTTTAAGCAGATGGTAAAAATAATTCTGAACAACAAGCAGGTGCTGTGGACGGCATTTATGCTTCTGTTCGTAAATTTAAGCGGTACTCTTCTTACGGCATTCGGCACAAACTATATCTATCTGTCATACGGTTATGAAGGCTCGTTTACAACGATTTTTGTTGTATTCTACGGTGCGGCATCGGGGCTGAGCTTTGTAATATACCCGATAATGACAAAATTTATGAAGCGTATTCAGATAGTGCGAATTTCGTTCATAACAACGATAATCGGCTATGCGGCGTTTATGCTCACCGGTACATTTATAAAAAACCCGACAGTATCCTTCTATGTTCTGTGTGTTGAATCTCTGTTCATAGGGCTCGGCTACTCGCTGATTTATCTTATAGGTGCTGTGTGTCTGTCAAATACGATTGAGTATAACGAACTGCTAACGGGCGAAAGAAACGAGGCTCTTATATTCTCCGTTCGTCCGTTCATGACGAAGCTGTCAAGCTCTTTGCAGCAGGTCATAATAATGATAGTCTATCTCGCGATAGGACTTACTGACATCACGAACAAAATTTCCAATGCGGAAAACTCCGCGCTCAGTGACCCTGCGACATGGACGGCGGAATACAAGGCATCATACATTGAGAGCGTTCTGTCGGGTGCGTCTGACGGAATGACATTCGCATTACGGTGCGTTATGGCAATTCTGCCGGTTGTGTTTATGGCAGTCGGCTTCTATATTATTTCGAAAAAATATAAGATAGACGAAGATGAGTACGACAAAATACTGAGTGAACTGAATAAAAGGGAGCAGGGAGCAGGCAATTAACAATATCGGAAGACGCTGAGTGTCTTGGATTATAGAAGCTTTGCGGAAATTTCGTTGTTATTTTTCTGCATAACTCGTTACAGCTCAAAAGAGAAGCAAAACACAATATAAAAATCGGCGGCAGGTTTAGCCACGTACTGATAAGGAAGTATTGTTTCAAAACAAAGACAAATTATCAAT
>CAVFPQ010000063.1:4738-13212 GCA_963624415.1 Acutalibacteraceae bacterium | reverse complement strand
CCCTGCCAAAGAAATCAAAGAAAGCATCGTTATAAGCGGTGCTTTTTCTTTTGCCCAAATTCCGAAGAAGGACATGAACCCGAGGCACTATGACATTAATTTCCGATAAAAAAACCCACCCTCCACGCCACATCCGCAGAAGGTGAGTTTTATTTTTTTTCTTTATTTTCGTAAGACACCGGAAAATCAACGCTTGCCGTCACCCGACAGCACCAAACCGACTTTTTTCGAAACTATCTTATTTTACAGTCGGAACTTCCAGCGTTACATCACTTAACGGATAAGTGCAGCAGGGATGAATCCATCCGAATTTTTTGTCTGCCTCTCTTCTGCCGTCTGCATCGGAAGGAATATACACATCGCCCGAAACAAGACGGGAGTGGCACCATCCGCACTCACCGCTGCGGCAGCGTGACGGAGCATTTATGCCCGCATCTTCCATTGCTGACAGCAGTGTCTGATTTGCACGGCATGAAACCGTCTGCTTTTCACCGCGAATTAAAACGGTGATATTATATGAACCGTCTTTTTTGTCCGACGGATAATCCGCATTGCGTGAAGGATCGCCATACTCACCGTAAAGCTCTTTGCGTACACGGCGGCGGGGCAATTTAAGCTTTTCTATCTGCGTATCCGCAAAGTCATACATTGCTTTAGGGCCGCAAAGGAACAGCGAATAATCGGAATCACCCGCATATTTCTTTATAATCTCGGCTGTAATAAAGCCGTGCTCGTACCCTTCGGCTTCTTCATCCGACAGAACATTAACTATTTTGACCTTGCCGTTTGAACGTGCGGCAATTTCGTCAAGCTCTTTTCCCAGCAGAATAGAATTGCGTGTGCGGTTGCCATAGAGAATTGTCAGTGTGAAATCCTCCGTACCGTCCGCAATTGCGCCTGCGAGTGAATAAAACGGAGTAATTCCGCTGCCGCCGGCAAGAGCAACAACATGCTTTGCGTCACGAAGTCCCTGATAATAGAATTCTCCCTGAGGGCCGGATAAAGTTACTTCGCTTCCCTCTTTCCAGTTGTTGAGAATATATTCCGAAGCGTATCCGCCGTTTGTTTTGCGAACCGTAAGCATATAACTGCCCTTAAGTGCATCCGCGGGAGCGGAGCAGATTGAATAGGGCTTGTGAAGCTTTGCGCCCTCAATTTCAAGCTCAACGCTTACATACTGTCCTGCTCTGAAATATGCCAAAGAAGATGTGCCTTTTTCGGTATCCGGCACAAGAACAAAGCTTTTTGCGTCGCCGTGATCCGTAACCTTTGCGATTTTTACAAACTGCTTTGCCGGATGAAGCTTTTTAGCGAGAATATTCGCATTATAAACAGACTGCGGCATTTTTGTTCCGGCGGCGGCTATATGTTCCTCACGAACCTTTACCTCGCCTAAAAATGCGCCGACACCAATGCCCTTGAGGGCGGATTTGTCATAATTGAATTTTGCCATTTCAGTTGCCCTCCTTCATATTTTCGAGTGTGTAGCGAGCCTGTTCTGCACCTGAAAGATATGCCTGTGAATATCCGTCCATCTGTGTGCCGTGACCGCCGCAGAAACGAAGTCCCTTTATTGTGTAATCGAGCTTGTGACCGCTCTGTACACGGGGGAACATACCGTCCCATGTGCCGCACGCGTAACCGTAGACATCGCCCTGAGGCGTGCCGAGATAACGTGCCCAAGTAACGGGAGAAGCGACAACAATTTCTTCTATGTGACTGCGAAGATCAACACCGAAAGTCTTTTCGAAGTGAGTTATGCACTCCTCGGCGATTTTGTCTTTAAGTTTGAAATACTCTTCCTCTGTTACATTCGCAAAAGCATCCTCTGTATAGAACTTTGCAAACTGTACCATGCAGGTGCCTTCGGGTGTGCAATCGGGAATAGCCTCGTTTATTATGGTGACGCAATAATCCTTGTGTCCTTCAATTGTTGCGGCGTTGTTGTACTGTTTAAGCGTGTCGCCTGTGGAACGGACAAATGTGTCATATGCCTTAAATCCAAGCTGTTCATAGGGAATATCAAGTCCCAGATAAACCGTAAATGCGCTCTGAGCAAGCTTTCTGGCGTTCATAAGCTTTAATTCACGTTCGGGAATTTCTTTTTTGTCTATCATGCGGTCAAATACAACATGAGGCATAAGATTGGAGATAACTCTGTCACACGCAATATAAGTGCCGTCCGCAAGCTCTACGCCATGAACCGCGCCGCCCTTTACGTCGATTTTGGTAACTTCGGTATTATACCATATTTCTCCGCCCATTTCTCTTATACGCTTGTCGAATGCCATTGATATTTCGTGACTGCGGAAACGTGCCATCCAGGGCTTTTGCGTAAGATATGTGTATGTCATGAATGTGTAAACCGCAAAGCTCATCTTTGTGGAGTCAACACCGACATAGTCCCAATATGACTCGAATATTTCTCGTGCCTTGTCGGGTACACCGATACGGCGGAGCATTTCGTCCGTTGTCATGGGAACAAGCTTCATAAGGTCGTGATATTTTATGAGCATTTCAACCTTTGCGGGCGGTGCGGGCTCGTTGTTGTGCTTTGCAAGCCAGCCGACACCTTCGGACAGCATTCTGCCGAGCTCCAGAACCGTTGTAATGCTCTCTTTTGAGCCGGGAACATTGCGTTCCATTTCGTCAATAAACGCCTGAACGCCGACGGGCATGGTTACATCAAAGCCTTTTTCGGGATCGGTATTGACGGAGCGGAAGGCTTCATCTGTTGAAACCCAGTCTACATCAAGTCCGTAGCCGTCAAGAAGTGTGCGGACACCTCCCTGATATTCGCCCTTGCCCATCTGACACATTTCGTGCAGTGTGCCTTCAAACTCAAAGCGGCCCCTGCGGAAGGATGTTGCGCATCCGCCGGGAAGATTGTGCTTTTCGAGAACAAGAACCTTTTTGCCCTCTTTGGCAAGATAAGCCGCCGCACTTAAACCGCCGTTGCCGGCGCCGACGACAATTACATCATATTTTGCGTTTGCCATAAGCTATTCGCTCTCCTTGTTATAGTTTTAACAAATGTATTGTATCAGCTTTTTCAACAATATGCAAGATTTTTTATGGCTGTTTTTTTATGTTTTGTCCAACAAAATTCGCAAATGAGCATCAAAAAACCACCCTCCGCAGCACAACCGCAGAAGGTGGTTTTTTAACAGAATTTCGCTTTAACAAAAATTACATCAGCGAGCAGACAAGTGACGCAAATTCAACCGGATCTTCGATTGTCATGCCGCCGATAAGGCGAGCCTCGTTATAGAGAAGCTTTGTATAATCGGCAAGGCGGTCGTTGTCTGTGCCATAGAGTGATTTAATCTTTTCGGCAACCGGGTGATCGGCGTTGATTTCAAGAACAAGCTCAGCCTTTGCGCCTGTTGAGCCGGGCATGGAGCTTAACACCTTCTCCATTTCAGCCGAGAGAACACCCTCGTTTGTAAGGCATGAGGGATGCTTGCCCAACTTATGAGTAAATCTGACGGATGACACCTTATCGCCGAGTGTTTCTTTCATAGCTTTGAAAAGCTCTTCATTTGACTCGTTTTCGGTCTTTGCCTCTTCCTTTTCTTCGTCGGTCTGGAAATCAGCCTCACCCGAGCAGACATTTACAAAAGTCTTTTCGTTATATTCCATAAGCATACGGATTGCGAACTCGTCCATATACTCCGTGAAGTACAGAACTTCATAGCCCTTGGAAAGTGCCGCATCAACCTGAGGAAGCATCTTTGCCTTTTCGATTGAATCCGCGGCGGCGTAATAAATAGCCGTCTGACCGTCTGCCATGCGTGAAACATACTCTTCGAGCGTTACATACTTCTCTTCTTTTGAGGACTTGAACAGAAGCAGATCCTTAAGCTCGTCTTTATTTGCGCCGTAGTCATTATAAACGCCGAATTTAAGCGATGCGCCGAATGCTTCAAAGAACTTTTCATAGTCCTCTCTCTTGTCTTTCAGAAGTCTCGTAAGCTCAGACTTGATTTTCTTTGATACCGTCTTTGCGATAAGCTTCAGCTGATGGTCATGCTGGAGCATCTCACGGGAAATATTAAGCGAGAGATCCTCACTGTCGACAAGACCTCTTACGAAATTGAAGTGATCGGGAAGCAGCTCACCGCACTTTTCGGTAATAAGCACGCCCTTTGAATAAAGGCGAAGTCCCTTCTCATACTCCTTTGTGTAATAGTCAAACGGAGCGTGTGAAGGAATATAGAGAAGAGCGTCAAACGTTGCACTGCCCTCTGTTTTTGTGTGAATAACCTTGAGGGGATTTTCGTAATCCATGAACACTTCTTTATAGAAAGAGTTGTATTCATCCTCGGTAATTTCACTCTTGCTCTTTTTCCAGATGGGGAGCATGCTGTTGAGAACGGTATCCTCTTCGACAGTCTCGTACTCCCCTTCCTTGCCTTCAACAGGACGGGAGGAGGACATCATCATCTTAATCGGGAATCTGATATAGTTTGAATACTTCTTGACAAGAGAAGAAATCGTATACTGTTCAAGATAACGGCTGTAATTTACTTCTTCGGTGTCGTCTTTCAGATACAATGTAATATCCGTGCCGTTTGTCTCTTTCTCGCACGGAGAAACGGTAAAGCCGTCTGCACCTTCGGACTCCCAGCAGTTTGCTTCATCCGAACCGTAAGCCTTGCTGTTTACGACAACCTTGGAACTTACCATAAACGCGGCATAGAATCCGACACCGAACTGACCGATAATGTCAACATCCTTATTGTCGGCGTTTTCGGCTTTGAAAGCCTGCGAGCCGCTCTTTGCAATGATACCGAGGTTGTTTTCAAGCTCCTCTGCCGTCATGCCGATACCGTTATCGGAAATTGTAAGCGTGCGTGCATCCTTGTCAACGGTAAGTCTGATTGCAAGCTCATCGGTTGAGGCATCTGCGCTGTTGTCTGTCAGCAGACGGAAATGGAGCTTATCGAGCGCATCGCTTGCGTTTGAAATAAGCTCACGGAGAAAAATCTCCTTATGGGTGTAGATGGAGTTTACCATCAAATCAAGAAGCTTTTTTGATTCTGCTTTGAATTGCTTCTTTTTCATATAAAACACTTTCCTTTCAAATAAAACTCTTTGAGAAAAGTAAAGAGCTGCGTTTTTCACCGGTCAATTAACGGCGGCAATAACCATAAATCCGACCGTTTAATGACAACAGATTACTGTGAACCGAACGAAAGACAAAAGCTCCGGTGCAATTTCTTGCCCGAAGCTCTGCTGCGAATGCATATAGAAAAAGAGAAAGGGGGATGTAAGAACCCTGTCTGTTCTTACAGTACACAGTATATACTATTCGTCTTAAATAAGTCTTAAAGCTTCGAAAATATCAGTCTTCAATTGCCGCTTTGCGTGTATTTACTTCATGGAAGAAGTCAATATCGAACTTTTCGGTTCTGTCATAGTTATAAACACCGTTCTGTTCCTGCTCAACATCTGTAAGCTGAGTATAGCAGAAGCCCATAATTTTGGGGCAGTCGAGAATGGCATCGGTAAGACCTTTATAACGGGCCTTGTACTCTTCCACCGTTTTGGGAGCATCGCCGTAGCCCCATGCCGAACCGCCTTCCTTGGTGCTCCACTTGATTCCGCCGTACTCGCTTATGAACACGGGAAGGTCACCGGGATAAGTCTGTCTTCTTGTCCAGTTGTCAACAACATTATCAACCTCATAGGTCTTTATTCTGTTTGCGAATTCATCGGGTTTCTGTTCGTAATCATGATAATCGTAAATATCGGTAACAACATGGAAGTTGCCGCTTGTGTCAATGCAGGGACGTGTGTTGTCAACCGCCTTTGTAATGCTGTAAATTGACGAGAGAAGCGGATCGAACTGCTGACAGCCGTGCTGATCCCATGTTTCATTAAACGGACACCAGCCGATGATTGACGGATGGTTAAAGTCACGGTCAAGCTCATTAAGCCACTCGGGCAGGAAAGAATAAATGCTGTCGGGGCGTGTGTGATCAAGTCCCCAGTTTGCGTACTCGCCCCATACAAGATAGCCTTCTTTGTCGCAGTGATAGAGGAAACGCTCCTCAAACACCTTCTGATGAAGTCTTGCGCCGTTGAAGCCGAACGCCATCGAAAGCTTTATGTCATTGTGAAGAGCTTCATCCGAGGGGGCTGTATAAATGCCGTCCGGGTAAAAGCCCTGATCGAGAACAAGACGCTGGAATACGGACTTGCCGTTGAGCATGAATTTAAGACCGTCAAACCAAATATTTCTTAAACCGAAATATGTCTTTATTTCATCATCACCGAATTTTATAACAACATCGTAAAGTCTGCCGTTGCCGACTTCCCAAAGATATTTCTCTTTGAGCTTTATCTCACAAGAGAAGTTTCCGGCGGCAGAGTCAATATGAATCGAACCCATATCCGCATTTTCATAAGAAGCGGCAATATCAAGATCCGCCGTGCCGTGAAGAGTACCGGTAACCGTTACACTGCCGTTCTTGTAATCCGGGAAGAACTTGAATGACTCAACATATGTCTTGGGAGTAAACTCAAGCCACACTGTCTGCCATATACCGGTTGTGCGTGTGTAGTCACAACCGTGAGAATAATATTCCTCGCTCTGCTTTCCGCGGGGAATAAGAGGACAGCGTGTATTGTCTTCGCAATTGACAACAACGGTGTTTTCTCCCTCGGTTACAAATTTTGAAATATCGAACGAGAACGACACATAACCGCCCTTGTGCTTGCCGACCTTTTTGCCGTTGATATATACAATCGTTTCATAGTCCGCCGCTCCGAAATGAAGAACCGTGCGGCCGCTCACCTGCTCGGCTGAAAGATTAAATGTGCGTCTGTACCATACGCCGTAGATAAAATCCTTGCAGCCAATGCCCGACAGCTCGGACTCCACGCAGAACGGTACTGTAATTTTCTTGTCAAAAGCATCGGCATTTTCGTAGATCTTGCGTGCGGCGCCGCTTTTGCCGTTGTCGAAGCAGAAATCCCACTGTCCGTTAAGATTCTGCCAGTTTTTTCTCTCAAATTGAGGCTTCGGATGTTCGGGTCTCGGAATTGCCATTTTTTTCTCTCCTTTATTTTTTGCTTATCAAAAAATTTCGATATCTGAAATCAGATTAATAAAACTTTTATCTGTTTTAACAGCGGAATTTCTGCGAAGCTGTATAAATTCAAGTCCGCAGAACTTCCGACATTGTTAATTGTTAATTATTAATAGAACGTCGCCACCTGCTCCTCGGGAGCATCCGCGGGTGTAAGATTTTTAACGTTGAAAATCGGGCCTATTCTGCCGTAAAGACGGGAGAATTTTATATCAATATCGGCGGTGACATTGTACCATGCGCCGTTTTCGACTTTAAGCTTATCGGGAAGCTTTGACACAAGTCCGCAGTATGTAATATCGGCGGCACAGCATGTCATGATATGTCTGCCCAGAACGCACGTTCTCGCCGGGAATTTGCTGTCGGTTGCGGCAATCGCCTTAAAGCTTACCGTCTTGCCCTTATACTTTTTCATTTCTTCTGTCAGATCCCTGTAAAACAGAGCGTAGTCACGGTCGGCTATTTCCATAAACGAGGCGTTAACGTCAAAGGGCAGCGGATCTTCTATCTCATCGGGTGTTACAGTGCCGTTTACATTTTCGTAAACTATCTCGGCACGCCTTGTAATTGCACGAACGATTTTGTGGAGCTGCATTGTGTCGAAGCCGTCGGGTACACGATTGAAAATACACGTGTCGCAGTCCTTCAGCTTGTCGACAACAAGACTTCTCATGTTTGAATTGTAATTCATGAAAGTGCCGGCATCAAAGAAAAGCATATCCTGATAAGGCACCCAGCCTTCGGGCATTGCGTCATAGAACTGCTGAAGCATCCACATGCCGTTGTATTCAACCATAACACGCTCGGCACCGCAATCCTTCTGAATTTTCGCAAGATTGTCTTCCGTTAATTCGGACACATCGTCAATAACTTTAATTGTGACATTCTGTCCCGAAAATTTTGAGGGGTCATATTCCTCCTCGCCCTCTTCGCAGACAAGCACAAGTGTTTTTTCACCGGAATTAAAGCGGGAGTCTTCGAGCGTATCCTGCATAAACATGGTTTTGCCGCTCTCAAGAAAGCCGGTAAAAAGATATACGGGAGTTTCCATATTTTGCACGCTCCTTATGCGCCGAATGCGTTTTTAATTTTTTCTTCGTTGATTTTCGAGCCGATAACGCACAGTCTGCCGATAACGCCGGCACTGCCGTCACGGACATCCGCTTCACCGGGAATATAATCGAAGTGAATCCACTTGCCGTCGGCACCTTCTACTATGCCCTTTGCGCGAAGAATAAAGCCGAATTCCTTTTCATCGCAGAGAGAGTCGAGAATTTCGTTAAGCTCATCCTTTGTGAATTTCTTTGTGGTTTCGGTGCCCCAGCTTACGAATACCTCATCCGCATGGTGGTGATGATGGTGATCGTGGTCATGACA
>CAVFPQ010000063.1:0-4554 GCA_963624415.1 Acutalibacteraceae bacterium | reverse complement strand
TGGTGGTGATGCTCATGTTCGTCATCGTCGTCATCGTCGTCATCGTGATGGTGGTGATGCTCGTGACAGCAGCATTCATCGTCATCATCATGGTGGTGATGGTGATGCTCATGTTCGTCATCATCGTCATGCTCATTTTCAAGAAGCTCAATTGCGGCTTCAAGTGTATCCTTACGCTCAATGGCCTCAAGAAGAGTCTTGCCGTCAAGCTGAGAAACAGGTGTGGTTACGATAACGGCGGTGGGGTTCTTCTCTTTTACAAGCTCAACGGCCGTTTTTAGCTTGTCGGGGGACACAACATCGGCGTGGCTCATGATAATAGTGCCTGCGTGTTCAACCTGATCGTTGAAAAATTCGCCGAAGTTCTTCATATACATTTTGCATTTGCCGGCATCGACAACCGTTGTAAACGCATTGAGAATAATTTCGTCACTGCCGATATTCTGCACGGCTTTAATAACATCGGAAAGCTTGCCGACACCGGAGGGTTCAATTATAATTCTGTCGGGAGCAAACTGCTCGAGAACCTTTTTGAGAGCCTCGCCGAAGTCACCGACAAGACTGCAGCAGATACAGCCGGAATTCATCTCGGTAATTTCAACACCGGAATCCTTGAGGAAGCCGCCGTCAATACCGATTTCACCGAATTCGTTTTCGATGAGAACAAGCTTTTCACCATTGTAGCTGTCGGCGATAAGCTTTTTTATAAGTGTGGTTTTGCCCGCACCGAGGAAACCTGAAAAAATGTCAATTTTTGTCATGTTAATCTACTTCCTTAGATTATTTTCTAACCTATATTTTAGCACAAAACCTTAAATTTACAATACAAAAAGTGAAATATTAAAATTTTTTTAGCACTCTCAATGACAAAGTGCGAATTTTGTGATATACTGTCGTCAGACGGAGGATTATCATGAAACATAATCAAAACAAAATAAGATACATTTTTCTCGTGCTTACCGTGCTTGTGGCAGCTATAATATTCTATATGTCGTCAAGGGACTCGACAGAGTCGGCGGATATGAGCGGCTCTGTGGTAACGGATATTTTCGGAAAAATTCTGTCACTGCTCGGTATTGACTTAAACAATCCCGAAACTTTTTCGGTCGTTGATCACGTTATAAGAAAGCTTGCGCACTTTACGGAGTATGCCGTTCTTGGTGTATGTATGACAGTTTATGTAAAGACTTATGACAAGCCGAATTACTTTACAGTCACTCTTACTCTGACAAGCTGTTTTCTTTACGCCTGTTCGGACGAATTTCATCAGTATTTTGTTCCGGGACGCAGTATGCAGTTCACCGATGCCATGATTGACACCGCCGGCGCGGCAACGGGAACAGCTGTTGTAATTGCGATTTTATATATAGTTCAAAAATCAAGTAAAAAGCAAAAAAACAATTAACAATTAGCAATTTCACAAAACGGGAAGCTTTATATATCAAGTCAATTGTCAATTGAAAAAGCGGGGCACAGCCCCGCTTTTTTTCAGTTATAGAGTTTAGCAAGTCCGCCCTCGCTTGTCTCACGATAGCGACAAGAGAGGTCTTTGCCTGTTTCGTACATTGTTTTTATGACAAGGTCAAGTGAAATCTTGCGTGAATCGGCAAGGAAGTTCGCAAGATTTACCGCATTTATCGCTCGCATTGCGGCAACTGCGTTTCGTTCGATACAGGGTATCTGAACAAGCCCTCGAACAGGGTCGCAGGTAAGCCCTAAGTGATGCTCAATAGCAACCTCGGCGGCATACTCAATCTGACCGTTGCTCATATGATAAAGTTCCGCGAGAGCGGCGGCCGCCATTGCACAGGCAGTGCCGATTTCCGCCTGACATCCCGCCTCGGCTCCGCTAATCGAAGCGTTTGTTTTTATAAGATTGCCTACAATTCCACCGGCGGCAAGCGCACGAATTATCTGTTCGTCCGAAAAGCCCCGTTTCTTCTGAAAATACATCAGAACGGCGGGAACAACACCGCACGAGCCGCACGTGGGAGCGGTAACAATTTCACCGGCACAGGCGGCGTTCTGCTCACTTACGGCAAAGGCGTATGCACACACCATGCGGTTTTCTTTTGTTTCGGCAGTCTCATCCATGTGACGATTATTGTAAAGCTGTTTTGCTTTACGCTGAACGTGCAGTCCGCCGAAAATCTCACCCTCTGCTTTTAAGCCGTCATGCACGGAATGCTTCATACAGTCCCAGATTTCATGCAGATAATTCCATATTTCCTCACCCTCGCACTCTGCGACATAATCAGGAAGATGAATTTCACGGTCATCGCAGTATTTTGCGATATCTGAAAACGAACTGAGATTATATACGATTCTGGGCTGTTCCGCATGTTCACCCATAATTCTTATTTCTCCGCCGCCAATGCTCGCTACGGTGATTTCTTCTGTTTTGCCGTCAGACAGAACGGAGAAGCACATGGTATTCGGGTGCGGCAGATCCGTTTTTGTTTCGTCAAAAATAATCTCGGTTTTTATCGGAGACAAAGTCTGTTCTATTATGTAATCGGTTCGGTGTCCCCTGCCTGTTTTTGCGAGAGAGCCGAAAAGAGTTACGGTTATTTTTTCGGCATCGGGGTATTTTGATTTTATTATCGCGGATGCCTTCTGCGGGCCCATTGTGTGCGAGCTTGACGGCCCGACACCGATTTTGTACAGCTCTCTGAGTGACTCCATACCGCCGCTGAAATAATTGTTTTCGGATTTCATAACAAACACCCCGAATAAATATTTTCAACTGCGATTTTACTTCAAAAAAGAAAAAAAATCAACTGTTTTATAATGATTTTTTATAGCAAATATAAATTATTATTTATGACTTGATTTTATGTAATTCTGTTTCGATTAACCTTTTTTGTGTCGGAGTGCTTAGTTCCTTGCGTGTCTGTCGGATAAAGAAAACGGCAATAATAAAAGTAAGAATATCTGCCACGGGGAATGACCACAGCAATCCGTCAAGCCCCATAAAAATCGGCATTATTATAGGCAGGAACACACCGAAAATAATCTCTCGTGTCAGAGAAACAACGGTTGAAGCCACAGCTTTTCCGAGTGCCTGCAAATAGATAAATGTACCCTTGTTGACAGTCGCCAAAATCATCATACACAGATAAATACGGAAGCATTTTATTGCGAAATCGGCATAATACGCACTTTCGTTTGCGGCACCGAACAGATTTGCGATTTGCAGAGGAAAACACTCCACGATAATTGTTGCGATACCGCCGATAACAGCTTCGGCAATAAGCAGATAAGAAAAAAGCGTTTTTGCTCTGTCCTTTCGATTTGCGCCGATATTGTATCCGACGACGGGAATGCAGCCGGCGGCAAGACCGATTGAAACGGAAATTGCAATCTGGAAAAATTTCATTACAATACCCAGCACCGCAAGAGGAATCTGAGCATATTCCGTCTGTCCGAAAATCGGATCAAGCGCACCGTATTTCATGCAAGTATTCTGCACTGCCGCCATTGAAATAACAAGTGACACCTGTGCAAGGAAGCTTGTTAAGCCGAGAGACAAAAATCTGAGAATCAGTCCGGAATTGAGTTTGAATGAACTTTTTTCAATTCTGACCGCTTTCATATGACACAGATACAAAACGGCAAGCACCGCCGTCAAAATCTGACCGATAACGGTGGCAACAGCCGCACCCATCATGCCCCATCTGAACACATATATAAAAATCGGATCGAGAATAATATTCGCAATCGCGCCGGCAAGAGTTGACACCATGGCGAATTTCGGACTGCCGTCACTTCTGATAATGGGATTCATTGCCTGACCGAACATATAAAACGGAATGCCCACGGTAATCCAGAAAAAATACTCTTTTGAGAATGCGTATGTTTCCGCATTTACCTTGCCGCCGAACAGAGTCAGAATAGGCTCCGAAAAAATCAGATAAATTGCGGTAAGAACAAGACTGCTTACAACACACAAAACAATTGAATTGCCTACACTGCGGTGTGCGTCCTCCTTTTTGCCGCCTCCGAGAGCAATGCTGACAAAGGCACAGCAACCGTCTCCGATCATAACTGCCGCCGCGAGAGCGAGCACCGTAAGAGGAAATACAACCGTGTTTGCCGCATTGCCGTAAGAACCGAGATAATCGGCATTTGCGATAAATATCTGGTCGACAATATTATAAAGTGCGCCGACAACCAGCGATATAACGCACGGAACGGAATATTTGCGCATAAGCTTTGTCAGCTTTTCGGTCTCCAGAAAAGTATTTTGTTTTTGTTCCATCGGAACAGCCTCCTTTTAGACGATAAATAAGAGCGCATACCCTTTGTGAACGCAAAAAAAAACGACACAAAAGGTGTGCAATTTGTCTCGTATCGGATTGCATAAACGCCCTCTTGTATCGTGTCTGTTTATATTTAATTTGCGAAATATTTTAACATAGCCCCACAAAAAAATCAAGCTGATTTTTTTGTGGGGCAAATGACAATAGTCAACAAATCAATAATTGAAGTCAGTATATTTGCAGGTATTGTCAAGGTGACCGCTCTTGTCCTTAAGTGTTGCAACAAGAACCT